>JAPLCP010000185.1 GCA_026392155.1 Armatimonadota bacterium | reverse complement strand
GGTTTTAGCGACGCACCAAGGTTTATCAAAGTTGCCTAGTTGCAACCACCTCCTGGAGGAGTAACTGGAGTAGAAGCTATATAAATAGTGTACTTAGCCCTAGTCAAAGTTACTACAACTGCAACAAAATCATCGTTAAGAATCAGAGGTTTTCCCTGTAATGCAATATCGTCAAACTCATACTTATTGATATAAGTCATGGCTGGAATTTCCATAGGCATCACCGTTCCATCTGGCTTTGGTGGGACTAACACACCGTTGCTTGCAAGAACATAAGAATATTTACCATCTGCTCCCATTCCTGAAAATGAACTTGAACACGGCCAATTCTCATGAACAACCCAACCACCAACATAATCAGGTAATTCTTTGGTTTTTGTAGTACCGTTATCGAAGTAAGAAAAAGTATCTGGATCTCCTGTGGTTATCGTGTAAGAAAAAGCCACACTTGGCGAAACGGGTTTTGTGTCTACTTTAACTGGGATTTCTACAGGTGCACTTGGCCCTGTAGCCCAGAGGGCAGAAACGGACGATTGAGCGGTATACCCAGGGTATCCAACCCATGTACCCGAACCTCCCGTTTGCATACTTGCAATACCAACAATTAACATGGTTAAACTGGACAACATATTCGTAACTCCTAACCTAAGTATTGAGCAACGGTGCTATTGAGCAACGGTGCTATTGAGCAACGGTGCTATGCTGATTTTAGCATGTGCTATATCTTATGTCAAGGAAATTTTTCTAATCGGAGTTAGAATAATGGTAGGTTATTGATGGATTCTAATTGGTCATGGATTTCTTATCCGGGGTAATGCAGGGTATTCAAAATACACTTCAGGCACGAAAATCTACATGACCGAGATAAGACTTTCTGAGAGATTTGTACGGGGAAGAAATTTTTAGGTAGGGCCGTAACTAAATCTGCCATAATGACGTTAGTGATTACAGGAGTTTTATTGTGATGCGACGCCTGACTTTGATGACGGCTCTTCTAGGGCTAACTTTATTGGTAGCCCCGACGGCTCTAGCCGCGAGACCGAAGCTAACCGTAGCCCCGCGCTACGGCAAAGCGCTGATGCCCCGCGCCTGGCAGCCGGTCACGGTGACGATCACCAATCCGGCTGATGGTGCCGCCTTCACGGGCGAGGTCGCCCTGATGCACGGAGGAAATACGTGGAGCACACCGGTGTCACTGGCCGCGGGCGCATCGGTCGCCACGGTGACTCTCAACATCTACGAGCGCCCTGAGATGGGGACATGGCTACAGCATAAAGTCATTCTGCGGAGCACGCGCGGCGAGATCGTAAGCGAGATGAGCTGGAGCCCTGCCACACGCCCCGAGCGCGTCCTTCCGGTATTAGTCATCAGCAAGGACGGCGATCCAGGGGAGTGGGCTCGGTTTGACGGTCAAGCCAGCGGTCTGCGCCATGCCTCAGGCCGCCTGGTTCCCGCTCACCCCCGTGGAGTGCCTCGGGACGAGCTGCCTGAAGAAGACTACTTTGCTATCGTCACCACAACGCCTAACCAGCTCACGGAGCAAGCAGGGGAGCTGGATCCGTTCGGCATTGTCGCCGTCGAGCCCGGTGTCACCCTGAGTGAAGCCCAGAAAGGCGCTCTGAGCCGCTGGATAAATGCGGGTGGAGCTGCCGTGACAAGCTCAGGCATTCCTGATTTTGCGCGTCTGGTTGCCCCCAGAAACTACGTGGCCTCGTTGCGCTCTAACGCACTGCTGGAGCAGGAAATCCCCGAGGGCAGTATCCAGAAAACGGGTAGGCAGCTTTTTCCAGAAGTGCTTAAGACCTCCGGGGTGCAGGCACCGCCATTTTCGACCATCGTGCTCTTTCTGGGAGCCTACTTAATCGCCGTCGTGCCGCTCCAGTATAGTATTCTGCGCCGCCTCGACAAGCGCGAGTGGGCGTGGGGAACGACGCCACTTCTGGCCTTTGGGTTTACTGCAGGCGCGTACTTTGTGGGAAACCAGGGCCGAGAGCGCGCCGTGACCTACAACTGCGCCGCCGTGATCGAGACAGGAGCCGGACAGAAGACGGGAGCCGCTGTCGCTCGCTTTGGGCTCTACTCCCCGACCCGTGCGACCTATAGCCTCGCCGCCCCGACAACAGACACGGTCTTTTTCTCCAGTGTGGGGGATCAGCCGTCGCTAGAGAGCCAGCAGCTCCCCGGAAAGGCCACACGCCTCCCGGACTTTTCCGTGCCCCAGTGGGCCATGCGTAGCGTGAGCCTGCACACAACCAATCTGTCTCTGGGCAATGGCATTGAGGCGCAGCTAAAGCGCGAGGGAGAGTTCCTCACGGGAACCATCACCAACAACACGGGCGCACTCCTCGAAAATGTCCAGGTGTACTACGGTGGCGGTAGGGCACAGTTTGCAACTCTCTCCCCCGGACAGTCCCAGCTCGTCCACTTTACTTGTAATTATAGTGATGTGATAGATTTAGGATTCCAGGGTGCTGCCTACTACGCACCGCTACTCGCGACGACTCTGGATACTTTAGTGGAGTTTCCGTACGAAGCACAGCGTAAGGACGAGGCGATGATCACCGCCTTTACCCGCGAAGAGCTTGTGCCGGTGAGAGTGGAGGGCGTGGCCGCGACCGCGAAAAACATCAACAATGCGCTCATTATCCACGCGCCGGTTGACGCTCCCTAAATTACGGCTACAATAGCGGCATGCATGTATTATTTCTGGGAGGCACGGGCCTCATCTCGACGGCGATTGCTCGCAAGCTCCTCCAGCGCGGCGAGCAGGTGACTTGCTTCAACCGGGGGCGCAGTGAGAACCGGCTGGAGGCGCACCCGAACCTGACGATTCTCAACGGCGACCGGAGCGACAGGGCTACGTTCGAGGCGCTTTTTGAGGGCAAGCACTACGATGTGGTCGTGGACATGATCTGCTTTAGCCCCGATGATGCCGCCTCCAGCATTCGCGCGTTTAAGGGCCGCTGCGATCACTTTCTTTTCTGCTCCACGGTCTGTGTCTACTCCGGCCCACCGATCACGATCCCGACACCCGAGAGTGAGCCCTATCACTCGATTGGGGGCTACGGCAAGAACAAGGCCGCCTGCGAGCAGCTCTTCCTAAACGAGCCGGACTTTCCCGCCACAGTCATGCGGCCGTCGCACAGCTACGGTGAGGGCGGTATGCTGATTCGACCCGTCGGCGGCTGGGGCTCGTTTGGCACTTTCCCTGATCGCCTCCGCAAGGGCCTTCCGGTGATCGTCCCTGGTGATGGCACGGGGCTCTGGGCAAGCTGCCATGTGGACGATGTCGCGGAGGGCTTTATCTCCGTGATGGGCAAGAAAGCTGCTGTGGGGGAGTGCTTCAATATCACCGGCGAGGAGAATATGACCTGGAACGACTACCATAAAATCGTCGCCGAGGTCGTGGGCGGGACATTTAACCCCGTCTATATTCCGATGAGCGTTCTGGAAACCCTCGCCAAGCCCGACTGGACCGGTGGCCTGCGTGAGATCTTCGGCTGGCCCAGTATCTTCACCACCGATAAGATCAAGGCCATCGGCGGCTACCCTGGCCAGAGCATCTCTTGGCGCGAGGGCGCCCTGCGAACCATCGCCTGGATGGAGACCAATGGCAAGGCGCAACACGCCGAGAGCGATACCTACGAAGATCGGCTGATTGCGGCCTGGAACCACGCGATTCAAGCTCTTCCCTCGCTGGAGGCATAGGTGCGGCCCGTGGGCAAGAACACTCTCTGGCTGGTGGTGTTCTTGCTCGCCCCGGTGGCGCTACTGAACTACTTGGATCGCCAGATGCTCGCCTCCATGAAGTTCTCTGTGATGGCGGAGCTGGTGGATATCAAGAGCGACACGAGCTGGGGGCTGATGCTGGCGCAGTTCAAGTGGGTCTATGCCTGCCTGAGCCCGATTGGTGGCTATCTGGCGGATCGGTTTAGCCGCCGTGGGATTATCTGCGCCAGCCTTGTAGCCTGGTCGGCGATCACGTGGTGGACGGGGCAGGCGACCGGCTATGCAGAGCTTCTCACTGCCCGAACCCTGATGGGGGTAAGCGAGGCGTTCTACATCCCGGCAGCACTGGCGCTGATCATGGACTACCACACGGGAGCGACGAAGTCACGGGCGACAGGCATTCACACGGCGGCGATCTATATCGGGGTGATCCTGGGCGGCTTTGCCGGCTTTGTCGCCGATGCGCCGAGCTTGGGCTGGCGCTGGGCCTTTCACACCGCCGGGGCACTGGGCGTTCTCTACGCCCTCCCGCTCTTTCTTCTGCTCCGCGATGCTCCCCGAGCCGTAGTTTCAGAGACGGCTCCCCAAAACTCGCCTTTATCGGCGCTACGGCAGCTTTTAGGCAACCCCTCGTTTCTTCTTCTCACGGCCTACTTTGCGCTGGCGGCGTGGCCGGGCTGGATGATGAAGGACTGGATGCCGGCGATGCTAAAATCCCAGTTTGAGATCAGCCAGGGGCGGGCGGGAGTCTCGGCGGGGCTCTATGTCAATCTGGCAGGATTTGTGGGGCTTTTTCTGGGGGGACTCTGGGCAGACCGGCTGGTGCGCAAGACGGTTCGGGCACGTGTGCTTGTCAGTGCGGTGGGAATGGCGCTGATTATCCCCGCACTCTTTGGCCTCGGCTACGCCCCAACACTGACGGTGGCGATCTGTTTTTTGGCACTTTTTGGCCTGGGCTTTGGGCTTTTTGACTGCAATAACATGCCGATTCTCTCGCAGCTTGTGCGCCCGGAGCTTCGGGCGACGGGCTATGGTCTCATGAACTTTGTGAGCGTGAGCCTGGGGGGCTTTGCCGATATCGGGGTGGGTAAGCTCCGTGATGCCGGGGTCGCCTTTCCCGTGATTCTGAGTCTTGCCGCCTGTCTGGTGATTGCCAATGTCTTTCTGGTGCTACAGATTCGTCCCCAAGGAGAGCCGATCCCTGAGGGAGTGCGCGGATGAGCTGGACGAAACTGGCGAGCCTGCCGGACCCGGAGGGCTTTGCGGGCGCATTTGCGGGCGTGAGCTGGGGCACGCTGCTCGTGGCGGGAGGGGCGAACTTTCCTGAGAAGCGTCCCTGGGAAGGCGGTACGAAAGTCTGGACGGACACCGTTTTTGCGCTGGATCGCCTACAGGGAGCCTGGAAGGTGGTGGGGAAGCTACCACGTCCGCTGGGCTATGGCGTGAGTGCGTCTTACCGCGATGGTGTGATCTGTGTGGGTGGGAGCGACCTTAGCCAGCACTACTCCGAGGCATTTCGCTTGGAGTGGCGGGCAGGAAGACTGCGCACCCTACCCCTACCTGCGCTGCCGATCCCGCTGGCAAGTGGCTGTGGGACTCTCGTCGGGGAGACGCTCTATGTCGCTGCGGGGCAAGAATCCCCGACGAGCAAGACGGCAAGCAGGCGGTTTTTTAGTCTCAATCTCTCCCGAGCTTCCTCAACCTGGAGAGAGCTGCCGCCCGTGCCTGGCCCTGGTCGGATTCTGGCGACGGCGGCGGCGTTTTCCGGGAGCTTCTGGCTCTTTGGCGGGGCAGAGCTGCACACCGATGAGAGTGGTCTGGTGAAGCGTCGCTACCGGCAAGATGCCTACCAGTACACGCCAGAGAGGGGCTGGCGGCAGCTCGCCGACTTGCCTTCGCCTGTCGTTGCGGCACCCTCACCGGCTCCCACCTCCAAAACAGAGATCTTTATTCTCGGCGGCGACGATGGCTCACGAGTCGGCCTGCTCCCCCAGGAGCACCCTGGGTTTTCCAAAAGCGTCCTGCACTACGACCCGAAAACGAACCAGTGGGCACGCGACGGCGAGACCGGCGTGGCTCGCGTGACCGTCCCCGTGGTGCGCTGGGGAAAGCGGTGGATTATCGCAGGCGGGGAAGCCCGACCCGGTGTCCGCTCCCCCGAGGTCTGGTCGTTTGAGCTTTAGGGGCGCACTATTTTTTGAAGGGGTTGGAGAACTTGGGATCGCTGATGATCGTGTTGTCCGTTAAGGTGCGCAGGAAGGCAACGAGGGCATCGCGGTCTTCTCCTGAGATATTGAGTCGCTGGGGCTGATTATTGGGCCCTTTGAGCCTATTGTCGAGCGCCGGGCCGTTTTGCACGCCGCCGATGTAGTGGTCTACCACTTGTCCCAGAGTCGCGAAGCGTCCGTCGTGCATGAAGGGGCCGGTGACACCAATATTCTTCAGAGAAGGCGACTTGAAGATGCGGGTCTCGCCGGCATCCAGTCCATTGCTTCGGGAGTTCGCATTGAGCGAGAACGTCGGGACACTGTGGCAGCCCGCGCACCCGGCGCCACCTTGGTTGGGAGCGAGCAGATAGACCTGCTTGCCGCGCTCCTCTTGCGCGGTGAAGCCCGCAAACGGCGCCCCCACATTGGCGCCCGGCTGGCCCGGATTAAAGACCTTGGCAAACTCCGTATCAAACTTGCTGTTTACCGAGACCATGCTGCGCTCGTACTGGGCGAGCGCTTTCTGAACGCGATCCTCGGTGATATTGCTATCGCCAAAGACCCACTTGAAGAGCTCAGGGTAGTAGGGCAGGGTGCTCATCTTGCTGGTGAGAGTCGCAAATCCCCCGTGCGCGGCGTCGAAGCCCATCTCGACTGAGTTCTGGATCGGCTGAGTGGCCTGCGCCTCGACACTGGCGGCACGACGGTCCCAGAACATCTGCATTCCCTGATAGAAGCGAAGATTACCGATGCGCATGGCGTGCATGTCGGTCTGGCCGCCTTCAAAGCCGACGCTAAGCGTTTTGTTGTCTACAAAGCCCTGGCTCTGAACATGGCACGTGGCGCAGGCAACGGTGTTGTTGCGGCTGAGGCGCTTGTCAAAGAAGAGCACGCGGCCTAGTGTCGCCCCTTTGTCAGTGATCGGGTTATTGGCAGGCGTGTTGCTTTGCGCCAGCACATTGGCATCGTAGTGCACCGGAAACGCAGGGTTGGCGTAGTTAAAGAGGCTATTCACATCGAGCGTGGTGTACTCTTTAGTACCCGCAAACGGATCCGGCGTAGGGGTAGGCGTCGGAGTAGGGGTAGGCGTCGGAGTGGGGGTAGGTGTCGGTGTTGGGCTTGGTGTAGGACTAGGTGTTGGTGAAGGCGTGGGAGTTGGCGTCGGCGTGGCACCAGGGGCTGGTGTGGGTGTGGGAGTCGCATTGGGATCGGGCGTCGGTGTAGGAGCCGCCGTTGGCCCCGGAGTCGCGGTTGGCGCGGGCGTCGGCGTGGCGGAAGCGCCACCGCCACCGCCACAGCCCATCGTGGCGAGGGTCAGCGCTTGCAGGCCCAGAACGGCAGAGATAACAAAGCGACGGCGGTGGGTGAGCAAGGTTTTGGTATCCATAGTGGCCTCAGGGTAAATCTTAGTCGTGAAGAAGTCATGAAGCAAGCTGGGGACGTGGCATATAGGCGGGGACTTTCAGGCCCCGGATTTATGGGTACAATGGCAACCATGAACGACAAGCGCTGCTACGAGCTTCGTATCTACACGGCGGGGGAGGGCAAGCTCGATGCTCTCAATGCCCGCTTCCGCAACCACACGCTGGGGCTTTTTAAGAAGCATGGGATGACCAGTGTGGGCTACTGGATGCCCTCGGAAAAAGAGAATCCGGAGCGCAAGCTCTACTACGTGCTCTCCTATCCCAGCCGCGAGTTTCGTGATGCCGCATTTAAAGCCTTTGGGGCCGATCTCGAGTGGCAGGCGGTCTATAAAGAGTCCGAAAAAGACGGCAGGCTGGCAATCAAAGTCGAGTCGCAGTTTCTGCACACGCTGGACTTCTCACCTAAGCTCCCGGCAAAGTCCGCACGACAGCCACGGGCCTTTGAGCTTCGCACCTACTACGCCTCGCCGGGGAACTTAGCGCGGCTCCAGAATCGTTTTCGGCAGCATACCGTCAAGCTCTTTGAAAAGCACAAGATGACCAATATCGCCTACTGGGAACTGGATCCCGATCAGAAAGGCGCGGACAATACGCTGATTTATCTCATGGCCTATCCCAATGAAATGGCTCGGAAAGCGTCGTGGGACAGCTTCCGCACCGACCCGGCGTGGCAAGCGGCGCGAGAGGCATCGGAGAAAGAGGCGGGGGGAGCGCTGACGCTGAAAGAAAAGGGCGTGGTCTCGCTGCCTCTCTTGCCCACGGACTACTCGCCGCTGATCTAGGCGGGTGCGGCACGACAAAGCGCCTTGGCTCATGTGCGAGCCAAGGCGCTTCTTAAGGGAAGCCGAGGCGAATCCTACTTACGCCGTCTCTTGACGATCACCAGCGTCCCCCCTGTGCCAGAAGCGCCAGCGTGCCCGGCTTGGGGACGAAGCATTCCAGGCACTCTACGACGAAGGCTATGGCCGCGACACCCGTGAGATTTTGCAGTCGCTCGGAATCTCTTGAGTTTACCTCTCTAGCAAAATCGTTTAAGTTTAAAGCCTCCCCGACGGTAGAACGCGTAGCTGGAATGTGCTAAAATCTCTCTATGCGTAAGACCATCGTGGGTATCGGACTGGGAGCCGGTTTATTAGCGGTTTCTTTTGGCGTGGGAGCCGCGCCGTCGCAAACTTCCCCTTCACTTGCCGGAGGGGGCCGGGGGGAGGCGAAAACCAAGCTTTCCTACAACCAAGACATTCGGCCCATTCTTGCCGACAACTGCTTCCCGTGTCATGGCCCGGACTCGGCGTCGCGTAAAGCCGGGCTGCGGCTCGATAAGCTTGCCGATGCACGAGCAAAAGGCGCGATTGTGCCGGGCGACCCGCTCGCCAGTGAGCTACTCCGTCGCGTCCGGCTGCCACAGAGCGATGCTCTCGCCATGCCGCCAGCATCGGGCCACAAGCGCCTGACCCCACAGCAAGTCGCGCTGCTCACCCGCTGGATCGGCCAAGGAGCGCAGTACGAGCAGCACTGGAGCTTTCTTGCGCCTAAGCTCCCCCCTATCCCCCGTCCGGCGGGGGGAGTCAAATGGGTTCGCAATCCTATCGATGCCTTTGTGCTCGCGAAGCTGGAGCAGAACAAGCTCACGCCCGCGCCCGAGGCCGATAAGCGCACAATCGCACGACGGCTTGCGCTGGACCTCACTGGCCTGCCTCCGGAGCCCGCCGATGTCGAGGCATTTGTGAGAGACACAGCGCCCAACGCCTACGAGAAGCTTGTGGATAAGTTTATGGCAAGCCCGCAGTGGGGCGAGCACCGGGGCCGTGCCTGGCTGGATGCCGCACGCTACGCCGACACGCACGGGATTCACTTCGACAACTACCGCGAGATGTGGGCGTACCGGGACTGGGTGATCGCGGCGTTCAATAAAAACCAGCGCTTCGATCAGTTCACGATTGAGCAGCTCGCCGGGGACTTGCTGCCCGAGCCCACGCTTGATCAGCGCATCGCGACGGGCTTTACGCGCTGTAATATCACCACCAACGAAGGCGGCTCGATAGACGAAGAAGTTCGGGTCATGTACACGCGGGATCGGACAGAGACGGCGGCGCAGGTCTGGATGGGAAGTACGGCGGGCTGTGCGGTCTGCCACGACCATAAGTTCGATCCGATCAGCCAGAAAGATTTTTATAGCCTCTCCGCGTTTTTCAACAACACGACCCAAAACGCCATGGACGGCAATATCAAGGACACGCCGCCTATTATTCAAGTGCCCGTCGGTGCCGACCGACCACGCTTTCAGGCGCTCCAGACCGAGCTTGGCGAGGCCAAGAGAGCGGTCGAGGCACGTAAGGCTACCGCGAAGGCAGATTTTGACAAGTGGCTCGCCTCCCCGACCCGCGCCGCACTGGCTCCTCCCACGAATGGGCTGATCTTCCAGGCCAAGCTCGACGAAGGCAAGGGTAAGGAGATCGCTGCCGTCCACGAGGGCAAGCCCGTCACCTACCCCATCCTCGGAAGCGGGGCAAGCTGGGGCGAGGGTCAGCTTGCGGAAAAAGCCTTCCAGAAGAAACCCGGCGGCCCGGTAGAGCTCCCTGATGTCGGGGACTTTGACAGCAACCAGGCGTTTACCTGCTCGGCGTGGGTAAAGCTACCGCAGGGCAACACCGGCGGCGCGATTGTTGCCCGCATGGATGAAGGTAGTGAGCACCGTGGCTGGGACATGTGGGTCGAGGGCAATAAAGTGGGGAGCCACATCGTCCACAAGTGGCCCACCGATGCCATGAAGGCCGTCACCCGCGAGGCACTCACCACGGGGGTCTGGCACCTGGTGACGATCACCTACGACGGTAGCCTGAAGCGCGAGGGGCTGAAGGTCTATGTGGATGGACTTGCAAAGGCCACCGAGCCGTCGGGGGAAGGTCTCCGCAGTACGATCAAGACCGCCACGCCCTTCAAGCTTGCCCAGCGCAGTGGCGGAGCGGTGATCGAGGGACTGGGGCTACAAGACTTGCGCCTCTACAATCGGGCACTTCCGGCAAGCGATGTTGCCGCGCTGCTCTCGATGCGCTCGGAGTATCTGCTGGCGATGGGAAGCGAGAAGCTCAAGCCCGCCCAGCGTGATGAGCTGTTCTCTGGCTGGCTGGCATCGGGTGATCCCATCTATAAAGAGCTCTCCGTCAAGCAGGCCGCGCTCCAGAGCGAAGAGGCGGCGATTAAGGGACGCGGAACCGTGGCGCATGTCGCCAATGAGAAGCCTGGTGTGCCTGAAGCCTATGTGCTCTTTCGCGGCGAGTACGACAAGCGCCGCGATAAAGTGACCCCGATGACCCCCGCCGCGCTCCCTGCGATGGACACCAAGCTCCCGAAAAACCGCCTCGGGCTGGCCAAGTGGCTGCTCTCGCCGGGCCACCCACTCACGGCACGCGTGACGGTCAACCGCTACTGGCAGGAGCTCTTTGGTACCGGCCTTGTCAAGACCGCAGGCGACTTTGGGATCACCGGCGAGCTGCCTAGCCACCCAGAGCTTCTGGACTGGCTCGCGTTAGACTTCCAGAAAGACTGGGATATCAAGCGCTTCTTCAAGCAGCTCGTGATGAGCAGCACCTACCGCCAGGCGGCTCTGCTCACTCCCGAGAAACGCGCCAAAGACCGCGACAACCGCCTGCTCTCCCGCGGCCCGCGCTTCCGCATGGACGGTGAGATGGTGCGCGACTACGCGCTGGCGACCAGTGGCCTCTTGGTGAAGAAGATCGGCGGCGCGAGCGTCAAGCCCTACCAGCCCGATGGGGTCTGGGAGGCCGTGGCGATGATCGGCTCCAACACCCGCGACTATAGAAGAGACACCGGCGAAAATCTCTACCGTCGCTCGATGTACACCCTCTGGAAGCGCGCTGCACCACCCGCCTCGATGGAGCTCTTCAATGCCCCCAACCGCGAGACCTGCGTGGTAAAGCGCGAGCGCACCAACACCCCGCTGCAAGCCTTAGTGACGCTCAACGACATCCAGTTTGTGGAAGCGGCGCGTCAGCTCGCCACCAACGCCCTCAAGAGCGGCAATGCCCTCGACTATCTCTCTCGCCGTCTCCTGGCCCGCCCGCTTACGGCTACGGAGCGCATCATCACGGAGACAAGCCTAGACGAGCTCAAAGCCCACTACGACAAGAACCCCAAAGAAGCGAGAGAGCTGATCACCTTCGGCGAGTCCAAGCCCGACCCTAATTTCAACACCACTCAGCTCGCCGCCTGGACCATGCTCGCCAACCAAATGCTCAACTTAGACGAGGTACTAAATAAGTAATGAGCGAGCCTGTACCGCTTCGTCTTGATGCCGAAGCGGTGTCTGTTGACGATGAGCTACCTGCTTTTCTGGCTCGACCTGAAGGCGCAAAAGTCTATCATGGCTTTCCTGTCATTGAGGAAACAGAGACTGAAGGGTGGTACTACGGTGCCATTACAGAGTTTCTTGAAACAGGTGGGTGTCGTTCGGGCGATGGATTTGTTGTTGCCCCCGACGGAACAAGGGCAGGTTTGGTTTGGGAAGTGGGGATGGGGGAGTTTGACGAGATCATGGCTCCTGAACAAGACCGATGGGGCGTTTATGGTGTCTGGTTTCCGAAAACGATCTTTACGATTGATGATCTTGTAGTATGTTTTCGCGCTGTTTTACCACAGTTACAAAAAAGGTATCAGGAGATTCAGGATGGCCTTTAGCGACTATAAAAATATCTCCCAGACACAGCGAGAGTTTGGGATTACCTACCGCGAGGAGCGCTTTCTTTTTGCGGAGCCTGCCGCGCCGCCGCAGAGTTTCTTGACCGAGCTGGAGTTCAGCCGGGAGAACATGGATATCTTCACCTCCGAGGCATCGCGCACGGAGCTGGTGATCTCGCCGCTTCTTAGGGAAGCCTACAAGCGCTTCGCAGATCGGTACGCCTTCTGGATTCAGAAGCCGCTGAGCTACAGTGAGAAGCTCTCGGGGATTCCTGATTATCTTATCGCGACCAAGTCGGCGCTGGGGAAGACGGTGCTGGAGACGCCGCTGGTGGTGGTGGTTGAGGCGAAGAAAAACGACTTTGAGCAGGGCTGGGGCCAGTGTCTCGCCGAGCTGATCGCCGCACAGAAAATCAATGAGAGGCCGGATCAGCCGGTCTATGGCATTGTCACCGATGGCGAGCTCTGGAAGTTCGGCAAGCTCGTCGGTACCGATTTTACCTTGGAGACAGTTGGGTATACCCTGACGGACTTGCCGGAGCTCTTCGGCACACTCGTCTATATCTTGGAGACAGCAGTATGAACCGTGAAAAAGAACCGATTGATCCTCTGATTGAGGAGTGGGTGCGCCTGGAGACCCGGCGGCAGTTTCTGCGCCAGGGAGCCAATGCGCTCGGAATGGCCGCGCTGGCAGCTCTTGGCGGCGAGGCGTTTGCAAAACCGCAGGCTTCCCCCACGCGTGGGGGCCAGGGGGCGAAGTACAAAACGGTGCCGGGGGCTTTGCCCAAGCTGCACTTTGCG
The DNA here is from genome assembly GCA_026392155.1 of Armatimonadota bacterium. Taxonomy (GTDB): domain Bacteria; phylum Armatimonadota; class Armatimonadia; order Armatimonadales; family Armatimonadaceae; genus Armatimonas. Next base: position 4,856 of record JAPLCP010000185.1, on the reverse strand, counting down.
CCTAAGGCCAAGCATGTGATCTACCTGCACATGGTCGGGGGGCCGCCGCAGATGGACCTCTTTGACTACAAGCCCGAGATGGTTAAGATGTATGATAAAGACCTCCCGGAGTCTATTCGCAAGGGCCAGCGTCTGACGACCATGACCAGCGGACAGGCACGCTTCCCGATCGCGCCCAGCAAGTTTGCCTTCAAGCAACATGGCAAGAGCGGGATGTGGCTCTCGGAGCTGCTGCCGAACCTGGCAACGAAGGCCGACGATATCTGCTTCATTCGCTCGATGCACACCGAGGCGATCAACCACGAGCCCGCCATTACCTACATGCAGACCGGCAACCAGGTGACCGGGCGCCCGTGTTTAGGCGCATGGACAAGCTACGGCCTAGGCTCGATGAACTCCGACTTGCCGACTTTCGTGGTGCTAGTGGCGCAGCCGAGCAATACCGATCAGGTGCAGGCGATCTCGGCGCGGCTCTGGCAGTCGGGCTATCTTCCCGGCGAGCATGCAGCCTGCTCGTTCCGGGCGGCGGGTGACCCGATTCTCTACATCAACAATCCTCCTGGGGTTGATCCGACCGTGCGCCGCACCACACTCAATGGCCTCAAGGCGCTCAACCAGCTCACCTACCAGACCGTCGGGGATGAGGAGACCCACACCCGAATCGCGCAGTACGAGCTGGCGTTTCGGATGCAATCGTCCGTGCCTGAGCTGACCGCAGTCACCAACGAGCCTGCCAGCACCTACGAGCTCTATGGGGAAGCGGCCAAGAAGCCGGGGAGCTTTGCCTACACCGCGCTGATGGCCCGCCGGATGGTCGAGCGCGGCGTGCGCTTTGTCCAGGTGTATCTCAATAACTGGGACACCCACGCCAATGTCGCCGGACGGCTGCCGAGCCAGTGTAAAGACATCGACCAGGCGTGCGCGGGGCTCATTCAGGACCTCAAGAACCGTGGCCTGTTTGAGGAGACGCTGATTATCTGGGGCGGGGAGTTTGGGCGGACAATCTACTCACAGGGCGGGCTCTCGAAAGAGAACTATGGGCGCGATCACCACCCGCGCTGCTTCACGATGTGGATGGCGGGCGGCGGCTCCAAGCCTGGCGTCTACGGCGAGACGGATGACTTCTCCTACAACATCGTCAAAGATCCCTGTGATGTCCACGACTTCCACGCCACGGTCCTCCGGCTGCTTGGGGTAGATCACGAGCGCTTCACCTACAAGTATCAGGGGCTGGATCAGAGGCTCACGGGTGTCGAGCCCGCCAAGGTGATTAAAGAGCTGATCGCATGATAGATCTAGGAGGCGATCCACCACAAGGGCCGCTTCCTAAGTGGGGTGGTGGCCTCGTCGCACCCCTTGCCTGTGTCGTCTACGCGCTGATCACACTCGTGCGCGGGGAGGCGTATCTGGGGCGTCACCGTGCGATTGCTCTACAGGGCTCTGATGTTATTGTCTACGGCATTTCGTTATTTTGCTTGGCATTTCTTCTTCATGCTCACTTCTTCTGGGGAAATACCGAGCGGCTTGAGCCCTACTCGGGTTTAGGAAAGACACTGGGAATCGTGGCTTTTGTGCTGAGCTTGGTCTTCTTGGCTATACGAGTTCTACGCCCGATGTGAGAGGAGTTGGCATGCAAAAAATAAACCCCTCTCCCGTTATCGGAAGAGGGGTGGTGGGCGAGGGCCGAGATACTTAGACCTCGGCGGTCTTGACGGTCTTGATGATACGTGCGGCCACTTTATAGGGGTCTGCAGCGGAGTTGGGACGGCGGTCTTCGAGCCAGCCCTTCCAGCCGCGCTGCACGGCGCCAATCGGGATGCGGATAGAGGCACCACGGTCGGAGACGCCGTAGGAGAACTTGTTCCACGGTGCCGTCTCGTGCTTACCGGTCAGACGTAGGTGGTTGTCCGGGCCGTAGACATCAATGTGTGCCATGATGATCTCTTCAGGAGCGAACGCCTGGCAGATCTTATCGTAGACATCTTTGCTGCCTGAGGTGCGCAGCGCCGTGTTGGAGAAGTTGGCGTGCATGCCCGAGCCGTTCCAGTCGGTGTCGCCTAGCGGCTTACAGTGCCAGTTGATCCAGACATCGTAGGACTCCCCGATGCGCTCCAAGAGATAGCGAGCGATCCAGATCTGGTCACCAGCCTCTTTCGCGCCCTTGGCGAAGATCTGAAACTCCCACTGACCCGTCGCCACTTCGGCGTTGATTCCCTCGACATTCAGGCCTGCCTGAAGGCACTGCTCTAGGTGCTCCTCGATAATCTCGCGGCCAAAGGCGTTGCGTGCACCGACGGAGCAGTAGTAGGGGCCTTGCGGCCCGGGGTAGCCACGGTCGGGGAAGCCCAGGGGCTTGTTGGTGGCGCCGGTGTAGAGGAAGTACTCCTGCTCGAAGCCGAACCAGAAGTCGTTGTCGTCGTCCTCGATTGTCGCGCGGCCATTGGAGCGGTGGGGCATTCCGTAGGCATCTAAGACCTCGCACATCACGAGGTAGGCGGGGGTGCCTAGCTTAGAGCGCTCGGGATCGGGGCAGATAAAAACCGGCTTAAGCTGGCAGTCCGACGAGCCGCCAGGGGCCTGCTCCGTGGAAGAGCCGTCAAAGGACCACATCTCACAGTCTTCTAGCTTGCCGCTAAAGTTGGTTTCGATCTTGGTCTTGCTACGAAGGCTCTGCATCGGCTGGTAGCCGTCGAGCCAGATATATTCGAGTTTTGCTTTTGCCATACTAAAGATAATTCTACCCTTTTTTATGTTTCCGTTAGGTTTCCATTAATAAAGCCCCGCCGATTTTGGCAGGGCCTTGAAGAAAGCTCGTAGGACTACGGGCAAGCGTTCGTATCTTCGGAGTCGAAGATGGGGCCGCCGGGGATGCCGTGGTAGTCGTTGTAGGGATCTGTCAGAGTGCTGATGGTGGCAGCAGGGTTTTCCAGAGCTGTCCCCTTCACGGGAGCGGTAATCCCCGCACGCCAACCATAGACGGGGGTGCCAATAGGACGGCCATTGACCGCCGTTGTCGTAAACTGGTTGGGGGCAGGATTTGCCCCATAGCGGAACCACTTGGCATGCCCATCGGAGAAACAAATATTGCTACCGTCGTTGTGACGACCATCTGCCAGAAAGTTCTGTGAGCCCAGCTTGACCGTCGGAGCGGCGTTTTCGTTGCGGTGGGTTCCGTCGAAGAACATGATCGTCTCCGCAGGCAGGCTCGTTGCGGCCATCGAGTTCACCGGAGTGAAGGCCCCCTTGAGTGCGGGCATTCCGCCACCGCCACACAGGTTCTCGCCAAAGAGCCCAAAATTTGGGACGATCCCGACGTAGCGGAAGCCGCCCGACCAGAGTGGTCCAAGACGGCTGTACCAGTCAAGGCCTGGCTTGTAGCTAGGGCAGTTGAAGATTTCCACATTTTTCATGTACGGCTGTAGTAGATCATAAACCGTGATCACGGACGGCCCCCCCGCAGGAAGCGCCACGGGGACGGTTATGGCAAGAGGACGTGGCCCCATGTAGGCCGCCTGTGGGAACGTCTCATCGTAGTCCTGCACGTACTGCATGGCAGCAAGACCGATCTGCTTTTGGTTAGAAAGACAGGAAATCGAGCGGGCTTTTTCGCGGGCTTGTGCGAAGACCGGGAAGAGAATGGCGGCGAGAATCGCGATGATGGCGATGACGACGAGAAGCTCTATGAGCGTAAATGCACGTTTCATTGTACAGAGAAGTTCCTTATTGTTGATCTAGGATAAGAGAGTCGCAAGAGTCTACCTGACTCGCAGCACATTTGTAAAGAGAGGATTAATATCCGCGATCTCAGGCCGTACGCGGTTAGATTTTGTTCCGCATCACTGCCTCTAGGAGTCGCGTCACTTTCAGGCCCTCTTCACCGGTGACGTGCCCTGGCTCACCGCGCACCAGCGCTTGGACAAACGGCAGATGAGTAGGAGTGGGCGTCTCAAAGCGCCGCTCCTCACCGTTTATGGTGAACGCTGCTCCGTCAAACGGATCGCAGGTGAGTGTGCCGTCGGAGCCAAAGATCTCTAAAATATCCCGGCTGGGCCGCGTGTGAAAATGAAAGCACGCTGATGCGAGCACGCCACTGGCAAAGCGCAGGGAGAAAACGGTGTCGTTCTCAGCGCTGTGGTGCGCGAGGCGATTCGCCGCGAAGCCGTGTACTTCAGTGATGTCTCCCAGAAGAAAGCACAGCATGTCGAGCCGATGCGAGCCGACATCTACCACATGACCTCCGCCTGAGATTGCCGGGTCTACGCGCCAGCCACTCGCTGGGGCCAGAGTGCAGAGCTGGAGCCGCGCTCCCAGCACCGTACCCAGCTCGCCCGCCTCCAGCGCGGCTTTGATCGCCTGGAACTTGGGCCAGTAGCGCCGGTAGTAGGCCACGTGAAGCGAGACACTATGTGCCTTACACGCCGCGATCATCTGCTCGCCCTCGGCAACACTCAGCGCCATGATCTGCTCGCCCTCGGCAACACTCAGCGCCATGGGCTTCTCCACCAAGACATGCTTGCCGGCCGCCGCTGCCTGAAGTGTCTGCTGACAGTGGAGATGCGGGGGCGTGGCAATATAGACCGCATCTATCTCGGGGTCGGCGAGCAGCGCCTCAGTAGTATTGTAGGCGCGTTTGGCCCCATGCCGCCGTGCAAAGTCTTCGGCTTTTGTTAAGTCCCGCCGCATCACCGCGATCAGCTCGGAGCCCTCGGCTTGATAGAGCGCAGGGCCGCCTTTTTTTTCAGCGACATCGCCACATCCAACAATCCCCCAACGAACTAAACTCATAGATGTAACTCATTTCGTGTCATTTAATTCTGAATCAACAATTCTCTTACGGAGAGCCTCTAAGATAGTTT
>JAPLCP010000001.1 GCA_026392155.1 Armatimonadota bacterium | reverse complement strand
CAGGACATGCATCAGGCTCTTGTCGGCGTTGCCCGGAACGATCGCCGCGCCACGTGTTCCGCCTTTGAGTGTGCTCTCGCGGCTCCTCAGATCAAAGTGCGAGAGCTGCGTCTCTGCCCCATGACAGCCCAAACAGCGCTTTTCCAGAATCGGCTGAACTTTCTGGATGAAATACGCCGCATCGATCTTTGAGGCAGGCTTTGGCGGAGCTTGGGCTAGGCAGGGAAGGGCGAGGGCAAATAAGATCAGAGTGGCAAGCTTCATACTTCTTCTTCTGCGATGATTTTTTTTAATGCGTAGAGCTCCATGAGGTGTCGCTCGTCCTTGGGGCGGCCCGCCGCCTTTTTCATGTCAATGAGATCGTCAATGGAAGCAACACGTACGGAGAAGCCACCCAAGTCCATAACATCTGCCCGCTCCCAGAGCCCTTCAAAAGAATCTATCCCTGAGGGGAGAGGCAGAAGGTCAATCGCTCCAAGGTCCGTTTTCAGATTTAGGAAGCGGACACGGCTAAGTTGAGATGCTGTGACACTAAACGGATTATAGGAGGGCCAGCCAAGAGGTTTTGCATGCATCTCGTTCATCGTGACTGCCAAACGCTCTCGATTCCCATCCTCAGGCGCAAAGCTAAAGTCAATATCCTTTGTGAGGTGGGCTCCACCGTGTAAGTTCATCGCGACACCACCAACCACTACAAATCGAACCTGAGCTTTGTGGAGACGCTCTATCGCCTCGATAAAACGTGGATCAATTTCAGGCATGACGATTTACCGTGATTCTCTCTTGGAGACGCATCAAGCCGGAGACACAGCGCTCTAACTCCTCTAAGCGCTCTCGTGGAGTGAGCCGACGATTTTCGCGGAGCTGATCCCGGCTGATACCATTCTCATCTGGATCGCCATTGCCACGAGCATTGAGCCACTCAATAATCTCGTCCTCAGTTTGTAGAAGGGAGCTATCCATAGCAAATTCTACCATTCTGTATCCGTTTCAATGATCAGCGTACTGTGGTCGTTCTCATTGCACAGGATGAGTGTGATACTACCGGAGAAACTGAGGCGCAGATTACAGATGGGGGAGCCATCGGCGAACTCCAGGTTCTGGACGGATAACCCCAACAACCCTAGCTCTGCGGCTACCTCACGCTGTGGGTAGTGGTACTCGTCATCAGGTGTTGTATCCCAAGTGTCGGGTTCGGTGACTGTGCTCCAGAATGGAACACCCGCATCGATGAAGAACCGGTGCCACAAGCTGTGGTCTAGTTGGAGGAAAAGGACGGCGACCGATTCACACTGTACACCAGCATACCAGTATTCCTGAACGACAAACCTTGTGCAGATCCCCCCTACGATGATGGGAAGGAGCTCTCTCGGCGTCTCGTCGGCCAGAATCACTTTAGTCCGTCTTTTGCTCAATGAGCGTCCCGAAGCGCTTGCCGATGGCGAGGGCGGGGTCTAGCGGGACATCCACGGCGACGCAGTTCTCGGGGATGGAGATGGTCGGGGTGGGGCGGAGTGTTTTTCCCTCGAACTGCGGCAAATACGGGCGCAGCTCTTCTAGCATCTCGCTGGTCAGCTCCCGAATCTCCTTGAGCGTGCAGACAGCGGCGGTGAGTGGGTCTAGGGCGAGGGCGTGGACCAGGTGCTCGGGGTCGCCGCCGAGGGCGGCCTCGGCGCAGAGGGTCTGGACATTGATATTGGTCTGGCAGAGCGCGGCGCACTGTGGCGGCAGGTCGCCGATCACGGTCGGGTGCAGGCCCGTGTCGTCGGCGAACGTGGGCACCTCGACGCAGCAGCCACTCGGGAGGTTGGTGATATAGCCATCATTGCGGACATTGCCCATCAGGCGAAATGGCTTGCCCGTGACCACCGCCTCTAGGATGTAGGAGCAGTACTCGACACTTCGTGCCTCAATCGCCGTGCTCTCAAACTGGAGCGGATCAACGCGCTCGTACTTCTCGGCCATCGCCTTGCCCCACTTGTAGTACGCGCCACTCTCCCCACCAAAGCCCGGTTCGTCGCAGTAGAGATCCAGCGCTTTTTGGTTGTTGCGAAACCACGGCACATACTCGCTCAGGTGCCCGGTGGACTCGGTCATGAAGTAGCCAAACTGCCGGAAGACCTCGCCACGCACTTTTTCGTTCTTGTAGTACTCGGGTTTTTCAAAGAGCTCGCGGAGCTGAGGGTAGAGATCGCGGCCTTGGTGTTCGAGCTTGAGGAACCAGTCCATGTGGTTGATGCCGCCACAGACAAACGAAATCTCGTCTTTGGGGACGCCGCAGTAACCGCCGATCAGGTCCAGCGTCGTCTGAACCCCGTGGCACAGGCCAATAAACGGGACATTAGAGACTTTGCCGAGCGCCAGGCAGTTGGCGGCCATCGGGTTGGCGTACTGGAGCATGATCGCGCCGGGCTTGGCGAGCGTCTCCATGTCCTTGGCGATCTCGGCGAGCACGGGGATATGGCGCTGGCCCCGGAACAAGCCGCCCGGCCCGAGCGTGTCGCCGATGCACTGGTCCACGCCGTACTTGAGAGGAATCTCGTAGTCCACGCCGTAGGCATGAAAGCCGCCCACCTGGATCATCACCACCACAAAGTCTGCGTCTTGGATCGCCTCGCGCCGATCCGTCGTCGCCCAGACACTGCCGGGCAGGCCATTGTCAGAAAGCATGCGCTGGCCAAAGGCTTCCATGCGCCGCAGCTTGCTCTCCGTGGGGCTCATCAGGGCGAACTCGCAGCCGTGCAGGGCAGGTGTCGCCATAATATCGGACATCAGGGTCTTACAGAAAACGACGCTTCCCGCGCCGATCATCGCAATCTTCTTCGACATACCCTGATTTTACACGATTTTAAAAAGTAGTTCGATAGAAGCACGGTTCTCATCCTCGCGCTCGCTCATAACGGGAGGCGATCAGGCCAGTCACCGCGCCGGTGATGCTTGCTCCCGTCAGACCATAGGGATTGGTGAGGAGCTCGTTGGTCTGTAAGGGGGTTGAAATGTGCAGAGTCTGGTAAAGCCCTAGGATCGCCACACCCCAGAGTGCACCGTAGAGCCAAGAGAATGCGGGCCGAGTGAGGAAGTGGTTGCGTGGCAAGAGAAGCGCATGGGGCAGGACAAACAAGAACCACGCTGGGATTACGAAGGGAGCCATGTAAATAAACGCCCACGGTGAGTAGACCCCCATCCCCGAGACCAGCGCCCCAGCCGTCCAGCCTCCGAGGGTTGCCAGCGCACTCTGCCACACACGGGTGGGATTAAAGCGACCATCATCCACAAAGTCATACCGAGGTTTCATTTTATCTTTCCTTGAACCCATTAGTGCAGCGAAGCCCACAACCAGCAAGCAGCGCCCACACTCCAGCTGATGAGCGTGGCCAGAAAACGTCCTCCCAGAGCGCGTAGGGTTGGCTTCCCATTTAGGCGAGGTTTTTTTATTGAACACGTTCATTTTTAATATATCGCTGGCAATCAACTCTGTCAAGAGGTAAAATGAACAAAGTTCAAAAATGAGTGAGATAGCTACCACAACCAACGAGAAAGTTTCCAAGGGCGAGCGAACCCGTGAGCGGATTCTCGCCGCGGCGCTGGAGCTCTTTGCTGAGCAGGGCTTTGAGGGCGCGACGATGCGTGGGATTGCGGAGCGGGCGGAGTGCTCATTGGGGCTGGCGTACCGCTACTTCCGCACCAAAGAGGAGATGGTTCTCGCGCTCTATGAGCGGCTGGTCGAGGAGCTGGCGGCGGAGGCGAAGCTCTTGCCGCCAGGGTCGCTGGCCTCGCGCTGGGCGGCGATTGAGCGGGCGGACATTGCGCGGCTCTTGCCGCACCGTGCGACACTCACAGCTCTGTTTGGAGCAGGGCTCACCCCCGGAAGCCCGACGCAAGTTTTAGGGGAGGGGGCTGCGCACTGGCGGCGGCGGATTCATGCGGTCTTCCATGAAGTTGTTGCAGGAGCCAGCGATATACCCAAAGGCCCGATCCGTCAGTACCTCCCGACCCTGCTCTACACGGGGCACTTGCTCCTGGTGCTCTTCTGGGCGCAGGACCCCACGCCCAACCAGAAAGCCACCACGGACTTGCTTGCCTTTGGGGAGGAGATGCTGGGACGGCTCTGGCTGGCGCTTCGCCTGCCGTGGGCCGCGCAGTCCGCCGCGCGCCTCGGGGCGATCCTAGAGCCGCTCTTTGGCAGTCCGCCGCTGCCTCCCTCAGGAAGCGAGGATCAGCCGAGCGACCTCACCAAAGGGAAAACCCTCGACACCTAGCCCGCCCGCACTGACCACCCAAAGCGTCGGGCCTTCTGAGGGGGTCTCGGGAAACGCGCCGTAGCCATCGGCAAGGTAGACACAGACCGCCGCGGTGTCCCAAGCCTTCTCGGCCTCTGCTACGGCGGCGAAGAACGGGCGAAAGTCCGTCCCACCGCCGCCTTGGGGAGTAGGAAGCGCGTCGATAGCCGTGTCGCCGGTGAGTGCAGAGGGGCCGTAGAGTGCCGCGTCGGCGTAGTAGAGGTAGCACTGGAGATGCGGGTACGAGCGCAGGATACCCACGACTTCTCCGAGAAACTGCGCCAGCTCGCTCTTGCCGATCGAGCCCGACGTGTCAATGCAGACACAGACCCGCACCGACTCGCCCTCCAGCGTCTCTAGGTACAGTCCTTGGTGGATCAGCCGCCGGTCGAAGCCGGAGAAGTCCGTGGGGGTGCGTACCAAGTGCCGCCAGAGATAGCTGCGCCAGTCGAGCTGCGCGGGCTCCAGGGCACCCAGCTCCCGCTCCCAGCCCACAGGCATATCTCCCTGACCCGTGCTCTGCATCAGCGCCTTTGCCTGCGCCGACGCCGCCCGCCAGTGTGCGGCAAGCTCTTCGGCACTCCCCGTTTCCGGCGGCAACAGATCCTGCCACTCTTCACTGAGCGTGAGCTTTATCGCGCTCTTCTCCAGCAGCTCGTAGACCTCCTCGACGGTGAGTTTCTCCCACTTTTTCTCCCGAATCGCGCCCTGGGGGAGCTTAAGCTTGGCGGCTTCCACCATCCCGTTCACCACGATATCGGCGGCTAGGTTCCAGAGAAGAGGATCGCGCTGCCCACGCCGCGTCACGTGAAGTAGCGCGGCGTGGAGCACCTCATGCAAGAGTACCCCATCCACTTCGTCGCTCTTGAGTCCTGCCAGAAACGCCCGGTTCCAGAAAATCCGTCGCCCATCCGTTGCCGCTGTTGGGATCGCGTCGGAGAGAACGGAGCCGGCAAAGAGCGCCAGCGCCGCAAAAAATGGCTGGCGTGCTCGCAGTCGTAAGAGCGCCCCCGAGAGGCGGTCTTTGAGTGCTTTATCGTCCACTACTTGCCCATCAGTTGCAGGTACTCTGCGGCGAGACTCTTGAGGCGTGGCTCGGTGGCAAAGAGCTGGGCGAGCTCGCCCATGCGGCCTTGAGCACGCCAGAGCCGTAGGAGATCGCTGATAAAGAGCTGCACCCACTCGGCGGGGGCACGCTCCGTTAGCCAGAGGAAGCCATGGAGTGCCTGCTCCGGGGTCTTTGCCCGCGCGGTGAGTCCAATGGCGATGGCGTAGCGCACACTGGGCTCGTCGGGGTAGGGGAGCTTGCTTCCCTTGCCGCTCAAGATCACCTCTAAACTCGGCAGCTCGCGGTAGATTTTCTTGTAGGCATCCAGCTCCGCCGCCGCCCCCTCCCCGACCGCAGGGGCGATATCCAGCCGCGCCGCCAAGAGCTTCCCCGCCAGCTCCCACGAGCGCGGCGATGGCCACGCGGGCTGCTGGGGATCGGGCTTGTGAAGCAGGCTAGGACGAAACGCCAGAAACGCAATGATCTCCTCGGTCACGCCGCGCTCCAGCGCCCAGGCCTTGAAGCTGTCCATGTCCGGCCCGACCGAGAGATGCAGAAAACGATTGGCCAGAGGCGCGGGCATCTCAAAGACCGCCGCCCGATCCTCCTTGCGGTTGCCCGCCGCCCAGATAAACCAGCCGTCGGGGACGGCATATGAGCCGACTTTGCGATCCAGAATCAGCTGCTGCGCGATCCCTTGCATCGTCGGAGGTGCCATGTTCAGCTCATCGAGAAAGAGAATCCCGCCGTGCCCCGACGTTTGCGGCAAAAACTCCGGCGCAAACCATCGTGAGACGCGCTCTGTGTGATCGGGCACCGGTAGGCCGCGCAGGTCCGTGGGCGCAAGCTGCGAGAGGCGCACGTCCACAAAGTCCAGCCCCTGGCTCGCGGCCACCTGGGCCACTATCGACGATTTCCCCACCCCCGGCGGCCCCCAGAGCATCACCGAAAGAAAAAGCCGCTCGGCGACCAGCCGGTCTAAGTAGGTACGAAGCTCGCGTGGTGTCATACATTCATACTCCGCGAAATAGCTTCAGGACGGAACTCCCACCCCGGATCATCAAGCCGATTTTGCGCCGCCGCCCGCACGTAGCGGTTGCCGTCACGCTTGGGCTGGTGGAGAGTGGACGCACTTGTGCTGGCGCGGCACTTTCCCGTCCAAGGCTCGGTTGCTTCTCCGGCAAACGCGACGGGGT
>JAPLCP010000088.1 GCA_026392155.1 Armatimonadota bacterium | reverse complement strand
CGTTTTTTGCGCCCAAGCTCAAGGGAATTGTGGGCGTGGAGATTGCGATCTCACGCCTCGAAGGCAAGTTCAAGCTCTCCCAAAATATCCCCGCCGAGAGCCGGGCCAGCGTCATTGAGACACTGAAGCGCGACGGGCAAACAGGCCTCGCAACCATTATGGAAAACATGAAATGACAACAACGATAAACAATATCTCCCCCGCGAGCGGAGGCCAAGAGATAGCCTCGGATGCGAAGCTCTGGGATCAGTCCCATGTGATGACGACCTACGCCCGACAGCCCGTGGAGCTGGTGCGCGGCGAGGGCTGCTGGCTCTTCGACACCGACGGCAAGCGCTACCTGGACTTTCTCTCGGGGATCGCGGTCTGCTCGGTGGGCCACGCGCACCCGTATCTGACCAAGGCGATTGCCGACCAAGCGGCGACCCTGATGCACGCCAGCAATCTCTATCTTACGCAGCCCCAAGCGCGGCTGGCGCGACGCCTGATCGAGCTCTCGGACTTTGAGCGCGTGTTCTTCTGCAACTCCGGCGCGGAGGCCAACGAGGCGGCGATCAAGCTGTCGAGAAAATACGGGCGTGCGATCTCCGAGAGAAAGGTGCGGATCGTCACGGCGACCAACTCGTTTCATGGACGAACCCTCGCGGCGGTGACGGCGACGGGCCAGCCTAAGTACCACGACCCGTTTGCGCCGCTCCCGCCCGGCTTTGACTATGTGCCTTTCAATGACATAGAAGCGCTAGAGGCGATAGTGACCGATGATACCTGCGCGGTGCTGCTGGAGCCGATCCAAGGCGAGGGCGGCGTGATCCCAGCGACGCAGGAGTACTTAACCAAAGCGCGGGCGCTCTGTGATAAACACAAGGCATTGCTGATCTTCGATGAAGTGCAGACCGGAGTCGGGCGAACGGGGAAGATGTGGGCGTATCAACAGTACGGCGTGACTCCTGATGTGATGACCCTGGCCAAGGGGCTGGGGGGAGGCGTTCCGATTGGTGCCTGCCTCGCCCGAGGTGCCGCCGCCGAGACCTTCAAGCCCGGCGACCATGGCTCCACGTTTGCAGGCAATCCGCTCTGCACCGCCGCTGCCAACGCCATCTTAGACATTCTGGCCGATGAGCGCCTCACACAAAACGCCGCAACCGTCGGGGCCTATCTGAAAGAGCGCCTTGCAACGCTCGGAGCGCCACGTGGGATGGGTCTAATGATCGGGCTGGAGCTAGACAAGCCGATTGCCAAAAAAGTCGTGGCGGAGGCGCTGGTGCTGGGCTTGATTATCAATGCCACCGGCGACACGACCCTGCGAATCATCCCACCGCTCACCCTCACCAAGGAATTAGCCGACGAAGGGGTGAACCTTCTGAGACAAGCGATTGAGAAGGCGGCGGAATAACTTATGGCAATTCAGTTCACACGCAACGGACGAAAAGCGATGCTCTGGGCGCAGGTCGAGGCCATGCGGCGGGGCGATGTCTATGTGGAGCGGGAGCATCTGCTCATGGGGCTCCTGCACGGCGAAGAGACCAGCGCTCTCCAGCTCCTAGACCGGATCGGCTACGCGCCGGAGGAGCTTCGGATGCGCATCTCGGGCCTGCTCAAGCCCGAGAACGGCGCGGCACGCACGGAGTCCGCGACCCTCTCGCCGGGAGCCAAGCAGATTGTCGAGCAGGCGCGGCGTGAGACGGAGTCCACCGGCCACGACTATGTCGGCACCGAGCATCTGCTTCTCGCACTTTTGCATGATGCTCCCGCCAGTGTTGAGAGTGTGGGGCTGAGTTATGAGTCCGTCGCACAGGCGCTCTCATCGGGAATGGCCGGGGCACTGACCGAGGAGTTCAACCCCGCGCCCGAGCCCATTCCTACCCGCCCCGCCCCGCGTGTGGGCTTTCTGAAAGGCCGCCACTTTCTCTCAGTCAATGACCTCACCACCGAGGAGATCGAGCAACTCTTTGACTTAACGCGAGAGATCAAGCTCGGAAAGGCGCAGAAAGTGGCGGCGGGCAAGTGCGCAGCGCTGCTCTTTGAGAAGCCCAGCCTGCGTACCAAGCTCTCATTTTCGGTGGGAATGCAGCGGCTTGGGGGACAGGCGCTCTATTTCTCTCGTGAGGAAGTGGGCCTTGGCCAGCGCGAGTCCGTGAAAGATGCGGCTCGGGTGCTCTCCCGGATGGTGGATGCGATTGTGATTCGAACGTTTGATCATAAAAACATCGTCGAGCTGGCACACTACGCAAGCGTCCCTGTGATCAATGCTCTAACAGACCTTGAGCATCCCTGCCAGGCACTGGCAGATTTTTACACGATTTTAGAGTACCGCGCGGAGACCCGTGGCCAGAAGCTAGTCTATATCGGCGATGGCTGCAATACTGCCATTAGCCTCATGCTACTCGCCCCGCGCCTCGGGACGCACTTCACGCTTGCCTGCCCGCCCGGCTACGAGCCGCCTGTTGCCCTGATCCAGCAGGCGCAAGAGCTGGCTGCCTGGCACAACACTGAGTTTGAGATTAGCCACGACCCGGTCGCCGCCGCAAACGATGCCGATATTCTCTACACCGATGTCTGGACCTCAATGGGCCAGGAGGACGAGAAAGCCAAGCGCCTCGCCGATTTCGCCGGTTTCCAGATCGGTGCGAAAACCCTCCGAGAGGCTAAAGAGGATGCGCTGATCCTGCACTGTCTGCCCGCGCACTACGGCGAAGAGATCACGGAGGACGCGGTGGACAGTACGCAGTCTGGCATCTTCGACCAGGCCGAGAATCGCCTACATGTCCAGCAGGCACTTCTCGCTGCGGTACTATGACCGATAGGAGCTGTGACTTTTCCCACTGCAACTAGGATCAGATGATAGGGTTCTATTGAGAGGAGGTTTGGTTTTATGCAACGACAACAGCTACGCAACTTACAGAGGAACAAGCTCGTACAGTGGGGGACGTTATTCTTAGTGGGAGGAGCCGCCGTTCAGCTGGTCATTATGCTGGCGAAGCTACTCTCACCACTAACCGGCTGGGCGATCCTGGCTGGAGTCATTTTGATCGTTGTGGGCCTCATCCGGGGTAAATAGTTCTACGAGGCTACGCGAGCTTCTGGCCAACCAGTGGCGCGAACTCCGTGGGGCCAAAGCTGGCATTGAGCGAGTAGCGAAGAGTGACGCACTCTCCCTCAAATTCACAGATTGCCTCCGCGATAAATGGGGTTTCGATGGAGCAGAGACGCAAAATAAGTGTGTTCTGGGCTTGATCCCATGTGGCAGCTCCTGCAGTCTTGTGTGGCTTGCCGTGCCACTGCCGAAAGCTCGTCTCGCCGGGAAGCCACACGCCAAAGCCCCCGATAAGCGTGTGCTCATCGACGGAGAGCGTGAGTCTTTCTTCGTCGCTGTGGATTTGTAGCTGGCTCAGCCCTTGGTCGTTCTCGGGGAAGCTGTAGGTCGCGGAGAAAATGCGCCCGGCTCCGACGGGCTTTTGTAGCTCGCGCTGCCCTCCAAACGTGGGAAGCAGACTGGCCCAGACGTGGTTGAGCACTCCCTGCATGTCCTTCAAGCCCGACGTAATCGCGAGCACGGCACCTTGCTCGGGGAAGACGATGCAGAACTGGCCAAACGCGCCATCGCCACGGTAGGCCCCATGGCGGCAGCGCCAGAACTGAAAGCCATAGCCCTGCGCCCAGTCGCTGTGAGGATCATCGCCGTTTGCGATATGCTTCTTTGTCGCGCTTTCCACCCAGCCCTCAGGCAAGAGTCGCACACCATTCCAGAGACCATCACTCAAGTAGAGCTGGCCGAACTTGGCGATATCTTCCGTGCGCACGCTCAGCCCCCAGCCGCCCGTGTCAATCCCTAGCGGGCACTGCTCCCAGGTCGGATTTTCGATCCCCAGCGGCACAAACAGGCGTGGCGTTAAGTAGTCGAGAAGGCGCTCTCCGGTGAGCTTCTGCAGGATCGCCGAGAGCATGTAGGTAGCGAGGCTGTTGTAGAGAAAGTGCGTCCCCGGTGCATGGGGGACATCAGCGGTCAGAAACGAGGCTACCCAGTCGTTGGTCTCCGCACGCAGCCCACTCATCGGCTCGACCGCATGGCCCGTGGACATGGTGAGCAAGTCGTGGACGCACATCGCCGCGAGGTTCTCCGAGACATGAGCTGGGGCTTTCTCCGGGAAGAACGAGGCCACTTTATCGCCCAGACTCAGTCGCCCCTCGGCCACCGCCAGCCCAATCGCCGTGGCCGTAAAGCTCTTGGAGAGGGAGAAGAGCATATGGCGCTTGTCCGAGCTATAGGGGTGCCACCAGCTCTCGGCGATAACAAAGCCATGGCGCACAAGCATCAGGCTGTGCAGCTCCAGGCCAGAGCTTGCGCAGGCAGCGAGAAACGCGGCGATGCCGGCAGAATCGACGCCCTGAGCCTCGGGCGTGCTACGGGGAAGAGAGATCATGCGGAAATTGTACCAGGCAACCTGTGGTAAACTTATGTTTATGACGACACGTGAACGCTACGAGGCTGCGATTACTTCGCTCACGGAGAAGCTGCAAAAAGATAGAACCGTGCTGGCTGCGGTGCTCTTTGGATCGCTGGCCTACGACGATATCTGGGAGAAGTCTGATATCGACCTGATTATTATCGGGGAGGAGTCGGTCAAGGGCGGGAGCTTTACGCTTTTAGAGGAAGATATCTCGGTCCATGCGATCCTGATGCCCCGCTCCACGTTTCGCAAGCAGCTCGATAGTGCCCTGGTCGGCTCGTTTTGGTCGTCGGTGCAGCTCCGAAGCCGTCTGCTCTTCACCAAAGACGACTCCCTGCCGCTACTCTGGGAGAATGTCGGCAGTCTCGGGGAGCGCGACCGGCAGGCGCAGCTCTTGCGGGCGGGAAATGCCTGCCTCCCCGTGCTCACCAAGGCGGAGAAGTGGCATAAAATCAAGCGTGACTTCCACTACGCCACCGTCTATCTGCTCCTAGCCTCCCGGGAGCTCGCCCAAGTGGAGGTGATCGCCGCCAGGCAGAACCCTGGCCGAGAGGTCATCCACCAAGCCCTGAAGCTCAACCCGAAATTCTTTACGCGCCTCTACACCGATGTTTTAGAGGGCCCCAAGACCGACGAAGCGATCGGGGAAGCTCTCGCCCTCTGCGATGCCTACCTCACTGAGCGCATCCCCCTCTGCTTCTCCCCACTTTTAGACTGGCTCGAAGGTGCCGACGGCCCCCGCTCCGTGCGCGAGCTCAATGCCCACTTCAAGCACCACTGGCACGCCGAGCACCTCGATTTAGCCTGCGACTGGCTCGCCGACAAGGGAATCCTAGACCGGGTCGGAATCCCCCTGCGCCTCACCAAAGATAGCCGCGTCACCGTGGACGAGGCAGGCTATGTCTATGTCGGAGGGTGAGATTGATATAATGCGAAGCAGGAGAAAAAGATAATGAGCATTGTTCTGGAGCTAACCCCAGCCGAAGAAGAGGCTGTAAGCCTTGGCGCCAAGCGTGCGGGGATGGAACTCCCTGCATTTCTAATCGCCTGCACCCTAAAGTCAATCAAGCGCGAAGAAGCCACGCACGCCGAGACCGTCGCCTTTCTCACTGAGGAAGCGCGACGTGCGGTCGCTGAGGCCCAAAACAAGCTACGCGAAAAAGGCATCGGCTATGCCACGGGGGATGAAACCTCTGTCCAGAAACATCTGCCGCCCACCACGGAGAACGTGTGATACCGCGCCTTCTGATCTTCGCAGGCCCAAACGGCTCTGGCAAGAGTACTCTAACTACTCCAGCAATGCTAGGTCATTTTGGCATTACGGATAAAGTTGAGACCACTGGGCAGCGCTTATACATCAACGCCGATGAGATTGCTGTGTATCTGGCAGAAAACTTTCCTGAGATGAGTCAGGCAGAACGAGAGCAAAACGCCTTTCACCGGGCACGTTGGTTGCGCCTGAACTACCGGTTTATGAAGCAGTCTTTTGCCTTCGAGACAGTCTTCTCACATCCCAGCACACTCTTGGATATGCAGCTTTGCAAATCTGCCGGGTTTGAAGTGATCATGATTTTTGTGACGACGCGCAACCCGGAGATCAATGTCGAGCGAGTTGCCGGGCGCTACTTGGCGGGTGGGCACGATGTTCCTGTGGAACGTATCCGCAGCCGCTACCAGCGCACAATGGCACTCCTACCACGGATTCTGGAAGAGGCCAATCGTTGGTTTGTCTATGACAACAGTGGGGCCGTTCCTGAGCCGATTGCCTCATTCGATGGGAATGCCCGCGCAGATCACGCCCTCTCTGAGTTCTGGAGAACGCATTTGATTGAGCCGTTGGAGCAGCGGCGTGAAGAGTATTGGCGACCATTTGCAGATGCCTTGCCGCCCGACCTAGCCAATGGTGAGTACACCGGAGAAATCCACCTGCTCACAGGCCATTTCATTCTTCAGAAAGTGGATAGCCGCCTTGT
>JAPLCP010000040.1 GCA_026392155.1 Armatimonadota bacterium | reverse complement strand
TAGATGCTGTTAGTTCTGCATCGTATATGGCCGCTGATATCCTGAAGTCTTTGCCTTTTGCTGGTGATATTGATATGAGTTTACTGCCAAATTATGGTTTGCCAGTCTCTCCTCTTACATCTCCAGCAGACTTAGCTAAGGAACAAGAGCGAGCAGATAAGCTAGAAGGTCGGTTAGCTCTGTCATGGTATCCACAAAAATCTGTGTGACCGGTTGATTCATAAATATCCTCCCAAGGAGCAATGTACTTCTTGGGAGGATATTTTGTTTTGTCTATTCGCTAAGTTATCACTGCGATGTAGTCTGGAGACGGATTTTTAGCGATCCCCAGCGGCGTGGAGAAAGGCTTCTTCGAGGGGTGTGTCGGTGGGGACGATGAGATACTCTAGCTGGTAGCGCTGGGCGAGCTCGGCGAGGCGCTGGCGGATGTCGTCTTCGAGCCTTAGTCCATGGCCGCTCTCCTGCAGCTCGGAGCGATCCATCAGGTGAACCAGCACCACGCGGTTTTCCCCGGTTAAGAGCGCGGGAGCACCCCACTCCCAGTTGCGATCCCGAAAGTCGGAGAGCAGGATAAAGAGCGAGCGCCGTGAGCTACGGCGCATGCGCTTGCGGAGCGCCCAGGCAAAGTTGCGCGTCCCGCCCGCTCGTAGCTTCTCCAAATAGTCTAAGAGCTGGGAGATGTCCTCGGGGTGCTGGACAATGGGGCTCCGTGTGCCGCGTGCCGGAGAGAGTGCTGTCACCTCAAAGCGTAGGTCGCGCTGGGTGGTGGCATAGCCGAGCATGGCGGTAAAGCGCCGGGCAAAGTCGAACTTCTGGGAGGGCTCAGGGGGGGTGTAGCCCGCGAAGGTCATGGCCAGCGATGCGTCCAATAAAACATGAAGCGAGGTGGTCTCTAGCCGCAGCAGGCGAGCCAGCATGCGCTCAAAACGAGAGGATTTTCGAGTGGGCTCTGTGCGTCGCCCTAGCCGGAAGAGAGAGTCGCTGCGGGGCGTGCGGCGCGTGGGGCGGCTTGGGTGTGCCTCGCCTGTCTCGTTATCGGGGAGCGCTGTGGCCAGCCTTTGCAAAAACTCGGGGTCAAGAAGCATTCTGGTTTTCCGTAATCAATCCTCGAACATGATTTGCCCACTCAGACGTGGGGTAGAGCCGCAGGAACTCCGCAAAGATCGCTAAGGCGTTGTCGCGCTGTCCTAGCTTCTGTAGGTGCAGTTTACCCAATTTTAGCATTCCTAGCTCGGCATCGGTGGTGTAGGTGAAGTCGCGGCAGAGATTGGCCAGGGCCTGACGGGCCAGCTCGTACTGCTGGGCATCTTCACAGGCGCTGGCCACCCGCTGCAAGAGCCGCACTGGAAGGGAGACGCGCAACAGATTGGTCTGGGCATCGCTGTAGATCCGGGCCACGGCGGCGGCGTTTCCTTGCTTGGAGAACAGGTCCAGAGCCTGCGTGAAGTAGCGGTGCGCCGTCTCTTGCTCCCCGAGGCGGACGTGCACCAGCGCGAGTGTGTGGGCCAGGCCGCCATCTGTCGGCGTGCGGACGAGCAGCTCGCGGTAGTAGCCTGCCGCCATGGTCAGGTCGCCCGCCGCCAGCGCCTTCTCGGCGTCCTCGATCCCGTACTCACGGGCGCTCTGCTCCAAGACCCGGAGCGGGAAGGCGATCCCAAAGCCAAAGAAGAAGCCAATCAGGTGCGCGGCATAGGCGACTTGATCCGCTCCGTGGTCCACCAAAGAGCGAATCGCCATGAAAACCTGGAGCACCATCACAATCCCGACCGCCACGGCTGCCGGAACCGCCGGAATCCAGAAGAGCCGGACGCGCGTTCGCCAGAAGCGCACCGCAAAAAGCCCGAGGACGCAGAAGATCGCCCCGGAGGCACCGACCATGGGAGTCCCTGCCGAGCCGGGAAAAAAGAGCAGAACCGCCCCCGCATGCCCCAGTCCCGCCACCAGCGCCCCGGTCAGGTAGGCCAGCAGGTAGGGGAGGTTGCCCAGTGCCTCTTCGACATGCACCCCGATCACATAGAGCGTGATGAGGTTGCCTAAAAGATGGAAAATATCGCCGTGGAGGAAGGCATAGCTCAGGAGCGCGGCAAGCTGAAGGTGGTTGGGCACCAGCGCCCACTGCCGGATAAGCTCCTCGCCGCTGCTCATGCTCCCGAAGAATACAACCGTATTGATCGCCAGGAGCCCCACGGTCACGAACGGAAAACCCGCCACGCCCCCGCGTCGCCGTCGCATCGGAAGGATCGGCGTAAAGAGCAAGACCAGCAAGGCGACCAGGATCAGCAGAGCCAGAAACAGCATAGATACCGTGCAGTATACAGCCTTCGATTGATTCTCGGAATGGTGGCGCTACGAATGAACCTTTTGGTCGTTGTGGGGGACAAAAGCGCAGGAGAAAACAATTCGATGCGCCTTACTGCCCTTGCCCTATCCCTCTGTGCCCTCGCGGCCACAACCCCATCTGGCTAAAGCGCGTCGGCGATGATCTTGCGGATCGTGGACTCTTGGTCTTCGATGCTCTTGCACAGCGCGAACTGCACCAGGGCACGCTCCAGGTTATGGCCTCGGTGATCCGCGAGGAAGTAGACATCGCCCGCGAGGTGGTCCGTGAAGAAGCGCAGGCCCAGCTCGAAGGCGATCAGGCGGAGCGAGTCGAAAAGATACTCATAGTCCGCAGGCGTGAGGAAGTGGTGGGCTTGCTCCAGGTAGCCTGAGAGAATCGCCTTGGCCAGCTCCGGCTCGAAGCGCACGGCGTCGAAGTTCTTGGTCTCTTCTCCGAGAGGGTTACACGCCGAGCGCAGGCCATCGCCGATATCGTAGTGGACTAAACCCGGCTTAACAGTGTCGAGGTCAATAATGCTGATGGCCTGCCCGGTTGTGGTGTCCATCATGACGTTGTTGATCTTCGGATCGCCATGAATGGGGCGCAGTGGGAGCCTCCCCGCTGCTTTGGCATCTTCTAGGACACTTGCTAGGCCGCGCCGTGCTTCGACAAAGTCTAGGCCATAGCGCACCTCAGAAGTGATCTCGGTCTTGTGGCTGGCGGCGATTTTGTCGAAGTGCGCCAGATAGCCCGGCGCGATATGAAAGCCGGGAAGCGTGTCGGCGAGCTGCTCGGCGGGTAGGTCGCTGATCAGATTGTGGAACGCGCCTAGCCCAAAGCCCACTTCGTAGGCATGCACTTCGTTCTGGGGGGTGTTGTAGGAGCGGGAGCGGGGGATAAAGCTCAGGGCACGCCAGTACTCGCCCTCCGGATCGAGCCAAAAGTCGCGCCCATCTTGGGCGGCAATGACCTTTGGTGTCTCCCAGCGACGGCCCTTATCCAGCGGCGCGACGGCAAGCTTGCGGGCGACATGCTCGGAGAACGTGCGGATATTGCGCATCACCAGCTCGGGCTGCGTAAAGACTGTCTTATTGATCCGCTGGAGAATGAAGCGCTCCGCATCGGCGAGAGTCACGACATAGGTTTTATTGATATTGCCGGTGGTGTCTTGCTTGATCTCCACGATCTCACTGTCTACCGGAAACTGATGCGCAGCCTGCTGTTCCAAAGTAAATATCCCTAACGAATTGCGATTGTCAGCGGGATTTTACCACACTCTCTCTTCCCTTTGATTCTTGAGCGCAAATGCCGCCCGCGAGCGTAGCTTCTCGTCGGTGTCGCGCTCAAGAATGCTCGCCAGCGCCGCAATAGCACGCGGGTCTGTGGGCTGCAAACCAAGCTGGTGCACCGTGACGCGGCGCACCCGTATGCTCTTGTCATGCAGCGCTCGGTCTATCAGCAGCCCCACAATGTCTACGTCCAGTGGCGCTACTTTGCAGTCCTGACAGCCCAATGAGTGCACCGCCAGCCGCCGGACATGCGCCGACGGATCTGAGAGGGCTTTGGTGAGCGGGGCCACACACGCCTCCGTCGCCAAGTGGTCCAGCAGCCCCGTGGCCTGCGCTCGGACTTTCGGATCAGGATCGGCCATCGCCTTCAGAGCATCGGCCAGTGTTGCATCTTCCGTTGTCATTTTCGAACCTCCATACTCATTGTGCAAGCTCTCTGAAAGCGCTGTCAAGGTAGGGGTGGGGTGGGGCTGTGGCTTTTATCTTGACAGATATACCGTCTGGACGGTATAGTAAAAACATGGCAAGAGCAAATAGCAAACGAAGTGTACTTCTTCAGGTGGCAGGCCAGCTTGTTCGGCGCGAGGGGTACTCTGCGCTGACGCTGGAGGCGGTGGCGGCGGAGGCGGGGGTGAGTAAGGGAGGGCTGCTCTATCACTTTCCTACTAAAGAAGCACTGGTAGCAGCGCTCGTAGAGGCACTGATTGATGGATTTGAGACGGGGCATCAGGAGTGCCTGGTGCAAGACAGCGCTGCACCGGGGGCTTGGGCACGGGCGTATCTTCGTGCATCGGTAGCGCCCGAAGGGCAGAGCGAGGCCGATGGGATTACGGCGGGGCTGCTTGCGGGGGTGGCGCTCGACCCCAACCTGCTGGCACCGCTTCGGGCGCGCTACGCGGCGTGGGTCACCGCGCTGGAGAGCGATGGCTTGCCGGGAGTGAATGCCCATATCGTACGGCTGGCCGCCGATGGGATCTGGCTTGCGGATCTTATGGAGCTCGCACCGCCAAGCGGCGTGCTGCGCGCGCAGGTTCTGGCGCGGCTGATCGAGCTGGGAGGAGGAAGCCATGAAGAAGCCTAACAAAGCGCTCAAGAAAGTCGCGCTGTGGCTCATGATTGGCTCGTTCCCGGTCTGGTTTGGGCTCTTTCTGGCACCGTTCTTACCGCTTCCGTTGGCGCAGCGTACGTTGGTGGGAGGAGGGCTGGCGCTTCTTGCGGAGGTGATGTTCTGGGGAGGTGGGGCGATCTTAGGCCCCGAGGTGATTGCCCGCTTCCGGATGCCCAAGGTGACCACGGGAAAGAGCTTTGCGGGCAAGCGCGTGGCGGTACTCGGCGCAAGTGGGGGACTTGGCTCAGCGGTGGTGCGAGCGCTCCATCGTGAGGGGGCCGAGGTGGTCGCCCTGGTTCGCAATAAAACGCGTCTGGCAGCCGCTCTGCCGGAGATTACTCTCGAAGCACACACGATTGACTTAACCGACTCCGCGGAACTTGAGACGGTTGCGGCGCAGGTGGGGGCGTTGGACATTTTGATCTGTGCAGCAGGCCAAGACATTCGCAAAGAGCTGGCTGCCCACACACCGGATGAGCTAACCGAGGAGGTCACGGTGAACCTCGTTGGCCCCATGCTTCTGACACGTGCGTTCCTCCCGACCCTCAAAGAAGGTGGTGCCGTAGCGATCCTGGGAGGGTTTGCAGATGGGCGCTTGGGCCTCCCGTACTACTCCGCCGATGTGGCATCGCGTGCGGGTATCGCTGCATTCTGTGAGGCGATAAACCGGGAGCTCACCCTAGAGGAGCGTGACCTGCGGCTCTGTTTTATCTGCCCCGCGCCTGCCGATACCGAGGCGGAGCGCCCCTACGCGGAGCTCTGGCAGCAGCTGGGAGCCCCTCCAGTTGCCCCTGAGCGTGTGGCAAATTTTGTTCTCGCCGCGCTTCTTGGCCGTCGCCCCGTGGCGATCATGGGGTGGAGCAACTCTCTGATTGCCAAGGTAAACGCGCTCTCCCCTGAGCTCGCCGATCTGCTTGCACTGTCACGTACTGGGGCACTCCTCAGGAGGGCGTTCTCTCAGACAAGCTCTGGGACACTGGGGTGAAGGGTGCGGTTTTCCACCCGAAAAACGCGGCTTATACCACCGCGCAAGAGAACCGTTTCCTGAAAGACAACGGCAAGCTGTGCCCGAAGCTCTCGTGAGAGCAGCTTCTAGAACCGGGCGCCGCGGGTCGTAGCTAAATCGGCGGGCTCCGTGCGACGCGCGATGGCTCGCTCCAGCCCAGCCATTTGATTTTGTAGGCTCGCCTATTTTTTACTGAGGGACTACCGGCTCGAAGCCGCGAGCGTGGCTTTTACGGTGAGGGTTTGGTCGCCGCGCTTGATCACAATCTCCACGACATCGCCGGGCTTGTAGTCGCCCAACGCCAGCGTGTACTCTTGGACGTTCTTGATGGTACGAGCGCCAAACTTGACAATAATATCGCCCTTCTGCATTCCTGCTTTCTCCGCTGGGGAGCCCGGACGAACGCCATCGAGGAGCACGCCCTCGCCCTCAAATCCATAGCCCGGAATCGAGCCGAGCGAGACACGGAAGCGAGCGGGCTGTTCCTGCACGACGGTGATCTGTGTAAAGCCAGGCCGCGTCGGGGCATCGGCGATGGACTGTGCGGCACGGGCGACGAGTGCGAGCACTTTAGCCTCACCGGCGTAGTTGATTTTATCGGCGGTATCGGTTGGGCGGTGGTAGTCGCCGTGGAGGCCGGTGAAGAAGAACAGGACGGGAATCTTAGCGTTGTAGAACGACTGCTGGTCCGAAGAGCCAAACCCAGACTCGGAGCGGGAGAGGGAGAACTTCGCCTCCGCATTGAGCCTATCCAGCAGGGGATTCCAATCCGGCGATGTCCCGCTGCCCACCGCGATGAGCTTATCACCATCCAGCCGCCCGATCATGTCCATATTGATCATGGCGACCGTTTTATCAAGAGGCTGGGTGGGGACCTTGACATAGTGGGCGCTCCCGAGCAGGCCTAGCTCCTCGCCGGAGAAGCACAGGAACAAGATCGAGCGCTTGGGTGGGTTCTTGGCAAAGTACGCCGCCAGCTCTAAAACCCCCGCCGTCCCGGAAGCGTTGTCGTCCGCGCCGTGGTGGATCGCGGGAGCCTTGCTCTCCGCCAGTGAGTGCGTCCCACCCATGCCGAGATGATCCATGTGCGCCCCGATCACCAGAACCTCACTTTTTAGTACCGGGTCGGAGCCTTCCAAGAGCCCCAGAATATTGGCGCTCGTCTTGCTTTGCTTCTTCACCTCGGTCTGGAGGGTCGCTGTGAGTGGCCCGTCCTTTGCCTTCCAAGCCTCGACCACGCTCTTTCGGACTATTGCAATCGGCAGGCCCGCATCGGTGCCATCGCCTTCTTCAAAGCGCAGCGCCGCGTCTTCTGCAGAGGCGACAATCAGTCCCGCCGCGCCTTTCTCCCGTGCGACAATCGCTTTCTTGCGAACCCCACCTGTGCCTTCGGCGCTGGCGACGACAAGCTTGCCCTTCACGTCTTGGGAGTACTCCAGCCCCTCGCCCACAAAGACCAGCTCGCTGCTGACCTCACCCGCCGTCGAAGTAGACAGCGGCGAGGGCTCGAAGGTCTGCCCCGCGGCGTAGCGCCCAAAGCCGCTGACTTGGAGCCGGTTCTTGCTGCCCTGCGCGACACCTGCGGGGAACGAAAACGGTTGGAGATACCCCTTTGTGCCTGCCGGTTTCAGGCCCGCCTTCTTAAACTGCTCCGCGATATACTTCGCCGCCGCCTCGTTTCCACGCGTCCCCGAGCCGCGTCCCGCGAGCGCATCGGAGGCCAAGTAGGTCACATGGTTCTTGACAGAGTCCGGCGAGAAAGTCTGCGCCGAGGCAAGCGAGCCCAGCGCAATCGTAAGCGCCAGAGAGAGAGTGAAGCGTTTCATGGAAAAGATTGTACCCGGCTACACAATAAGCTTCTTCTGGACAGTGCCAAAGACATCGGTTAGGCGGAAGTCGCGGCCTTGGAACTTATAGGTGAGCTTGGTGTGGTCTATCCCGAGCTGGTGCAGGATGGTCGCCTGCAGATCGTGGCCGTCCATGGGGTCTTTGACCGGGTTGTAGGCGAAGTCGTCGCTGGCTCCGTGGACGTAGCCGCCTTTGAAGCCGCCGCCGCATGCCCACATGCTGTAGACGGAGCCCAAGTGATCGCGGCCATAGGTCGGCTTGGTCATGTCGCCCTGCACAAACGGGGTGCGCCCAAACTCGCTGGCCCACAGGACAATGGTGTCGTCTAAAAGCCCACGCTCTTTCAAGTCCATTATCAGCGCCGCCGACGGCTGATCGGTGTCCTTGCACTGCTCCGCAAGCTGGGTGGGGAGGTTCCCATGCTGATCCCAGCCCGAGTGCATGAGCTGGACAAAGCGGACGCCTTTTTCGAGCAAGCGGCGGGCGAGCAGGCAGTTCTTGGCGTAGCTTCCCGGACGCTTTACATCGGGGCCGTAGCGCTCTAGGATATGGGCGGGCTCTTTGTCAATGTCCAGCAAGTCCGGCACCGACATCTGCATCTTGTAGGCAAGCTCGTACTGCGAGATGCGCGTCTCGATCTCCGGGTCGCCGTATTCACTTAAGTGCTGGGCATTGAGCGCCGCAATATCGTCGAGCTGCCGCCGCCGCAAGCCATCGGTGAGGCCTTCGGGATTTTTGAGATAGAGCACCGGCTCGCCCTCGCTGCGAAAGCGCACGCCCTGGAACTTGCTCGGCAGGAATCCACTGCCCCAGTAGTAGTCAAAGAAAAGCTGCCCGCACGTGCGCCCCCGATCTGTGGAGGTCATCACGACAAACGAGGGCAGGTCTTTGGTCATGCTCCCGAGGCCATAGGTCGCCCACGCGCCCATGCTCGGCCTTCCGGGAACTTGTGAGCCCGTGAGCAGAAACGTCACGCCCGGCGCATGATTGACGGCCTCGGTGTGCATGGAGTTGATCAGGCACAGCTCATCTGCCATGCTTCCGATGTGCGGCAGCAGCTCCGAGAGCATCATCCCGGACTTACCGTAGGCTTTAAAGGGCTTGATGGATGGCAGGATCGGGAACTTGGTGAGCCCGCTGGTCATGGTCGAGAGGCGAGTCCCCTTGCGCACCGAGTCCGGCAGGTTCGTCCCGCGCAGCTTCTCCAATCCCGGTTTGTAGTCAAAAAGATCGACGTGTGATGGTGCGCCACCCTGCCAGAGGACGACCACGCGCTTGGCAGCCCTCCTCCCGTTTTCTCTCCTCCCGTTTTCCCTCCTCCCCTCAGCCCCCTCCTCCCGACCCCGGGAGGAGGGGGAGTTTTGGGCTTGGGCGGTTTCTTCGCCGAGAAGGCTGGCGAGCGCGGACATGCCGATTCCCGTGGCGCTCTTGCCAAAAAACTGTCGGCGGGTGATGCCGAGATCGCGTTCAAATTCCGGGTTCATACTCTCTCCAGTTTGAGAAGGGGTTGGTCGCCCGAGTCGAACTGCCCGACATAGAGGCTTCCGTCGGGGCCGATTAGGGCGTCGTGGGGGCGGCGAAATGGGGTGTCGGGCAGGGTCTCCATGGGCTTGAGCTTGCCGCTTTTGTCGTACTCGGGCTTGCTGCCGCCGACATTAGCGATGACTTTGAAGTTGCTGTCGAGCACGGAGACGTAGCCGGGGACATTGCGATCCTGCGGCCACTTGCCGCCCAGATGCCCGACGATCCAGAGCTTGCCTTGGGGGCTATTCCACGGACGCAACATGCGCGGGTCGGAGCCGGGAAGCGTCCACTCTTGGAGCTTCTTGCCCGCTTTGCTCCAGCGGGCGATACTGCGCTGGTCGCTCATGGCGATCAGAAGCGTGTCTTTGTCCACGTAGCCGCCGTGTGGCCCCCAGTGTGGAATCCCGCCTTCGTTGCCACCGAAGTAGCCCGCGTAGTTTCCATTGACGCCGTAGCGGATCACGTAGTCCTTGCCGTAGCCATCTAAAACGCAGAACGAGCCATCCGGCAGGTGCAGGGTCCACGACGGCTTGTACTCATCGGCGCTCTTGTACTTGCCGGTTTCTTTTGGCCAGCCCCACTCCGCGAGGACGTCTCCCTGGAGCGTGGTCTTGAGCACCCGGTGCGTGTTCAGGCAGGTTAAGTACAGCACTTGGCGACGACTTTCCTCGACAATCGAGAGCCCATGCCCGCCGGTTAGCCCGAGATTCTTCTGGTGCACGACCCTACCTGTCGCCGGGTCAAAGACCAGCAAGTTGGCATCGGCATGATCGGTGAGCAGGTAGAGATAGCCGCTCTTATCAAAGACCAGCCCATGGCCGTTCTTGATGGGCAGGCTCGCAGGCTTGGCCCAAGTGGGCACAAGACGCCAGGCAAACTCGCGGCTCATTCCTTTGTCAGCGCCTCATCCAGATTAAAGATAGACAAGCACACTTGGGCCAGCGCGGCGTGTTGCGCTAGGTCTAGATTGGGGTTGCGCTTGCTCTCGCCCATCGAAAGAAAGGCGGTTGCTTGCTCCGGCTCTAGCTCGTAGGCGACCTTAGTGCGCTGGTAGCTGCCGCGCAGGATGGCGAGCTCCCGCGCCGATGGGCGCCGGGCGCAGATGCGGCGGAAGGCGGAGGTGAGGCGCTGGTCAGGGCTTGCCGACTCCAGCATCAGCTTCTCTGCCAACGCGCGGCTGGCCTCGACCCAGGTGATGTCGTTGAGGGTGGTCAGTGCGTGGAGCGGGGTGCTGGTGAGCGAGGCGCGCACTTTACAGGCTTGCCGCGAAGAGGCGTCGAACATATTGCCCGGCCCGACCGTGCGCCGCCAGAAGGTGTAGAGGCTGCGGCGGTAGAGATCGCTCCCGGTGGACTGGGGGTAGGAAAAGTCGCGCTCTTTGGTGATCGCGAGGCTGTCCCAGATCCCCTTAGGCTGGTAGGGGTAGACCGGCTTGCCCCCAATTTTGTCGTTGAGGAGCCCCGAGGTCGCCAGGGCGACATCGCGCAAGATCAGCGACGGTAGCCGAAAGCGTGCCCCGCGTGCCAGTAGTCTATTCTCCGGATCGCGCTTGCGTAGCTCTGGTGAGACTTTGGAGGACTGCTTATAGGTCTGGCTCATCAGAATCTGCTTTACGAGGCGCTTAGTATCCCAGCCTGAGTCCATGAACTCTGCGGAGAGCCAGTCCAGAAGCTCGGGGTGGCTGGGCTTCTCCCCCAGCAGGCCGAAGTTCTCGCTGGTCTTGACGAGGCCGATTCCAAAGAACTGCTGCCAGAGCCTATTGACAAAGACCCTTGCCGTGAGGGGGTTCTCGCGACTCACCAGCCACTTGGCGAGCTCCAGCCGCGACCCTCCTCCCCGGCCCTCCTCCCGATAACGGGAGGAAGGAGAGAAGAGGGCAGGTGTGCCGCAGGTGACTTCCTCACCGGGCGAGAGGTACTGGCCACGGATCAGGATCTTCGTCTTGCGCGGGCGAGCATCGGACATCACCATGACGCGGGGCAGGTTGGCTTGAAGGGCATCGCGCTGTTTAGTGAGGTCAAGTACCTTCTCTTGAGCAGGAGAGAGTCCATTCATCTGGAAGTAGAAGCCCGCGATCCCGCCGCCATTGACAATCTTGAGCACGACCGTGTTCGCGCCCGCGTTGAGGTTCAGTGTGATGCTCTCCTGGTCGGCGAGGGCGGCCCGGCTGACTTTCTTTGCCGCCACTTGCTTGCCATTGAGCTGTAGCTTGAAGGCATCGTCGCTGCCCAGCGAGAGCCGCAAGACGGTTGGCTTCTCGAGCGTGATCGTCCGCGCCAGATAGAGCGCGGCGTTGTCCCCCGTCGCAAGCTCCTGGACGGTCCCGTCTTTCCACTCGGGGTGTGCCACCGCTGCCATCCCCTTTAGTGGCATCTCTTTGTCGTAGGCGGCATCGAAGCTCTCGGCGGGAAACGGTCCGTAGCTGCGCCACTCAGAAAGCGCGGCCTTGGGAGCCACGGATTCGCTCGTCTTTGCCTCGGCTTGGGCGGACTTGATCTCACGCTCCAGCCGCGCCAGCTCCGCTTTTTCGTCGGTGCCCGCGGCGTAGACAAAGGGCTCGGCGATCCGGTACTGCCCACCCCCCGAGGGCGTGCCGCTCTCGGGGACGTTGTTGAAGTAGGCGAAGAACTTGTAGTAGTCGCGTTGGCTGATGGGATCGTACTTGTGGTCGTGGCACTGGGCGCAGGCCATCGTCAGGCCCATCCAGGTCGTGGCCGTCACATCCACCCGGTCAAAGACAATGACATTGCGCTGCTCCTCAGGGATCGCGCCGCCTTCGCCGTTGAGCAAGTGGCAGCGGTTGAAGCCCGTCGCGATCTGCTGATCCAGAGTCGCGTTGGGCAGTAAGTCCCCCGCGAGCTGCTCGATGGTGAACTGGTCGAAGGGCATGTTCTTGTTGAAGGCCTTCACCACCCAGTCCCGCCAGACATACTGGAACGTGTCGCCGTCTTGCTGGAAGCCATTGGAGTCGGCGTAGCGTGCGGCATCGAGCCAGGGCAGGGCCATGCGCTCGCCGTAGTGGGGGCTTGCCAGCAGCCGATCCACGAGCCGCCCATACGCATCCGGGCGCGTGTCGGCGAGAAAGGCGTCCACTTCCTGCGGCGTCGGGGGAAGGCCCGTTAAGTCTAGGGTTACGCGCCGAATCAGCGTGCTCTTGTCGGCTTGGGGCGCGAAGTTCAGCTTCTCTTTGACGAGCCGCGCCTTTACAAAGCTATCAATCCCGCTCACCTCAACGGGCGGCTCCAGCGGGCGCTTTACCGATGCATAGGCCCAGTGCTTCGTCTCCGAGAGGCTCTTCTCCCAGCTTGCCAGCGCGGACAGCTTCTGCGCCGGGAGCGGCTTGCCCGTGGGAGGCATCTGAGGCTTACCGCCCTCGCCGCGCACCCGCTCCAGAATCCGCTTCGCCTGCGCCGGGGTGAGCGTGCCCTCCAGACTCAGCCCGCCCTCTTTCTCCGTCGTGCTGTGGCAGGGGAGGCAGTCGGCTTTAAAGATCGCCGTGGGCGTGTGAGGGGTCGGCTGGGGCTTCTGTGCCAGCGCTAGCGAGCCCGCCACCAACGGCGGTGCAACCCACATCCAGAATCGTGAACGCATGAGAGTTGTTTGTGCGCCGAGGGCCAGTTTTCCTGCTCACGAGGCAATTCATTGTACAATTCGTGCATGGATTCCGTTCTTGAGCTCGCCGGAGTAGAGCCGGACGCGGGTGAGGGTTCCGACGAAATTCGGGAGGTCTTTGCCCGCCACTTTCGAGCCCGCATCGCCGCCCAGCTCCATGGGATTGACAGGATCGCTGGTGATAAAGGCATGCAGTGACCCGGCGGCGACTTCTTTGCCATCAAGGGCGAGGGTCAGTCGCTTATCCGGAGTAATTCGCGCCAGCAGCACCACGGTGCGCCCGACGATGCTCTCGCTGCCCGTAATCTGTGAGCGCTTGCCGCTGGAGCTGATGGTAAAGACGGGCTTGCCGTTTTCCAGGTGCAGGCTGTAGCCAAAGCTGACGCCGCCTCGTGCCAGAATCACGCCCTCGGGCTTTTCCGCCGTGAGAGTCGCCTCAATTGCCCAGGCTCCGACGTTGGGGCGAAGCGCGGGCGTACTGGCGATCGTGACGAGCTTAGTGCCATCGAATTTTTGGCTTTGGTTCCAGTCCAGCACCCAGCGGTTCTGCGGCGCGACCAGCCCACTTGGCGTGGGCGCTGCGATGCCGCCAGGCTTGTCGGCAAAGTCAGGGATCTCAAAGCCGATTGCCTTGCGCTGGCGCTCAAACTCCTGCTCTAGTGCCATCCTTAGTCCTGCGGCACGGGGCTCTTTAGCGAGGTTCTTTGTCTCATATGGGTCGGCCTTGAGATCAAATACCTCCGTTAACTCAGGGTGTTCGGGGTACTGGATCAGCTTGGCGGTCTCGGTGCGGACACACTGGGTGGTAGGGATGCCATTAAAGCCTTGCTCATAGAAGTAGGTGTAGAAGTACGCCTTGCGCCAGTCGGCGGGGGGCTTGCCGGTCAGCAAGGGAACCAGGCTGCGCCCGTGCATGGCTTTGGGAACGGGAACGCCCGCGAGCTCCAATACTGTGGGAGCGATATCCACGTTCAGCGCCATCGCATCGGCGACTTTGGTTTGGCGCATGGCCTTAGGAAGCTTTACCAGCAAGGGAATACGCAGGCTCTCGTCGTAGGCGGAGCGCTTATCCCCGAGGTTGTGCTCGCCTAAATAGAAGCCATTGTCCGACGCGAAGATCACCACTGTATTGTCGTCGAGGGCCGCCATGAGCTTCCCAACACACTCGTCCATGGCGCTGAGGCACCGGAAGTAGCCCCGGTTGAGCGCACGGGGATCGGCGTTGCCCTTGCGCTCGGGTGCATAACCGGGAGCGAGCCCTAGATTAGGAACGGGGCGGGCCTCGTCGCTTGCATAGTCGTTGGCATGGCTCTGTGGCGGGGAGAAGGGGCCGTGGGCGCTCTTGAAGCCCAGAACCAAGAAAAACGGCTTGCCCGCGCTCTCTTTCATAAACTGCAAGGCATAGTCGGTCGAGACATCGTCAACCCAGCCCTTGGTGGGCGTGTCCTTGCCATTGACCACAAACGGGCAGTCGTCGTACTTGCCCTGCCCGATAAAGCTGGCGGCAAAGTCAAAGCCGGGCCGCTCACGTTGGTTGCCCATGTGCCACTTGCCCACATAGCCTGTTTTGTAGCCCGCCGAGCGGAGCAGCGTCGCCACGGTTGTATTCTTCTCGGAGAAAGGCGTATGATTATTTACAATGCCATTGGTATGCCCGTACTGCCCCGTGAGGAGTGTCGCGCGGCTGGGCGCGCAGAGCGAGTTCACCACAAACGCATTGCGAAAGCGCGTGCCCTCGGCGGCGAGCTTGTCTAAGTGCGGCGTCTTGAACCAGGGAAAGCGACCTTTGCTTCCCTGCTCTTTCTGCACCACGCCGAGCGCATCCCAGCGCTGGTCGTCGGTGTAGATCACGATAATATTGGGCCTTGATGCGTGCATGAAAGCCTATTTCTTCTGCAACAGCCGCAAAACCTCCCGGTTCTCCCGACCGGGAAAGGCCACGGTGGGGGTTTCGGAGCGCAGGAGGGTGAAGTGCTCGGAGAAGCGTGTGTCCAGCTCGTCTAATGTTGCATTGAACGGCGGCCCAAGCGTCGGGTCGAGATCGTCGCGTGGGTTCAGGTAGAAAATGCCCAGTAGCACGCCACCGGGCTTGAGAGCGCTGGCGACGGCCTGCACATAGTCGTCGCGGCGCTCGCGTGGGATGGCGCAGTAGCACGTGTGTTCGAAGACGGCATCAAAGGCAGACGCAAACGCGGGGGGCAGGGCGAAGAGATCCCCGACGATAAAGCGCGTGTTGGGGAGGGCTTCGACGTCCGCAAAGGCGCTGGGGGCGAGGTCCAGCCCGATCACTTCCTCCGCGCCCGCCGCCGCAATCGCCCGGACATCATGGCCGCGCCCGCAGCCGGGCACGAGCACACGGCCTGTAAGCGGCGACTCGGCAAGAAAGGCGAGCAGGGCAGGGGCGGCTATGCCTTTGTCCCACTGCGCCTCGCCGCTTTGATAGAGAGCTTCCCAGTCTGTCTCTGTTGTCATGCCCTCAGCATACCTGATCGCATCAGGGGCGGCTGAATATCCCGCTCGCCCATCTTGGCCTTCACGGTCTGAGTTGCCTCGTTCCAGCTAATATCCGCGCCAATCTCCTCGTGCCATTGACTTGTATCAGGTTCCGCTCTGTCTGCAACTGTGTTATCCTAGGGGAGTGAGCACGACGAACGAAGTGATCGGGGTGATTGGGCTTGGGCTGGTCGGCTCGGCGCTCGCGGAGCGGCTCTTGGCACGTGGCTATGGTGTCGTGGGCTACGATATCGACCCTCAAAAGTGCCAGGCGCTGGTCGAGCGCGGGGGCACCGGAGCTCCAAGTCCTGCTCTGGTTGCTGAGCAAGCGGATCGGATTGTGCTCTCGCTTCTGACCACGCCGATCGTACTTGAGGTCCTGGAGGGGCCCGATGGGGTGCTGAGCGCGTCCCGAAAGCCCACGGTCATTCTCGATACCACGACGGGGGCTCCCAATGAAACCGAGGCGCTTGCAGCCCGGCTCGCTGAGAGTGGGGTCGCCTATCTCGACGCCACGATCTCCGGCTCCAGCAGGCAAGTGCGCGATGGGGCGGCAACGCTCATGGTCGGAGGCCTTCCCGAGGCTTTCGCAGCGTGCTCGGATCTCTTTGCTTGCTTCAGCGACCGTGTTTTTCATCTAGGGCCTGCGGGAAGTGGGAGCCGGGCGAAGCTGGCAACGAACCTGATTCTGGGCCTCAACCGTGCCGTCTTGGCCGAGGGGCTGGTCTTTGCGGAGCGCCTCGGATTGAACTTATCGGTGTTTCTGGAGGTGCTTAGAAACTCCCCTGCCTACTCTGTGGCCGTGGACACGAAAGGAGAGAGGATGCGCACGGGTGAATTTACCCCGGAGTCACGGGTGCACCAGCACAAGAAAGATGTCGAGCTGATCCTGGCCTGTGCCGAGGCCATGGACCAAGGACTCCCCCTGAGCCGTGTCCACCACGCGCTCCTCACCGAGGCGCTGGAGGCCGGTGAGGGGGAGCTCGACAACGCGGTGATTATTCAGAGCATTCGGAGGCGAGTTTGAGCAAGCAGCGCTGTTTGGTGGTGGGCATGGGCGGCATCAGCCGTAGCATGGTAAAGATTTTGCAGACCCTCCCGTGGTTTGTCGGGGTGGGCCTGGTGGACATCTCAGAGGCGGGTCAGGCGGCAGGGCGTGAGCTTCTCCCGGAGGCGGAGATCTTTGATGATCTTTCGCGGGCGCTCGTGGCTCTCAAACCCGACGCAGTGCTGATCAACACGCCCTCAGAGCTGCACTTTTCCCAGACAAAGCTCTGTCTGGAGGTAGGCTGTCATGTGCTAGTGGCCAAGCCCATCACCCATGATTTCACGGCTGCCGTGGCGCTGGTGGCACTGGCGAAGGAGCGCGGCGTGACGCTCAGTGTGGGGCAGCAGCTACGCTACAACCGACACTACGCCGCGCTGGCTCGCTTTGTGGCCTCGGGGGGGCTCGGCTCGGTGGAGGCGGCGTGGTTTATGAACAGCAAGCCACGCCCGAAGGTCGCTAACTTGGCTAAGATGCTCCAGCCGACCCTCTACGAGAACGCCTGCCACCACTTCGATGCGTTTTTGTCGGTCTTTGCAAGCCACGACCCGGAGTGGATCTTCTGCGACGGCTTTGTCCCCTCGTGGTCGGCCTACGCCGGGCCGTGCATGGTCAATGCGCTCATCGGCTTTTCTGGGGGGCTGCATCTCTCCTACCACGGTGGGTTTTCATCGCAGGCACCCATGTATGAGTTTCGGCTCGAAGGCAGTGGCGGGGCGCTCAAGTGCCGTGGACTGCACATGTCCAACGACACAATGGACTACGAGCTCGCCCCCGCGCTGGGGAGCTTCGCCGTATGTCGAATTGATGACGACATCCCGGCTCAGACGCCCTGGATTCCCTTCTTTGAGCACTGGCATGCCTATCTTGCCGGGGGGCCAGAGCCGCCGTTTAGTGGGCGCAAGAACCTCAAGGTCTTTGCGCTGCTCAGCGCCGCGATTGCCTCGGTGGAGACGGGCCAGCGGGTGCGCATCAAAGACAATCCTCTCTATGCGGAGGCGTTTTTATGAGCGAGTATCAAGTAAAAGTCAATGAGGCGACCTACATGGTGCAGGGGCCAGAGGGCTTTCTGGGGGCCTTTGGCACCAACTTCTGGCGCTCCTGGGTCTGTCCGCTCTACACGCCCTCGGGGCACAATGTCGTGCAGGAGTTCCCCTTCGATCACCCGTTCCACAATGGCGTCTTTGTGGGCCAGAACCCCGTGTTTTGCGGCGAGCGTGAGGCCAACTTCTGGGCCTTTCCCGTCAAGCGTAAGCACGGCGATGCGCTGATGGAAAAGCAGGGGAGAATGGATCCGCAAGGCAAACCAGAGTTCGAATTCGGTTCACGTGGCGTTCGATTTACCCTGACGAGTATCTGGCGCGACCAAAACGAGGAGCCGATCTTAAACGAGCGCCGCATCGTTCGCTTCCGTGCCCTGCCCGGCGCGACGGAGTGCACTATCATCAGCGAGAAGACGGCGGCGTATGGCCCCGTGACGTTTGGCAAGACCAAGTTTGGGAGCATCGGCGTGCGTGTCGAGCCGCGCCTCTTGCCTAAGCTTGGCGGTAGAGTCATCGGAGTACGTGACGGCGAGCTGGCCTACGGTAGCGCCGATGAAGTGGCGAGCGGCAAAGACGTCGATGCGGTTGCCTACGAGGCCGACATTCCGGGTGTTGGGACACTGGGTGTTTGTTTGACTATTTCGATGAACTCGGCAAGTGACTCGAATCGTGGCCCCTGGTTCATCCGCGACTACGGCATGGCGATGTTCAACGCAACGCAAGACGCGCCCATTACGCTGGCCGAAGGCGAGAGCTGGGAAGCGTGCTTGCGTGTGCTCGCCTACGAGGGGCCGCTGCAGACAACTTGGTTTAGCAAGTAGCTTTTGGGAGGAAAGAGAATGAAAAAGTATCTGGCACTGGCGCTTCTGGGCGCACTGGTAGCGGGTGCGGCACTGCCGCCCTCTCAGCAAAAAGTGGATCGTGAGACGAAAGTTCGCGACGACAAGAAAAAGCTGGAGGCGAGTGGCTACTGGCACTACAACGATCTGCCTGCCGCCTTTGCCGAGGCGAAGACCACCGGAAAGCCCATTATCGTGGTGCTGCGCTGCATCCCGTGTGAAGAATGCGTCAAGCTCGACGACGATGTTATCGAGGCCAACACCCGGATGAAGACGCTGCTGGATAAGTTTGTCCGGGTTCGCCAGATCTCGACCAACGGCCTGGATCTCTCCCTCTTCCAGTACGACACCGACCAGAGCTTCGCGGTCTTTATGCTCAACGCCGACGGCACGATCTACGGGCGCTACGGCACGCGCTCACACCGCACCGAGTGGCAAGGCGATGTCTCGGTGGAGGGGATGGCCAAGGCGCTCGAAGGAGCACTCGCTCTCCACCAAGACTTTCCCAAGAACAAAGCCCAGCTCGCCGCCAAGCGTGGACCGGCTCCTGAGTTCGCCAAGCCGGAGCTGTTTCCGTCGCTACGGGCCAAGTACACCCCGTTTCTCAACGACGAAGGGAAAGTGGTTCCCAGCTGTATCCACTGCCACCAGATCAGCGATGCCCAGAAAGAGCTCGCCCTCCAGCGCCGCCAGCTCACGGACACCGTGCTCTATCCGTATCCGCACCCAAAGTCTTTTGGCCTGATTCTCGACCCGAAAGAGCGCCCGACCGTGCTTAAAACCGAGCTCGGCAGCGATGCCCAGAAAGCGGGTTTTCTACCCGGCGACGTGATCCAGACTCTCCAAGCTCAGCCTCTGCTCTCCCTGGCGGATATGCAGTGGGTGCTCAACACCACGCCTGCTGAGGGCGCGACTCTCAAAGCAAGTGTCCTACGTGCAGGCAAGCCCCGGAGTCTTTCTCTCACGCTCCCCAACGGCTGGCGAAAGCGTGACGATATCTCCTGGCGCGTGAGTACGTGGGGGTTGCGCCGCGCCGCGCTCGGGGGAATGAAGCTCGATCCTAACCCCAGTGGCAAGGGCTTGCTGGTGGGCAATGTCGGGCAGTACGCGCCGCATGATCTGGCGAAGAAAGCGGGCGTCGTCAAGGGCGACATTCTGGTCCGCTTCGATACCTTCACCCACCCCACCCGCGAGGTTGATCTGATTGCGCATGCGCTCCAAGTCAAGAAACCCGGCGACACGATCCCGCTGACACTGCTGCGCAACGGCCAGACCATCACGACAAGCTTTGTGCTGCCATAGTCCCACTCGTTGTCGGGGCGGGACTTGAGGGCTAAAGCGACGAAGCTGGGGGCGTTTGCAAGTAACGTCGCTTTGGGAGAGCTTCTCACTCAGCCAGCTGTGGGGGATTTGCGCGGGATCGGTAATGACGTGCAACTTTTGCTTCCTTTATGTTACTGTAACACAGGAATACGAAAAGAGGAGAATGAGCTATGGAAGTCGTTGGAGGCATTATCATCGGACTGATTGCCTGGATCGTGGTGCGCTGTGTGCTCACCGGATTCTACACGGTCAACCAGAACGAGCGGGCCGTCAAGACGGTCTTCGGGCGGGCGCAGCGCGTGGGAGCACTGACCACGCTCGACGATCCGATTGCGGAGTCGCTTTCGGGCGATCAGCGGGAGCGCTATGTCTACCCGCAGGTGCAGGTAATTCCGCCGGGTGGGCCGTACTTCAAGTGGCCCTGGGAGCAGATTCACAAAGTCTCGGTGGCGACGGAGACGATCAACATGGCCTACGATCCGCAGAACCCCTCCGCCAACCATGAGGGGACGCTTTTGGAGGCCGTCACGAAGGATCAGCTCAACACGGGGCTGACGGGACAGATTCGCTACCAGGTCTCGGAGCGCAATCTCTATGCCTATCTCTTTGGGGTGCACCAGCCGTTTGCGCATATCATGGGCTACTTTGTCTCCGTGCTGCGCGAGCGCATCGCCACATTTGAGGCACCGGAAGACCGCGGTAAGGGCAACGACAACACGCTCGATGCAACATCGGTGGAGGGAATCTCCATCAACGACCTGCGTAAGAACCTACGCGATCTCAACGAGCACATGGATCAGGAGTGCCAGAGCTCGGCGGCGCGCTACGGCATGGTGCTGGAAGCGTCGCTGATCACCGGAATTGACCCGCCCGCCGAGGTGGAGTCTGCACTGGCCGCGATCAACACGGCGCACAACCATGTCTCGTCGGATATTAGCCTCGCAACAGCAGCGGCAGACCAGCGCATTGTCGAGTCGCGGCGCGCGGTGGAGATCGAGACACTAAAGGCGGAGGCAGAAGTCGAGCCCCTCAAGCGCCTTGCCGCACAGCTCACGGAGCTTCAGTCAACCGGACGACCGGCGATGCTGGCCTATGTCCGCAATGCCAAACTGGCGCTCTACAGCAATGCGCGGCGCGTGATTACAGAGGTGAAGTCATGATCTTAGTCTATGCCTTGGTGACCTTTTTCGTGCTCCTGATCGGTGGACCGATTCTACTGGGCTTGCTGCGGTTCTGGGGAGTCTATACGGTGGTGCAGGAGCGCCGCTGCCATGTCTATGTGCTCTTTGGGAAGGTGATTGGCATTGTTGATGAGCCTGGTTTCTGCTTTCTCTTGCCGCAGCTTGGCTGGCGTGCCTTCTTAGTGGGAGGCTTTGGCAAGTGCCATGTGATTGACCTGCGCCTTGACCAAGAGTATCTGCGAAGCGCTCCGGTGAACTCGGAAGAAGGCGCTCCGATGGGAATTGGCATCTGGTACGAGATGTACATCAGCGATCCCGTGGCCTATCTCTTCAAGAACTCCGACCCGCGCGGCTCACTCTCCGCCAACGTGAGCAACTCGACCGTGCGCTGTCTGAGCAACCTGCCTCTTGCCCGGATGCTGATTGATCGGCACAGCATGAGCAAGACCGTTCGCGATGAAGTGACCCCCAAGTCCCACGAGTGGGGCTACAAGCTCGGCTCGATCTACATCCGAAAAGTCCACTTCCGCGACCCCGAGATGATCCGGCAGATCGAGAGCAAGGTTGTCAACCGGCTGCGCCAAGTGACGGCGGCGATCAAGCAAGACGGTGTCAATCAGGTGAGCATCATCACCAGCACCGCCGAGCGCCAGGCCGCCGTCGAGTTTGGGAAAGCCGCCGCCGTCCGCCCCGCCATTGTCGGAAAAGCCATGGCTGAGATCAGCGCCGACCCCGAAGTCTCCGAAGCCCTCTTTGATCTCCTAGAGACCCAGCGGATCGTCGAGAGCGGGGCCAATCTCACGCTGATCCAGGGACAGGGTCAAGGCACTAGCCGCGATCTGATGGCCGGCTTCCTCGCCTCCATGCCCGCCAGCGAGGCACAAACGGCCCCGACAAAGCCGCCCATCACGCGTTAGAGGCTAGATATCGTCCAGGAACCGAAGCTGGCTTCGGTACTCGTGGAGGGCGGGGAGATCAAGGGAGGCGAGGAGGGTTTTCTCCTCGCTTCCCGCATCGGCGACGATCTCCCCGTGCCAGTCCACGAGCATCGTGCGACCGGGAAACGAAAAATACGGATCGGTGCCGCAGCGGTTGACCCCTAAGACATATGCCTGATTCTCGATGGCGCGGGCCTGAAGCAGGCGCACCCAGTGGTGGGCACGGGCGCTGGGCCAGCTTGCGATATCCAGATAGAGCTCGGGCCGCCATGCCGCTGCCGCCACCCGCCAGACCTCGGGGAAGCGCAGGTCGTAGCAGATAAACGGGGTCACACGCAGCTCTGCCCAGGAAAAAACGACCTGTTGCTTGCCGGGGGCGTAGGTCTCACCTCCCACTGCAAACGGCTTGATCTTGGTATAGTCTGCGATACGGGTGCCGTTGGGAGCGAAGACTAGGGCACGATTGTGGCCATTGATGGCAACCCCGCCCACCAGAGTAACTTGCCAGCGCTGGGCAAGCTGCTGCAAAAAACTCGCGATAGGGCCGCCTTCCGGCTCGGTTGCCTCCATACTCATGGAGAACCCCGTCGCAAACATCTCCGGCAGTACGACAAGCGTATTGGGCTCCGGCTTGGCGTCGGCGAGAAGCTTCTCCACTTTTGCAAAGTTGGCCTGTGGCTCTTCCCAGGCAATGTCGAGCTGTACCGCTAAGATTTTCATCGTTGGTCTTCCTGAACGTCGTAGGCGCCGCCGTGCTTGATGTGGTCAAACTGGTCGTCGAGGATGACTTTGATATTGGTGTGGAGCGCTTTGTTCTCAAAGAAGCTTCGGCTGCGCTCGGGGATCTCGATGCCGTCTCCGTCGGCGTACCAGCCACACCAGTGAATCATGGCGATCATGGGGCGGGGCTGTGGTGTCCGGTTGGGCATCCCCGCGTGCCAGAGGCGAATGTCGCGGATTACCACGGAGCCACGCTTGACGGTCGGCTGGATCGGGGGGGCCTTTTCACGCCAAGCTGCGAGGTGCTCGTCTGAGACTCTTGCGGAGCCGTCGCCGTGGAAGTAGTGCGTGTCTAAGTGAGTGCCGGGCCAGAGCTGGGTTGCGCCGTTCTCCGGGCCCATATCTACCACAGGCACGTTGATGACAATGCCAAAGCTAGGTGTTGCGTGCTCCAGCCCCTGCCAGAGCTGCGCGACATCGGGGTGCACGGGCTGGAAGTGCTCGCCGGGGAGCGCGGTGTTGCCAGAGTAGAAGTTATTTTTGACGCCCGGCCCTAGGATCGCTTTTGTTGCCTCGATAATCTCCGCGTTGAAGAGGACGTCCTCAAAGAGATAAGGCGCAAACGGCGGGGGCGCTTGCTGGATATTGCCCTTGTTGAAGTTAAACGGCACATCGGGGCGCTTGAGGATCGCGTCCACATCGGCGAGCATTTTCTCGCAGAGGAGCTCACAGTGGGCGGGATCTATGACGTCTTCAAGGACAAGAAATCCCTCGCGGTTAAATTCTTCGAGCTGTGCTTTATTCATCGTCTTAGCAGATTCGAGATTGCCTGTGCGAGCCGGGTGTGGGCCTCGGCATTGAGGTGCATGCCATCGAGGGGGCTGACCGAGATCACGTTGCCCGCATTGAGAAACTCCCAGCCGTTGGCCTCGGCGACTTCTAGGTAGAGTGGGGCGAGGGCACGAGAAAAGCTCACGGCACGCTCCTCGTCAAACTCCGCGACAAACTTGATGGGTGAGCGCATCGGCGGCGGGGCGATAAGCAGCACTTTCGCGCCCTGCGACGCTCCCATCTCTCCGATGCTCTCCACGGCATCGGCAGCCGCATCGGGCTTGTGACGGAAGCGGGCTTTGGCATCGTTGGTGCCCAGCATCACGATCAGCCAGTCGTAGGGGCGGTGGGTATCGCTGACCATCGGGAAGGTCGCTTTTCCATTGCGCAAGAGAATCAGCGGGTCGTCAAAGCCCGTCGTGCGATTAGAAAGACCCTCTTCCAGCACCCGCCAGCTCTCTCCGAGGAGGCACTGCAAGACGCCTGTCCAGCGCGTCTGATCGTCGAGGCGGGTGATATCAATCGGGCTTGCGCCCCAGGTGTTCGAGTCGCCGTAGCAGAGCACCGACTTCATGGCTCAGCTCCTACAGCACCCGTGAGAGAATCGCGAGTGTCTTTTCGTCGAGCTTTCGGTAGTCTGGGATGTTGTAGCGGCTCCCCGTTCGATCCGTGAGCAGCACTCGCCCGCCGCTCACTTCCTGAATCGAGTCCTTGAGGTTCTGCACGGAGAACTTGCGCTCACCTTTGTCGGTCTCTACCTCGAAGTTCACAGTGTCGTACTCTTTCTTGACTTTGGTGACTTTGAGAATCGTCGGCACAAAGTAGCGCCGCTCAAGCTCTTCGTCCAAGATCTTTCGCGACTCCGGGTCTAGGCCCTTCACGGTCTCCAGCATCCCGACATCTTTGTCTTTGGCATCGCGCAGCCCAATGTACTGGTCTTGGAGCGAGAGCGGAAACGCCCGCGCGATCTGGCAGACCAGCACGGTTCGCTCGTAGCCGATCTTGGGATCGGCGATCGTTGCCCGAACCGCACTGCCCCCCGTGCGAAAGAGTGTCACGGTTGTTGGGTCAAGAAAGATAAGATCGAAGTCGGTATTTTCGCTTGTTTGCATTCTTTAATCCTCTAGAACTAGGTTCTCAGACTTAAGCTTGTTGACTTCATGCTGCATCTCGACGAGCTTTCTAAAGATGCCGTTGTCTTTCTCCATCAGCTCGGCGTGCGTGCCCATCTCGGCGACGCGGCCTTTTTCAATCACGACCAGTCTATCCGCGTTTCTCAGCGTGCTGAGGCGGTGGGCGATGGCAAATGTCGTGCGGCCTGCGATAAGGCGCTGGATGGCTTCTTGGATTTGCTTTTCGGTTTCTGTGTCTACCGAGGCCGTCGCTTCGTCCAAGATCAGCACTTTGGGGTCGTGCAGGATCGCGCGGGCAATACTGATGCGTTGCCGCTCGCCGCCGGAGAGCCGTGCGCCGCGCTCGCCCACTAAGGAGTCGTAGCCGTCGGGGAAGCGCAGGATGAAGTCGTGGGCGTTGGCGGCTTTTGCGGCGCGCATGATCTGCTCGCGGGTGGCATCGGCCTTTCCGTAGGCGATATTCTCGGCAATCGTGCCGGGAAAGAGAAAGGGCTCCTGAAGGACAATGCCCATCTGGCTACGCAGATCCTGGAGCTTGACTTTCTTCATCTCGACGCCGTCAATTAAGATGCGGCCCTCGCTCGGGTCGTAGAAGCGCGAGATGAGGTTGATGATGGTGGACTTGCCCGCGCCGGAGTGGCCGACGAGGCCGATCATCTCGCCGGGCATGACGTGCAGGTCCACGTTCTCCAAAACCCGCCGCGCTTTGTCGTAGCCGAAGCTGACGTTCTCAAAGAGCAGCTCGCCCTTCATGTTGGGCATCGCGACCGAGTCCGTACCGTCGGCGACATCGGGCTGGGTGTCCATGACCTCAAAGACACGCTCGGCGCTGGTCAAGACGCGGCCCAGCCAGTCGGCGATGCGCGTCATGCCCTGGAGCGGGCCGTAGAGCTGCCCCAGGTAGAAGAAGAACATGTTGAGCATGCCGAAGGTGATCTCACCGGCGATGACCTGCTTGCCCCCGACATACCAGACAATAAACCCGCCGCTGGTCATGAGAAAGCCCAGGATGGGAAGCAGCGTCGCCCACCAGTTCTCAAGGTCCAAGTTCGCGTTGTAGAGCGCCCCGACTTTACTATTGAAGCGGGCCATCTCCCGGTCTTCTTGAGCGAAGGCTTTGACGACGCGGGTGCCGTTCAGCGCGACGGCGATACTGGCCGTCATCGAGGAGCGCAGATTCCAGAGCTTCTCCAGTCGTCCCCAGAGAAACTTCCAGATCTTGCTGGTGCCGATGATCACCAAGGGGATGGGGATCATCACCAGAAGCGCGAGCTTCCAGCTCTGGGTGAAGACGATGACAAGCGTCCCAATGAGC
Source organism: Armatimonadota bacterium (assembly GCA_026392155.1). GTDB lineage: Bacteria > Armatimonadota > Armatimonadia > Armatimonadales > Armatimonadaceae > Armatimonas. Next base: position 1,755 of record JAPLCP010000040.1, on the reverse strand, counting down.
ATCAGGCCATTGACCACGAGCATCTGGAGGCCATCGACCAGAAAGTTATTGAGCTCATTAACATCGGACGTGACGCGGTTCAGAAGTGCGCCCGACTGCCGCTTATCGTAGTACGAAAGCCCGAGTTTCTGAAGTGTGGTGTAGGTCTCGGTGCGGATCTGGCGGGTCATGGTCAGCGAGAGATAGGCCGTGAGGCGCGAGCGCCAGATGCCTAGCGCCAGCCCCAGTACGGTCGCGCCGATCATCATCACCACCCAGTAGACGAGCCGGTCAATCCGAACGCTAGTCGCGATCTCGTTTTTGGGCACCAGGACATCGTCGGTGAGGTTCTTGACGATGATACCGGGGAGCAATTGCAGCGCGGTGCCACCGATCATGAGAACCGTCACGACAATCGCCTGCCACTTGTAGCCTCTTGCGTAGCCTAAAAGCCGGGTAAACGTGGCGCGCTTGTCGAAACAGTGGCGGCAGACATCGGAGTCTTTGGGCAGAGCGCGGCTACACTTGGGACAGAGTTTTTCGACCTCCTCAAGCTCCGCCTCCGGCAGATCGCGGCCCTTGGCCACAGCCTCCATCACGCGGGCCACCCCGGCCATGCGTCCGCCGAGTGGCGTGGTGTAGCGTGCCAGCTCGATCACATCCGAGCCCTTCGAGACCGTGAGTGCCCCACCGCCGACCAGCGACTCGGTCTTCGCGCCGGTGATCTCTTTAACGGGAATCGTAAGGTCAAGGTGTGCCGCAGAGGCACCGTTGGGAGAGTAAACCCGGATCGCGTCTGCGTCCATCGTCACCCACCGCTCGCCAATCACGCCGCTAGTGTTGATGTCCGCCTTGACCGCAAGGGTGAGGGGATCGGTTCCGTGGCCATTCCGCTGGGCCTTGAGCGCCGCTTCAACGGAAGCAGGAAGCTCTTCAAGCATTGCCATAGGTGATAGTTTACCCGCGTTTGCTCTCTTTGGGGAGGCATTTGTGTTATTTTTCTCTATCGCGTGAACGCGGTGTCTCCCGAAGGGCGAGGGGTAGGGCAGGGCTGGCTTACCGAGCCGCTTGTACTTGTAACGTCTCGCTGCTGTGGCGGCTTAGGTAGGCCATGACCTCGGCGTGCATCTTCTCGATCTCCCGCCGGTAGCTGCCCGAAACCTGCGGGAACTCCTCGCGGCTAGCACTGACCCGAAGCTGGGCCAGAAGGCTCTCGAAGCGCACGATGCGCTCCTGGGTCACTTTCAATTCCTGGTCGTTTTGAATCATGGTAGCACCTCAATGCGAACCCAGAAGACACTGGCACCAAACTCTGTGTCGGCCCGCTCGTGGTCGAAGAGGAGCTGTGATTCTTGCAGAGCTTGGCTACTCTGAAACCCCATGCGCATCACCAGAATAATATCCAGATCGCCCGGCTCGGGCTTGGTGGTGACGAAGCTCCCAAAGACCACAAAGCGCTCCTGAAACCCGGTGGCCTCGGCGAGGGTATAGAGATGAAGCAGGCGCTCCAGAAGCACCCTGCGGCGCGTTGTCGTGGCAAAGTGTGGGGCTAGTTGTACTCTGTGGAGAGTGTAGATTCCCTCCGGTGGATTGTGCATTTGAGGAGGTATTTTTATTATTTTGTTTACTTTAAGTTTAAAACATGAGTATTGATGACAGTGAGTGTAAGAAGTGTCATAATATTGAGTATTGCCGCACCCAAGAGGGTACCCGGCCTTTGTAGCCGCAGACTCTCCAGCACTGCCGTTCTGATCAGCGGTGCTTCAGATATGCTCG
>JAPLCP010000105.1 GCA_026392155.1 Armatimonadota bacterium | reverse complement strand
TCCTAGGCGAGCACCCCACCAACATCTGCTTCGGCGGCCCCGACGGTCGCACGGCCTATGTTACCGAAGCCAAACAAATGCGCCTTGTTCAGTTCCGCGTAGACCGCCCCGGCCTAGAATGGCAGCGCTGGCAATCCTAAGCCCCTCCTCCCAAGCTAGGGAGGAGGGCTTCTAAAGGGGGAACTGGATGCGTTTGCCGGTCTTGGCGGACTCGTAGACGCCGACGATTAGCTCTAGGGCGCTGCGGGCTTCGGCTCCGTTCATGAAGGTCTCACGATCTTCACGGATAGCTCCAATGAGGTCTTTGAGGTGCGCGACGTGGCCACTGCCGGAGATAGCGCGCGGGTCGCCTGCGCCTTGCGCCTGCACGACTTCGGCTTTCTCGCCGGTTGCGGTGAAGATGCCATCTTTGACGATGGGCTCGTCGGCCTTCACCCCAAACATCCCCTGCTCTTCCTCACCCGAGGAGAACTGGGCGTGGCGGACGCGGCTGTTGTCAATGAGGACCGTGCCGCGCGTCCCGTAGATCTCTAGCGACTGCTTGTAGCCAGGGAACATCGCCGTGGACGCGAGAAGTGTCCCGACCGCACCGTTCTGGAACTCGATACTAGCCGAAACAATATCCTCAACCTCGATGCGCTCGTGGGCAATCGTCCCCATGGTCGCGGCCACGGACTTTACCGGCCCCATGATCCAGCGGAGCTGATCCACGTAGTGCACGCCCTGGTTCATCAGAGCGCCACCACCATCGAGCTCCCAAGTGCCACGCCAGCCCCCCGAGTCGTAGTAGGCCTGGGTGCGGTACCACTTGGTCACCGACTCGCCGTAGACCAGCTTGCCGAGCTTGCCCTCATCGAGCCAGCCCTTGAGAAGCTGCATCCCCGATGAGAACCGGTGCTGGGAGATCACTTCCAGCTTGACATTATTGTCTTTACAGGCCGTAATCAGCGCATCGGCGGCGGCCAGGGTAACCTCAATGGGCTTCTCGGTGACAATGTGCTTGCCCGCCTTCGCCCCCAGAACGCCGCAGGAGCCGTGCAGCCCAGAAGGCGTACAGACCGTGAGAACCTCAAACGCTCCCCAGTCCAGCATCGCCGTCAGATCGGTGAAGTGGCGAACCCCGAGCTTCTCGCCCACTTCTTTAGCGCGATCCCCTACCTCATCACAGACCGCCACCAGCTCAGCATCTTCTGGCAACGCACGAATGGCCTCGACATGAGTCCCATGAATCACACCACAGCCCACTATAGCAAATCGAAGCTTTGACATACGTGCTAGTTTCTTGATTTCTCCCCTGAAAACCTTCCTGATATTTACCGATAACTTAAGACAGACGTACGTGGCGGCCCGCACCGCCCAAGCGAAAGGATGAATTCTATGGGCAAGCAAACTCGTGCTGACTTTCTCGTGACGATGGGAGCACTCTCTCTGGCAGCACTTACCGGCTGTGCTGGTGGCGCACCACCCGACAGTGAGTTTCAGGGAACCTATCTTTCAACCTATACCCTGCCTGGTATTGGTGAGAATGGAACGTTTTCGTTCTCTATAGAACAAAAAGGCAAGATGGTCGGCTCGTTCACCGATGCCAATACCAACACGGTGCATGCCTTCGATGGCATTGTGGAAAACACGGGCAAGTTCACCGGAGCCCTCAAGAGCGCGACAACCTCTTCCCCAATCAGCGGTCTCTTAGTCGTCAAAGGGAGTGGCAGCACGGGTGGCAGCGGCACGGGTGGCGGCAATACGGGCTCCGGTGGTGACTTCACGCTTACCCGCAGCGGTGTCGAGCAGCGTGGCTACTTCAATATTGGTGGCTCACTCAGCACGGTCAATAGTGAGTTCCAGGGCATCTACAGCGGTGTCTACGGTGCTGACACGACCCTCCTTGTCGATGGGAAGACACTCAATGGCCTTGCAAGCTACAGCGTCGATAGCAAGGGAAATATCATTGGCTCCCTCACACGGGGTGCCGAGACAGGGCTCTTAACAGGGACGATTGGCAATACGGGTGCGTTCTCCGCCCTTGTCAAGTTCGCAACCGCGACTCTTCCCCTCGCCGGAACCCTCGTCAAGACCACCGATGGCTCTGCCCAAGGAAACTTTACCTTTAGCTCGGGAGGCAAGCTCTTTCCCGCACAGTTCAGCAAGAGCTCGTCAGTTGTCGCCGGGGGAGATAGCCCCTACAAAGGCGCGTACCGTGGAACGTATGGGGTACCTGAGAAGGGTGAGACGGGCAATATCAGCTTTACGATTGACCCCTCGGGCTCTCTCATTGGCTTCTTTAACCAGGCTGCGAATAAGCCTGTCGGAACCTTTACAGGCTCTGTCGAAAACGATGGTGGCTTCTCCGGCGAGATTACCTACAATGCGACCGAGGTGGCGGCACTCCCCACCAGTGCGGAGCGAGCGCTCTATACCAGCCGTAGCATTCAAGGGAAAATCGGCAACCGTGTTGGGGGCGCCGGTGTCTCGGGCGACTACAATGTGGTGATCAGTGGCAGCAGCTACGCAGGAAACTTTGAGGCCAGCATCGGCGGCTCTGAGGTGAACAGTAGCTTCCGCGCTGCCTATACTGAGGGCTCGCTCTTCAATGGCCCTAGCTCTGGTCAGTCCTATGCCTTCGATGTCAGCAATGTCCCTGGTGGGCTCTTCACTTCCTCGGGCGATGCCTCCGTAGCCGTGGACAAGCAAGGCACGATCCTCAGCAACTTTGGAACACACCGCTTCGATGGTCGTGTGACAAACGATGGCCGCGTGGTCGGTCAGCTCCGTGCTACCAGCGGTACCTGGTATGCGGTGCGAGGCATTATCAACAAGGTGAACTGGACTGCTGGCACAGATAAGATTCCAGGTCTGGCAGGAAATCTCTACGTCACCGTGGGAACCGAAGAGTACCCTATCGCTCTGAAACTAACCGGTGGGGATGGCGGCACCAGCTAGCCCCCAAGCTCCCCGCTCAGCCCCGCGCACCTTCGTGCGTGGGGCTTTTCCTTTTTTAGATCAATCCCAGCTTTTTTCCCACGCGCTCAAAGGCGGCGAGGGCTTCGTCGAAGTCAGCGTGGGTGTGGGCAGCGGTGGGCATGGTGCGCAGACGTGCCTTGCCGCGCCCGACGGTGGGAAAGACAATGGCGAGTGCTAGGATTCCCTCATCGCGAAGCAAGCGCTGCGCCTCTTGGGTCTTGGCCTCATCGCCGATCATCACGGGAGTAATCGGGGTCTGCGTGACGCCGGTGTCGAAGCCGAGCTTGTGCAAGCCTTCCTGCCAGTACTTCGTGTTGGCCCAGAGCCGCGCCGAGAGCTCAGGCTCGTCGCGCATCAGCTCGATTCCCTTAATACACGCCGCCGCGACTGCGGGCGGACAGCCCGTCGAGAAGAGAAACGGACGCGCACGCTGCTTGAGAAAGTCCACCAGCGCCGACGAACCCGCGATATAACCTCCGACCACGCCGACGGCCTTGGAGAGTGTCCCAAGCTGGATGTCTATTTTCTGGTGCACCCCAAAGTGGTAGGCCGTCCCCCGCCCATTGGCCCCCATCACCCCTGAGCCATGGGCATCGTCCACCATCACGGCGGCATCGTACTGCTCCGCGAGGGCGCAGATTTTGTCCAGAGGCGCGACATCGCCATCCATGGAGAAGACGCCATCCGTGATCACCAGGCGCTTCTTGGCTCCCATCGCCGCTTTGAGCGCTTCTTCCAGCGAGTCCATGTCGCAGTGCTGGTAGATCGCACGCTTGGCCTTTGAGAGACGGCAACCATCAATGATCGAGGCATGATTGAGGCTATCCGTGATAATCTGGTCGTCGGCGTCGGTGATGGTCGGAATGGTTCCCGCGTTGGCCGTGAAGCCGCTCTGAAATACTAAGACATCCTCGACATGCTTAAACTCCGCGATGAGCCGCTCAAGCTCGTTGTGAAGCTGCAAGTTGCCGATAATGGGCCGCACCGCGCCACCGCCCGCCCCGATTGCCAGCGCCGCCTCCGACGCCGCTTGGCGCAGACGCATATCTCCCGCAAGCCCCAGGTAGTTGTTCGACGAGAGATTGATCAGCTCCCGATCACTGCCCGCGATCTTAACCCGCGCCCCGACCGCACTAGTGACCGTGGTCAGGGGCTTGTAGAGATGCTCCGCATGGAGTGTGTCGAGCTGGCCATTGAGAAAGTCTTGAAGCGTCTTGTTCATACTGTCCCAATTATACCTGCCAGCCAGCCTTTCTGCCCCTCGGACACGGCGGGTTTTAGGGGCAGTTGGTAGTCAATCTCTCGCCAGAAAGCCCCTTTCGCCCAGGTACGCTCATAGATGGTCTGGAGAGCAACCTCTACCCCCTGCGCATCAGGCATGAGGGGAAGGTAGATCTCCGGCAGAGCACCCTCCAAGGCGTTCAGCCAGAAATCGCAGCTATCCGCCCCCGCACGGTGCAGCGACACGAGATAGTCCCATGCTCCCCACTTCACAAGTTCCAACTTTGGAGAGGCGACAGTATGTTCCCCACCACGCAAAAAATCGAGTTCCACTAAGTGCGTCTCACTACCCAACAATGTTTCTTGATTGCGGAGATAAGAGGCATGGCCAGGGTCCCAGCGATCCTTATTTGCAGGACTTAGCAGCTCAATCACAAGAGTCACTGCGCGATTTCGCCTTAGATCCCTAACGGTCACGAAGCGCTCACGCACCAGAGGAGCAAGTGGAACCGTGCCTGTTGGGTGCATACCAACACTCACGACAGGACGCTCCATAATCGCAGACCCCCCACGGCTTTCGAGAGGCTGATTCGGCACGGTTCGTAGCACCACGACATCGGGATAGCTCCCCTGACGCGGCGTGCTGACGTAGCACCGCTCCTCCAAATGGGCCACAAAATTCTCAGGGAGTTCTTCATTGAGAAACCCCACAAGCTCCCCAAGAAACAACCCATGAAAACCAATCCAAGAAAGCTGACTCTCGATAAAAGGGTTGATGCCAGGGAAAGGGTTCTTAGACGGGGTCATAGTCGTTATTTTACCACTGCAACCAAAAAAAATTCGCCCGGATAAACAGCCTCTCTTCTTATCTTCGACGATGAGACGAGCCTATAGAATAGGGCGCTCCCACAGGCTGGTCAAGCACGCCGAGCGGGAAGTCTTTGGAGGGGACGTGCTGCTCTTCGAGGAGCTTCTCCAGCCGTGCGATCCACTGCGGATTCTGCACCGCGACATCGGTTGTCTCGTTGGGATCGGTCTTGAGGTTGTAGAGTTCGGTTTTCACGACCGGGTTAGGATTCTTCGCCGTCTTGTTGAGGCTCTGGCGCACCGCTTTCCACTCCCCGATTCGGGCGAGCTGCTGGCCGCCGTAGCCGGGGAACTCGCGGTAAAAGAAGGGGCGCTCGGGCTGGCGGTTGCCTAAGAGCGTCGGGGCGAAGCTGATGCCATCGGTCTTGACGGACGTGCGTTTTTCCAAGAGCTCAAAGAGAGTCGGGAGCCAGTCCTCGAAGCCGATCACGCGCTCACTCACACTGCCGGGCTTGATCTTTCCCTTCCACCGAACCACCGTCGGGACGCGAATCCCCCCCTCGTAGAGCGAGCCCTTACGCCCCCGCAGGCCCCGCGCCGAGTTGAAGAACTCTGTGTCCGTGCCGCCTAGTTCATCGTAGAGTGGGCCATTGTCGCTTGTAAACACAAAGATCGTGTCGCTGTCTAGGCCCAGCTCGGCCACCAGCGCCAGCAAGCGCCCAACTTCTTTATCGAGACGCGTGATCATCGCCGCGTAGGCCGCGCGCGGTGTGCGGTGCGGCAGATACGAGCGGCCGCCGGGGTAGGGCTTCTCGGGGAACTTACCCGCAAACTCGGTAAGGGAGTCGTCGGGGATCTGGAGCGCAAGATGAGGAACCGTCGTCGGGACGAAGCAGAAAAACGGCTTGTCTTTGTTGTCTTGGATAAACTGCCGCGCCTGCGCCATGATCGTATCGGGAGCGTAGTCCTTGCCCGTAAAGCTCACGTAGCTGCCCGGATTCTCAGGATCTGCTCCCTCGGGAAGCTTCTGGTGTGCAGCAAATTTTGGGTTATTGAGCGGCACTTTCTTGTCATCGTCCCAGAGATACGGCGGGTAGAAGTTATGCGCCTCGCGCTGGCAGTTGTAGCCAAAGAAGCGACTGATCCCCATCTTCAGCGGCGCAGCGTGCGTGTCCGGCCCGCCCAGTCCCCACTTCCCAAACGCCCCACAGACATAGCCGAGTTTTTGCAGCAGCATCGGCAAGATCACCGTTCCCATAGGCAAAGGGAGCTGCCCCTCTTTTTTATCTGCCGCTTCCCGATTATCACGAATGGGCGTGTGCCCTGGATGCAGCCCCGTCATCAGCACCGAGCGCGACGGCGCACAGACCGCATTGCCGCTGTAGCTCTGGACAAACTTCATGCCCTCGTTGGCAATTCTGTCAATGTTCGGCGTTGTAAACCTCGTCTGACCGTAGCAGCTCAAGTCACCATAGCCTAGGTCGTCGGCAAGAATAAAAACAATATTAGGGAGACGCTTCATGCGGCGATTATAGCAGAGTCATCAAAGGTAAAGCATTTTGTCTGCTGGGAACCTTCCCACCAAATCCCCGTTAGAAGCGTAAGGTACAATCCGTTTGTACTATTTTTCACGAACATGACAAACCCTCTCTCTCCTCTTGTTTATTTCCGGCGCAATGCCTCACGAGCGCTGCCGATGGGCCTGGTAATTGTACTGGCGGTCTTTCTGATTGCAGGGGTGACCGTGCTGGCCAATGCGATTGACCTGACCGTGAGAACGATCTACCGCTACACCGAGTACTTCACCTACGTGCTCCCACAGCAGCAGTTCCGAGAGGTTCCCGAAACCCAGCGAGCGATTGTGGAGAGCGATCCGAGAGTCGAGCGGACGATGGAGGGGGCGTTCTTTCTGTGCAATATCAAGACCGTGATGGGACGCTTGCCCTTTGTGGTGCTGGGCGTGCCAGACGATGACCGGGACTATCTGATGCAGCGGATGGGCACGACGCTGGTTGCAGGGCGTCTGCCGGCTGAGGGAATGCCGGAGGCGGTACTCTCGGAGCCGATGGTGGAGAATAAGAAGCTCAAGATTGGGGATAACGTGGTGAGCCCAACGGAGCAAGGTGGTATGGCGACGGCGGCTCCGATCCCCGTCAAGCTCGTTGGTATTTTGAAAGGCCCGGTCTGGGTGGGCTTTACCAGCCGGAGCTTCTGCACCCGCTACTTCCTCCTCAACCCGCGCTGTACTCTCTACACCTGGAAAGATGTCAATGAGCGCGACACGCTCAACCGCTCCATGATGCCGGTGAGCGATAAGTCCAAGGGAAAGCTCTCCCCCACCGATGTCCAAGTGCTCTCCAAAGAGAACCTCATCACCGAGGTGCGCGACAGCCTGGAGTCGCTCTACATGATCATGGGCGTGGTCACCTCCGCCGTGATCTTTGCCATCACGCTGATGAGTGGGATGCTGGCCAATATCTACTTCACCCAGCGCCTCTCGGAGTTTGGGGTGCTGGCAGCCATTGGCTACTCACGGCCAAGACTCATCGGACGGGTACTGGCAGAGACAGCACTGTTAAATATAACGGGCTGGATTGTCGGGGCGGCGTCCACGGCGCTCCTGATGCGCTTTCTCGGTGAGTCCGTTTTTCGGGCACGCGGGCTCTTTTTAGATCCCTTCGACCTCGATGCCTACGCCCACACGATCCCCGTTCCGATCTGTATTACGCTTTTCTCGGTGGGAACGATTGCCTACCGCTTGCTGAAGCTCGACCCCGTGACCATTATTGAGAGGCGGTAAGAAAATGCACGAAACACTCTCCTGTGAAAACTTGACCCTGGCTTACCGTGATGGCGAGCGAACTACCTACGCGCTCCGTGATGTCAGCATGAGCCTGCCACCAGGTAAGTTCTACGGCATCATGGGGCCGTCGGGCTCCGGGAAATCCAGCCTGCTGTATCTGCTCTCTGGGCTCAAGCGACCCACGGAAGGCAAAGTGGCTCTCGGGGAGCTGGCGCTCTCGCACCTCCCTGATCCGGAGCTGATGCGCCTGCGGCGGACTCGCTTTGGCTTTGTTTTCCAGCAGCCATTTCTGCTGACCTACCTCACAGCGCTAGAAAATATCGTGGTCGCAGCACCACAGCCCAGTGCCGCCGCACGCCAGAAAGCGCAAGAGCTTTTAGAGAGCTTGGGGCTCGCCACCATGACCCATAAGCTCCCCAGCCAGCTCTCCGGTGGCGAGCGCCAGCGTGTGGCGGTGGCCCGTGCACTCATCAACGAGCCCGAGATTCTCTTTGCCGATGAGCCCACGGCGGCGCTGGACCAGACCAATGGGCATCGGGTGATTGAAGCGCTGGCGGCATGGCGCACCAAAGGCACGGTGATTGTCGTCACTCATGATGCCGGGATGCTCACCGGAGCCGACGAGATCCTCTCTTTGCGCGATGGCCGACGAGTCGAACCTCAGGGGTAAGTGAGCACCGGTCCTGATCTAGCCAGCGCTGACAGATAGTCCGCCGAGGAACACCAGGGCAGCGGGTGCGGCTCCTCGGCCTCTAACCAATGCCAAAGCCAACAGAGCCGCGATATAGGGCAAGAGCTGGAGCAGATCTGGGGGAAGGATTCGGGCAAATCCCACGTTCTGGAGAGTTCCGACCAGCGCATCCCCGAGGGCAAAGAAAAGGGCTGCGGTTGCTGCACCAAGGGGGCTCCAGCGCCCTAAAATCACGGCGGCTAGTGCGATATAGCCGCGCCCCGAGGTCATGTTCTCGGTGAACTCCCCCAGCCCCATGAGCGCCAGGAGCACGCCACCAAGTCCGGTGAGTGCTCCCGCCACGGTGACCGTGCCCAGCCGTAGTGCCTCAGGGTTGAGTCCGGCGGCACGCACCGCTTCCGGCTTCTCACCACACGCCCTCAGGCGCAGGCCTAGCGGCGTTTTGGCGACCACAAAGGCAGCCAGTGCGACTAAGGCTATCGCCAAAGGAATGCCAAGCTCTGCGGAAAAACGCGTTTGGGTGCTAAGCCCGGATTCACCATGAGCACGCAGCAGAAATGTCGTCAGGCCAAGGAGCCCCAGGTTCAGGCCGACGCCCGAGAGCACGGCGGGGACTTTCGCAAAGAGCACAAGGCTTGCATGGAGTGCCCCGACCAGAGCACCCGCCAGCAGTCCGGCAAGCAAACCCAGCCAGGCACTGCCGGTCGCGCTTGCCACGGCCACGGCGGCATAGGCTCCCGCCAGAAGTTTAGCCTCCAGCCCCAGGGCGATCACCCCCACCCGCTCGGAGAGTGCCCCCCCCAGTGCCGCCAGCCCCAGAGGAGCCCAGAGCCGCAGAACCGCCGCCAGAAAGTCCATGCCCCACGATTCGACAGGGCTCACCAGGGTTCCTTTTTCAGGAAGGAGATCAACCGGTTTTTCGAGAATAGTGCCTCATGTATCTTCATCCTGACCGCTGTTTTTCGCCTGAGCCTGCCCGCCGTGGGGTGGCTCGGACGCTCTATGCCACAGTGAAAGATCTGCCGCTGGTCTGCCCACACGGCCATGTGGATCCAGCGCTCTTCTCCGACCCGGACTACCGCTTCGGGAGCCCCGCCGAGCTGCTGCTCATTCCCGACCACTATGTCTTTCGGATGCTCTACTCCCAGGGAATCTCGCTCGAAGCCCAGGGCGTGCCACGGCGCGACGGTGGCCCCACGGAGAGCGATCACCGCAAGATCTGGCAGGTGTTCTGCGAGCATTTTTATCTTTTTGCGGGAACCCCGAGTGGCCAGTGGCTGACCCAAGAGCTGGTCGAGGTCTTTGAGATCACCGAGAAGCCCAGCGCGGCCAATGCACAAACGCTCTACGATAGCATCGCGGCAAAACTGGAGACCCCTGCGTTTCGGCCCCGTGCGCTCTTTGAGCACTTTAATATCGAGGTTCTCTGCACCACCGATGCCGCCAGCGATCCGCTGAGCCACCATAAAACCATTCGTGAGTCCGGCTGGAGCGGCAAGATTCTCCCGACCTTTCGCCCTGATGCCGTTGTGAACCTAGACGCGCTGGGCTGGCGGGAGAATATCACTGCGCTGGAGAGTGCCAGTGGCGTGAGTATCACGAGCTACGCACGCTTTATCGAAGCGCTTCGCAACCGCCGGGCGTTTTTCCAGAGCCTTGGAGCCACGGCAACCGACCATGCGGCAATCAGCGCCGATACCACGCCCCTCTCAGCTTCGGAAGCAACGGCGGTCTTTGACCGAGCGCTGTCAGGAAAAACCGAGCCCGGTGATGGTGTCCGCTTCATGGCCCATATGCTCTTTACGCTGGCTGGGATGAGCACCGACGACGGCCTGACGATGCAGCTTCATGTGGGCAGCTTCCGAAACCACAACCAGAGTCTCTTTGAGAAGTTTGGGGCCGACAAAGGCGCAGACATCCCGATATCCGGAGAGTTCACCCGCAACCTCCTTCCCCTGCTCCGTGCCTACGGCAACGATCCCAAGCTCTCGCTGATTCTCTTTACGCTGGATGAGACACTCTACTCGCGCGAGCTGGCACCGCTTGCCGGACACTACCCGGCACTACGCCTCGGGCCACCCTGGTGGTTCTTCGACAGCCGCCTCGGGATGCGCCGCTTTTTAGATAGCGTGGTCGAGACGGCGGGAGTCTACAACCTGGCAGGCTTCAACGACGATACCCGTGCGTTTTGCTCCATCCCCGCCCGCCACGATGTCTGGCGGCGCGTGGTCTCCGACTGGCTCGCCGGGCTGGTGGTAGAGCATCTCATAGAAGAACAAGACGCCGACGCGATGGCCCGTGCCCTCTGTTATGACCTCGCCAAAGCCGCCTACCGGCTAGCACCAAAGTAGGTAATGGCGAGCTCTCCCAAGGATGCCGGGCTACTCATCGCAAAACTATACCCAGCATCCTATCGGAGTGATTTTATTGGGGCGGAATCTGTCGCCCAGGCGTGATGAAGACACCACCGCCACTGCCCATCATGCCACTAAACATCTGGCGGCGCTGCTCGGGGCTCATGTTTTGCATCATCTGGCCGAACTGCTGCATGAGTTTCGTGCGGGCCTCGGGGTTCATGGTGGAGAAGTTACTCAGAATCTGCGAGAAATCCGACTGGCCGTTGGCTCCCGTAAGCGGGTCACGGCTTGCCTGACGAGCGTTAGCATTGACCAGAACGTAGACGGGCTTCAGCCCCAAAGTGCTGACCACAGGAGCCGCTTTTTCTTGCGTGAGCTTCTGCCCAAGAATCTCCACGGAGCCTGCCTCACCAGGCTTGGCACGCCCCAACATCCGCGTCTGAATGTCGAGAAAATCCGCGACATCATCGCCTTTGTAGAAGCGCGTGCTGGCAGGGAGCATCGCTTTTTTCCAGACCGTTCCGGGTGGTAGAGACTTCACCACGATATCAAGCTGCTTCTCCAGAGTCTCCGCCGTTGCGCTCTGGGAGTACGCGGCCTCAGCGCCTAGCAGTGACGACTCCGCAACCACGGTAATTCCCGTGCTTCGAGTCAGCGCTTGCAGAACGGACTCCAGAGGCCGGGTTCGCGCCGGACGCTGCGTCGTCCCGCCTTCAACCTGTGCCTGGACCGACGATGGTGCCAACACTCCTGCAACTAGCGCAATAAGCGCAATCGAGATGCGTTTCATAAGTCAACCTCACGTATTTTTAGTTGCACAAATTATACCTCACCTGTTAGAATGCGAAGGCAAGTATGGATCTCGATCTACGCAAGCAACAAATTCTTCATGCCGTCGTCCAGGACTACGTCCTGACCGCAGAGCCAGTGGGCTCGCAAATCCTAGTCGAGCGCTACGCTCTGGGAGTGAAATCGGCGACGGTACGCAACGAGCTGGCAGAGCTGAGTGAGCGCGGGTTTCTGCGCCAGCCGCACACGTCCGCGGGGCGGGTTCCCTCAGACCGTGGCTACCGCTTCTACGTCAACCGCCTGATGCCGCTGCTGCCTTTTCAGCACCTCGCTGTGCAACAAGTGCAGAGCGCTCTGCTCTCAGCCGAGAGTGAGCTTGATACCATCCTACGCAAGACCTGCCAGCTCTTAAGCCAGCTCACGAACCTTCCTGCCGTCGCCACCTCGCCCGAAGCTCCGGATGACACCCGGCTCCGCCAGATATTTCTCTCACCCGCCGCGACGGATAAAGCGCTCCTCGTGCTCCTGCTCTCGACGGGTCGGACAGAGCACCGCCTGCTCCCCGATGCCACACTCAGCGCGACGGCGGCCCTTGCGCTGGCCAACGCACTCAACGCCACCTACAGCGAGAAGCCCCTCACCGAGCTACGGCGCATCCAGAGCGGTGCCGAGCTGCCACCTCCTGAGCTACGTGCCCACACGCCGCTCTGGCAGCGCCTGGTGCGTGAGCTCGTGCAGAGTATCCAAGGGATTGCGGAGAATGTGCCGGTCTATGTCGAAGGCACCCAGAGCGTGCTCGCCCAGCCCGAGTTTCGTGATGTGGACCGGCTCAGCCAGTTCTTCCGGGTGCTTCAGGAGCGCGCCGCCGTGCTGGAGCTACTGCGCATCGAAGCGGTCGAGCAGGAGTTTGCGATCCGTATCGGGGAGGAGCTGGGCCGCCCCGAGCTTCACGCCTTTGCCGTGGTCTCGTCGCCGTATTTTGTGGGGACGCGCGAGCGGGGCAGTATCGGGGTAGTCGGGCCGACGCGCATGGACTACAGCGCCGCCGTCACCAGCGTGAGATTTCTCGCTCACACCCTCTCCGAGCTACTGACCCACCACGCCATCGCGGCCTAATTCTTACTTTTTCCAGCTCTCGTCGAAGAAGCCTTGGTCTTTGACAGAGCTATCTGCAACACGGACAACCGCCCAGTCGGGGAGCTTTGGGGTGTGATGCGCGTTGGAGCCCGACATGTAGTCGTGCCAGGTAAAGCCCGAGTTGACCACCACGTACTTGCTTGGGTTGAGCGGGTTGGGGTAGATAAAGACTGGAGCGGTGTCACTTGTCCAGCCCAGCGGGAGCTTTGCGGCGAGCTTCCCCAGAAACTTATTTGACGCCGGATCGCCCCAGACAATGAGATTGGCGTTGCGGATCTGCTCACCCGTCACTTTGTCATCGTCCACGATCACCACCTCGCCCCGGAAGAACTGCTTCCAGTCCGCGACAGCTTGCTCCATCGCCGCCTTGGCCCACAGACCCTGCGCCGGATTCTTGGCGATTCCCGTCGGGCGCACAAAGACAAAGCGCTCCATAAACGCATCGTCAATCGGGCCTTGCAAGCCGGGTTTCTTGCGGAGGTCTTTACCACGCGGCTCACCGGATTTCCAGAGCTTGCCCTCTTTGTAGAACTTCGCCCCGGAGAGGGTTTGCCCGTCTAGAGTGACGGTCTTAAAGCCCTGCGCCAGCTCCAGAGCGCTCACCCCACTGGTCTTGATCGTCACACTCTTGCCATCATTGCTTCGTTCAGCTTCGGCGCGGGCACGCTCCCAGTGCTTCTCCAGCCCGGTAAGCTGGAGCCAGTTCGACTTTGCGTAGCGCAGACTATAGGTTGTCAGGCGCACCTTATGAGGGTTGCGCTGAAGTCCCTGCGTGACGTACTTATCGAGCTCGGCGTTGATCAGCGGCTTACTGTCTTTATGGTACGAGTGGCCGGTCTTGGGACCAATGATATGGATCATTGGCAAGCCTTCGGCCTTGAGTGCAGCCTCCATGTCATCGGCGGCGAGCTTCTGACCATCAATCTCCCCCGAATAAACCACGAGCGGGCACTGCGCCAGGTTCACCGCCCAGTCCACCGGGTCGTAGAGGCGCAGGAGCTTGCGCTGCCAGCCGGGAATCTCACTCTCTTTCAGGTTGGAGAAGCGAATCGTGTCGGCAAACCCCGCTCCGGGCGCGGCGGCGCACCAGAAGTCAGGATGGTGCACGGCTAGATGCCAAGTCGCCCCGCCGCCCATCGAGAAGCCACGCAGGATGATGCGCTCCTCGTCTATCTTGTACTGGCTCTGGACATGGGCAATGGCCTCAAAGACATCCACTTCACCGGCTAAGTGATTTGCATTACAAAAACGCCCATAGGGATGCAGCACCAGTGCCCCTGGCGGGATAAACTCGCCCCCACTCTTGCGACGCTGCTCTAAAAACGAGAGCTCGGTGAGGTTCTCGCCGCGCCCGTGCATGAAGAGATCCAAACGGTGCTTTTGACCGTCGAAGGCGTTCTCCGGCACGACTACGCCGTAGGGCTGGACGGAACTATCGAGCTTGCTCACATAGCCGCGCACCACGAGCCCGGTTTGTCTTGTCCACGGCGCGGCCCCCTTGGCCAACGCCTCTGCCCGAGCCATTCCCTCGACCAGCAGCTCTTTAGCCGTCGCCAGCTCCCGCGCATTGTAGATGGTATTGGCCTCCAAGCTCCACGCGACGGCTTTTCGATAGATCTCCAGATCCGGCCAGAGCGGGTGTTTCTTAAGCGCATCGGTCTTTGCTGTCAGTGCGTCCAGCCCCTCGCTGAGGGCGGCCTTATCGGCAGGCGCGAGCGCCATTCCCGGCGGAGGGATCACTTTCCCGGCAGGCTGGAGCGGGATTCCATTGCGCATCGTCGGCGCTTGAAAGAGAGAGAGTAGGTTCATGATAAAGGGATTGTACCTGAACCCTCCTCCCCCGGCCCCTCCTCCCATTCATGATAAAGGGATTGTACCTGAACCCTCCTCCCCCGGCCCCTCCTCCCAATCCTGGGAGGAAGGGGAGTGAGGGGAGTCCGCACGGAGATACTCCCCTCCTTCCGCCCTGCCTCCGCAGGGTTGGGAGGAGGGGCCGGGGGAGGAGGGTATAATGCCCCTATGCAATCAGCTGCTGAGTGGCGACGACGCGCGGAGTCTTTAGAGAGAGCTGGGAAGTTCTCTGAGGCTGCCGATGCCTACCGAAAAGAGGCCGCGATCTACCGTAAAAACGGGGACACCGAGGGGGCGAAAGTGGAGGAGGCCAAGGCGGCTCGCATCTCCAGCAGTATCCAGCTCTTTGCCCACTTGCCCCGTGTCGCGCCCAAGATCATGTCGCCGCTGGCCAAGTGGGAGCCGCCGTACGGGTGCTACTTAGGCGGCTTTATAGACCGCGACGAGCGCCTTAGCTCAACGTTCAACGACGAGAACTTCCAGAGCCACGAAGACCCCGATGCGTTTGGCAAGCTCACAGGCAAGAAGCATGCGAGTGTCTTCTGCTACGTGAGCTACGGGCGGCCTTTTCCTAAGAAGTGGGTCGCGCGGCTCAAGGCACAGGGAGTCGCGCCGCATATCGCGTGGGAGCCCAACGAGGGTCTGCAAGTCGTGCAGCAAAACACCTATCTTCGCCAGTTCGCCCAAGATGCCGCCGAGGCGGACTGCCCGATCTTTCTGCGCTACGCCTCCGAGATGAACGGGGACTGGACGCGCTACGGCGGTGATGACAACGCCAATGCGTATATTGTCAAGTGGCAGCTTGTGCGGCAGGTCTTTGCCGAAATTGCGCCCAATGTCGCGATGGTCTGGTGCGTGAATGTGATCCCCGAGAAGAACATCACCAAGTTCTACCCCGGCGATGCCTACGTCGACTGGGTCGGGATTAACTTCTACTCCGTCCCGTTCTACGACAACGACCCAACCCGCGTGGGCACGGCGGACAACCCAGCGGACTACTTGAAGTATGTCTACGCGACGTATGCGCCCAAGAAGCCTATCGCCATCTGTGAGTTTGGCGCGTCGCATCTGTCTAAAGCGGATGGGAAAGACCGTAGCGCCTGGGCCAGCAAGAAGATCAACGAGCTCTACGCCTCGCTGCCACGTCTCTACCCGCGCGTGAAACTCATCGATATCTTTGACATGGACAACCTGAAGTACGCCACGCCAGGTCGCCAGCTTAATAACTACTCCATCACCGACTCCGACGAAGTTCTCGCGGGCTACAAGCGTGCCATTGCCCCAGACTACTTTCTCTCGCGCGTCGGGGCCACGGCCAAAGTCGCCACCACGGTTCCGATTCCCGCCACCGGCCTCGCCGTCCCGCCCGGCGAGCTACGCGTCTCGTCGTGGGCCCGCTGCTACGCCGACCAGTTTCGGGTGACCTACAAGCTCAACGGCCAAGACGCGGCCTCCGCTATCGAACCCGGCGGTCGGGAAGCCACACTTACCCTCCCCCCCGGAAACCACAAGCTCACCGCCATCGTCACCGATGACAAAGGCCGCGTCGCCACCAAAACCGAGGCGGTAATTATCGCGAAGTAGCCGCCTCGTGAACGGGGCGTCTCAGTGGCACTGCGTGCCGGGAAGCCCGTTCCGGGC
The DNA here is from genome assembly GCA_026392155.1 of Armatimonadota bacterium. Taxonomy (GTDB): domain Bacteria; phylum Armatimonadota; class Armatimonadia; order Armatimonadales; family Armatimonadaceae; genus Armatimonas. The sequence continues at coordinate 7,800 of JAPLCP010000105.1, read as the reverse complement.
TAAACAATCCCCAGCCCGGCACGGGCTTTGCGGCGCTTGCGCCATTGCAGACGCCGGTTTTCAACCGGCGGCAGGGGCGTTTTATTCCCGGTCGGTGGGCATGGCGAAGTTGCCGTCGGTGTCGAACTCAAAGGGCTCTAGGGCGAGCAGATCGTCGCTCTCGATTCCTGCGTAGACCCTCAGGCGGTGAAGCTGCTCCGTGTCGTAGTCGTCGAGCATTCCGGCGGCCTGGTAGTGGCGGACGGCGTACTCATCAAGGCGCAGATCGGAGTAGAGATCGGCGAGGAGGCAGTGGTACGGGGCGCTTTTGGGAGCGAGGCGCAGGGCTTGGCGCACGGCGAGGGCGGCATCGCGGTACATCTTGCGCCGACGGTAGAGTGCCCCAAGACGGATATTGTAGTAGGCATCATACGGCGCAAAGAGAGTCGCTTGTTGCAGCTCTCGGATCGCCTCTTCGTAGCGCTCGGCGCGCCCATAGAGATCGCCCAGCCAGAAGTGATAGAAGCCGTCTTGGGGCTTGAGCTGTACGGTTCGCTCCAGCTGGGTGATCGCTCCGGCGAGATCCCCCATCTGTAAGAGCGCCTCGCTCAGGCGGTAGTGGTACCAGCAGTTCTCGGGGGCGTACTGGAGCGCCGTGTGGTACTCGGTGACGGCCATGGTGAGGCGTCCGTAGCGGTGGTAGAGCTCCCCCATCGAGAAGTGTGGCTCGGCCTTACGGGGAGAGAGCTTGATGGCGCGCTTGTACTGCCGGTAGGCATTGAGCCCCTGCCCGGAGTAGGCGTAGGCATCGCCGAGGTTTACCCGCTGATCGCTCTCATCGGCCCCGGTCTGACGCGCAGCCCGCACAGCCCCGCGGTACTTATTGAGCGCCTCGCCGATATTGCCCTCATCGAGGTGCTTGACTCCCAGCTCGGCGAGGGCCTCGGCGGAGACTTCCTCTTTCTCCTCACCGGAGGCGAGCGCGGCGTAGGCATCTGTCTGGCGGGAGTCTTCTTCCGGCTCATCATGCCCTGCTGCGTGAGGGTTTGGAGTAGCGTCTTCTTCCGCCACCGGTGTCAGGTCGTCGTCGGTCTCTTCCATGTTCCTCAGAATGCCTTCCTGCTGTCCAGCAGGATTGTCACAGGGCCGTCGTTGATAAGTTTCACCGTCATGTGGGTGCGGAAAGTGCCTGTCTCCGTGGGAATTCCCCGAGCACGGAGCGTCTCGACAAAAAGCTCGTAGAGCCGCTTACCCTCGTCGGGTCGTGCCGCAGCCAGCCAGCTTGGGCGCCGGCCTTTACGGCAGTCGCCCATCAGCGTAAACTGCGAGACCACGAGGATCGCGCCGCCGATCTCCGTGAGCGAGCGCTCCATCCCCGAGTCATCGCCTTCTTCGGGAAAGAGGCGCAGCTCGGCGATCTTCGCAGCAAGCGTTGTTGCATCCGAGTCGGTATCGCCCTCAGCAACCCCGACCAGCACCAACAACCCGCGCCCGACCTGCCCGACGATTTCGGACTCGACGGTCACGGAGGCCTCTGAAACTCGCTGAACTACGGCTCGCACAGGAATTGATTTTATCACGGCCTCGCGCCATAAAAGGCGCGGTAGCTCGCTTGAACCATCTCGTGCTCCGCCAGCGCCTCCTCGGCGTGCTCAGGGAAAGCGGCGGCGAGGGCGGTGAGAAAATCGAGGGCCGCCTGGTAGGCGGGGCGCTCGTAGCGGGCCATGACGGGGGTTCGGGTAAAGACACCGCTCCAGAACGAGTGGGTCTTGAGAAAGTGGTTCTGGCGCGTGTGAAACTCCTCATGCACCAGGGTCTCCGCCAGCCCCACAAGGCTTCCCTGAAGCGCCTCCGGGCCGATCAGAATCACCCCAAACAGCGTCGCCTGCCCCCGGTCTTCCAGCGTCGGAACATAGAGAATCCGGCGGCGAGACAAGTTCTGAGCAGCTCGCTCGTAGCCGGGAGTGCGCCCGATCAGGGCGATTGCCTCCGCTATTTTGAAAGCTTCTTGAGCCACGGGTTCTCCGGGTCGTCTAAGCGGGTCTTGTCGTACCAAGCGCGTGCCTTGATCGGATCGCTCTCCAGCCGCCCCAGCGCTGCAAACGCCGTCGCCCGTAGCTTGCCCGCAGAGAGCTCCTTCACCGCCATCAGCAATGCCTCCTGCGCGAGCTTGCTCTTTCCCAGGTTTGCTCTCAGAAGCCCCAGAGCGCAGAGTGCCTCGCCGCGTGTGCCGCCTTTCTGTGCCGCCGCATAGCTTTTCTCGGCGAGTTCGTACTCCCCGAGGCCCTGGTGCGCGTAGCCCAGGTAGAGCTGCGCCTCCGGGTCGCGCAAGTCCGAAAGCTTCTTGATCGCCGCTTCGTAGCCGCCTGTCGCGTAGTAGGCCAGCCCGACGGCTTTAAGGGCTTTCGGATCTTGGGGACTTTTCATCAGCTTGGTCTCGACCCGATCCACATTGGTATCCGTGCCCGGCGGGACGGGGCGGCGGCGGAAGATATCGGCAAAGAGCAAAGGCGCGGGTGTCGCGATAGCTGCGCCAGGAATCGCGACATTGAGTAGCTTGGGCGTCTCGCGCTTGCCTTCGCAACCCACGAGAGTCCCGACAAAGCACAACAGCCAGAGAGAGCGTTTCATGGCTCTATCTTACCTACTAGTTTGGCCCATCCATCTTAATCGTGCGACGGTCTTTGGCATCCAGCTTGGGCACTTCGACTTTATCGCCGGGCTTGAGACCGGAGAGAATCTCGACGCGGGCTTCGTCTTTTAGGCCAATCTCGACCGTGCGCTCTGTCTTGACAGCTTTCTCGCCCGTCCCCGTCACCACAATAACTTTATTGCCGGGTAGGAGTGCCTCGGTGGGGAGCACGGTGATATTGGACTTCTTGTTGAGGAGTATATCCACATTGGCGGTCATGCCGGGGCGTAGGCGCTTGTCGCGCTCCGTGACGGCGATCTTCACCTCAAAGCGGACAATATTGCCACTCGCACTGGCGCTAGCTCCCTGCTGTGTGCTTCCCAGCGAGGCGGGAGCGAGTGAGACGACGCGGCCCTGAAACGCTTTATCCGCGATCCCATCCACACGAATCTCCACCGGGAGGCCCACCGAGAGGCGCGAGACATCCACCTCGTTGACATTGACTTTCACCTGCATCCGGGTCAGATCTGCAATGGTGACAATCGCCGCGCCCTGAGCAAAGCCGGCGGTCGCGGAGGCTACCAGCTCGCCCTCTTCGAGATACTTGCCCGTCACTTCCCCGGGAATCGGGGCGACAATACGCGTCTCTCCTAGGAGTACGGACTGCTCCGCCACCCGGTTTTCAATCTGGGCAACATCGGCTTGGGAGCGGAGAATATCTTTACTACGGACTTGAGCTTGGCGGGCATTGGCACGCTCGGTGGCGAGCTGCACCTCCGCGGATTTCACCGCAACTTGTGCCTGGTTGTAGCGTACTTTGGACTGCTCTACCCGCACTTTTGCCGTCTCCACGCGCACTTTTGCGGACTCGACCGCCATCTTTGCCGTGTCCACCCCGATCTGCGTGGGAGCAATATCTTCTTTACGCGGCCCCTCTTTGAGTAAACCAACTCTCTCCTGTGCACTGGCAAGGTCTGCCTCGGCAAGATCAATCTGAGTCTGAGACGCGTCTACGTCTTGCTGAGAGACATAGCCTTTTGAGAGCAAGAGCTTGCGCCGCTCCAGAGTGCGCTTGGCATCCACGAGCTGTGCCTGGATACGGCGGACGCTCTGCTCGGCTTGCTGGACATCTTGCGTCCGGGTTGGGGCGGAAGCTTGATCCACACGTGTCTGGGCCTGCGTGATTCCGACCTTGGCATTCAGCAAGCCCACTTCGGCGTCTTTGAGCCCCACTTCGGCATCCTTGACATTCACTCCCGCCTCGCGCAGGCTGACTTTGGAGTTCTCCAGTGCCACTTCCGCACGACGGACGGCAAGGGCAGTCGTCTGAAGAGAGAGCTGGTAGTTCTCCCGCGACTGAGCCAGCCCGGCTTGGCTGGCCTGGAGCTGCGCTTGTACACTGGCAACCTGGCGTGAGACCTCGGTAGGATCTACGGAGGCGAGTGGTGTGCCGACGGCCACTTTATCGCCGGGCTTGACAAAGATCTTCAGCAAGCGCCCCCCCACCCGCGACTTGACATCTACTTTGGTCACCGGCTCCAGAGTCCCCGTCTCCGAGACCTTGATCGCGATATCGCCTGTCTGCGCGGTTACCATCCGCCCGACCTCCGGCTTCGCCTTCGCCTTAGACTGCATCCGGGAGTAGCCAAACCCCGCCCCGCCGAGCACCACCATACTGATTAAAACCGTCCGAACAATTTTTCCTGACACCTTGTCTTGCCCTCTTCGCAACCTAGGACAGTAGAACCTTGCGGCAGGTTACAAAATCCAGCGGTAGAATGCTTTCAAGGAGAGTTTATCTATGAAGAAATCGGTTCTCTGGGCAGCGGCAGGAGTCGTCACTGCCACCGCAATCTGGGCTGCGATTAGCCTGCCACCGCAGACAACAACACGCCAAGTTACTCATTTAGGCACGACACCTAAACCTCTTTCAAATCTGCGACGTACCACAATCGTGACAATTACCAATGAAGAAGGAACAAGCATTGATCTATGTAATCTTGCGGAGCCATCACAGATCCAGTGGACAGGTCGTTTTCTTACTCTAACTCCCTCAGGAGCCCACATCATGACAAACCACACAGGCTCCGCCACAACCCTCATGATTACTCGGCGCAGGAGCGAAATGGGGCCACATTTTTACTGCCAGAGCACTACCAGTTTCACTCGCACCCTAAGATCTGGCGAGACAATCCAACTCTAAAGCTCCCCCTCCTCCCGGTCCCGGGAGGAGGGGTTCACCGAATTCCGAGGCGCTGGCAGACATTCTGCCAAGAATCCGAGGACTTGAAAGACTCACGGATGGTATAGAACCGATTAACGTCCGTTAGGCGCTGGTAGAGCAGAAAGGCGGTCTCTTCTTGGTCGCGAGGCTGATCCACGACTTTTAGCAAGTCCCGGAGCTGGTTGCTATTGATCCACTGCTGCGCCGCCAGCTGACGGACGATCTGCATCTCGTCGCGGGCCGTTCGTGCACGGCGCACCGAAAAGACCACGAGATCAAAATCCGCATTCCGCATCGCTTGCCGATTGACGTTGCGATCCGACGATGGAATGAAGCCTGATCCTTGTCCCGAAGCAAGCTGGCGCTCTAGCTCACGGGCATCGCGCTCCGCGTTTTCCAGCAGCACTTCCAGGCGGCGGCGCTCTGTGTCGCTATCACGACGGATCTCACGCTCACGGGCTCCGCCGCTGTCTTTCGCACGATTGCTCAGCACCCGATCCAGTAGCTCACGGGCTTCTCGTAGATCTAGCGAAAGCTTACGCGCCATTCCCTCGGGCGATGCCGCTCGTGCTCGCTCCCGACTCTGCTGCGCCCACACGGGAACCAGCGCTCCCACGCTCACCACTGCTGCTAAAACGAAGGCCCTCTGTCGTTTCATTGTCGTCTCTCCTACTTACTGTTATACAACGCTTTCCCCCGAAAGTCTGTGACGATAACGGTATACTGAGAGCCGTATGTCTGCCTCGCTTCGCCGCTACCTGCCTGCCCTGATCTTGTTTCTAGCACTGGTCTTGCGGGCTTGGGGGCTTGCTTGGGGCTTGCCCGATAGCACCCACTCGTTCTCCTACCACCCGGATGAGTCTATGGTTCTAGGGGCCGCCTTGGTGCACGAAGGCCAGGGCCTGCTTGACACGCATTTCTACAACTACGGCTCGCTCGTAACTCTGACAGATCGCTTTGCTTTTTTGGCGACGGGCATCGCCCATGCGACTATTCCCTCAGCCAACCACCTGCTCATGGCGCGCCTGATCACCGTGCTCTACGGAGTTGGCACCTGCGCTCTCTTGGTGCTACTCGGCAAGCGCTTGGAAAAACCGGGGGTAGGTTTGCTTGCGGCCACTCTCTATGCCATCGCGCCCCTTGCGGTTCAGCATGGGCACTTCGCCACGGTAGATGTCCCCGCCACGTTCTGGGTTACCGCAAGCCTGTTTTGCACCCTCACCAACCCACGTCTCGTCTGGTGCGGCCTCTTCGCAGGGCTCGCTGCCGCCACGAAGTACAACGCGGGGCTGGTCCTGCTGGCAGGACTTATGGCGTGGTGGCTCTCTGAAAGACGCACGTTAAGGCCACTGGCCTTGCTCCTCAGTGCTGCGCTGCTTGGGTTTCTGGTTGGCTGCCCCGGCGTCTTGGTGAACTTTCCCGTGTTCTGGCAGCAGTTCACCGCTGAGCTAAAGCACTCACGCAACCCGGATGAGTACTTTGTAGGACAGCTAGCGGTGCTCTACTGGCCGACTCTGGGACTCCTTTTTGCGTTAGCCTCACCGCTCTGGCTTGTGGGCTTAGGGCGGGCCTTAGCCGTTCGGGAGCGCACCGAAGTGATTCTGCTCGCGTTTGTCCTCCCTTACTTGCTCCTGATCTGTGTCTCCGCCAACCAGTACACCCGCTACGCGCTCCCCCTTCTCCCCGCGCTCTGCTGGCTGATCGCAAGCCTCCCAAGAAAGTTTCTCTCTATCATTGCCATCGGCGGGGCACTCTCGCTGGCGTTTTCCATCGCGCTGTGCTCGGTGATGGCGGGCTCGGACCCGCGCGATGAAGCGGCGGTGTTCCTGAAGCAGAAAGGCGTCGCTTCCGTGGGATTTGCACGAGGCCCGTGGTACTGGTCACCGCCACTCCACCCGGTTCTCACCGCCCCGATTCCCACCGCCGCACGAAGCGCCGCCGACAGCTCAGAGACCCTACGCCTCTTTGCCGTGCCGGAGGGTCGTGACTGGGATCCGGGCCTGCTGGAAGCAACGCAGCCCGACGCGATCGCTCTGTCGGAGATTGAGTACACCACGGCGGTACGGACAAAAAATCCACGGGCCATCGCCTACCTGGCAGCACTCACGTCACGCTACCCCAACAAGACAGTCTTTGCTCATCCCTTGCCCGTGCTCGGTGCGCGAGACGACAGCGGCCTGCCCTGTCAGCCGCTCCCGATTGACATGATCTACCCCAACCAAGCAGTGATAGTTTTTACAAAATAAGCACCATGATAAACGAACCTAAAGACCGAATTCTCGTCGCTCTCGACTACGACAATGCCGCCGATGCCGTGGCTCTCGCCCAGAAGCTCTCGGGCACGATTGGCGGCGTCAAGGTCGGCCTAGAGCTGGTCAATGCTGTCGGCTTCGATATTTTTGACAAGCTGCGCGACGCCGGAATCGAGCGCATCTTCTACGACGCCAAGTTCCACGACATTCCCAACACGGTCGCCGGGGCCGTGCGTGCGGCGGCCAAGCGCGGGATCTGGATGGTCAATGTGCACACGTCGGGTGGAAAAGCGATGATGGAGGCAGCAACGGAGGCAGCGCACTCGGTTGAGAACCCTCCGCTTCTGATAGGTGTCACCGTTCTCACCAGCCTGGATCAGCTCGCGCTGTCCTCGGAGCTGCGGGTCACGGGCTCGGTCAGCAAGCACGTGACGCACCTCGCGGAGCTCGCCAAAGCCAGCGGATTGGATGGTGTCGTCTCCAGCCCCCTTGAGCTAGAGGACATTCGAGCCGCCTGTGGCAAGGACTTTGTGACCGTGATCCCCGGCATCCGTCCGGCAGGCGTGGGAGTGCAGGATCAGAAGCGAGTCGCGACACCTGCCGCCGCCGTGGCTGCCGGGGCGCACTACCTCGTTGTCGGGCGAGCGATCACGGGTGCCAGCGATCCCCGCGCCGCCGCCGAGGCGATTGCAGAATCCCTCCTCCCCTAACCC
>JAPLCP010000176.1 GCA_026392155.1 Armatimonadota bacterium | reverse complement strand
GGTAGTATTGAAGGCATGCCTCGTTTTCTTTTTGGAGCCCACACGGGCGTCGCCGGTGGCCTGCACAATGGCCTGATTGAGGGCCGTCAGATCGGCTGCGACACGGTTCAGATCTTCACGTCGAGCCCGCGCCAGTGGGCCGCAAAGCCTCTTACGGACGATGCGATTGCGACATGGAAGGCCAAGGTTGCCGAGACAGAGCTCTCCCCGCTCGTTGCTCACGACTCGTATCTGATCAACCTTGCCTCCCCCGACTCGGAGGCGCGGCAGAAGTCGCTGCGGGCCTTTATCGAGGAGCTGGAGCGCTGTGAGGCACTGGGGCTGGACTATCTCGTCTCGCATCCGGGAGCGCACATGGGTAGTGGCGAGGACGCTGGCTGTGCACAGATCGCGGCATCGCTAGACACAGTGCACCAGGCGACGGCGGGCTTCCATGTGAAAGTGGCGCTAGAGACCACGGCGGCCAAGGGCACGACTCTCGGCGGCGTCTTTGAGCACTTCCCGGCGATTCTCTCACGCGTTGCGGAGCCGGAGCGCTTGGTTATCTGCCTCGACACGTGCCATATCTACGACGCGGGCTATGACTTGGTCGGGGATCCCAAAGGCGTCTGGGATTCCTTCGCCGCCACCGTTGGCTTTGACCGGCTCAAGATTATCCATGCCAACGACAGTAAGTTCGGCCTTGCCAGCAAGCGCGACCAGCATGCCCATATCGGGGAGGGCACGATTGGCGATGCGGGCTTCGTGGCCTTTCTCTCCGACTCGCGCCTCCCCGAGAATCTCGCGCTGATCGTCGAGACCCCCGAAGAAGACGGCAAGGGCCACCGCGAGAATGTCGCCAAGCTACGGTCGTTACTTGCTCACGTTTAGCGTAACGGGCGGGGCGGCGTGGGGGGAGAAGTGTAGCTCGTCTACCAGCGAGCGCGCCGTGAGCTGAAGACGAACCTCGCCCACGGCAGCATTGGCCTCGGCTTTGAGCACGACTTTTAGCTCGCTCACCTTCTCAGGGATTTCGAGGGGCGCGGCACTCACGTTCGCGGGTAGCCCTGTGAGAATCAGCGGCACTTTGGTGTCAAAGCCGGGCTTGCGCGTGATTTTTACAAGCAGCTCTACAGTCTGCCCGACTTTTAGCTCCAGCCGCTCGGTTGCTAGGGAAACGGTAAGATCGGCGGGGCCAGTGACCGCGGCAAGAGGCATCGGGACGGGACGGGTGTTGCGCTGGAGCTGATCGCCGTTTTTCACGTAGTCTTCCTGAAGCGCCTGTGCCTGCCGCGTGACTCCCTGCGCGGTTCCCGTGAGACGTAAGGGGGTTGCAGGAGACAGAGCCGCACTTGCCGCCGCCGTGAGATAGAGCGTAACCTCGCTCTGGCCTTTGGGAATCTGTGGCTCTCCGACAAGCTGCACGCCTGGTGGCAGGCCCACAAAACCAAGCACAATCGCTTCGTCGAGGCCGTACTGGCGGGTCGCATTGACGATCACCGGAATCCGATCACCCGGCCCAATCGTGAGGCAGTCCGGCGCGAAGGTGAGCGCAAAGTCGGGCTTGGCGGGAGTGAGGCTCAGGCGGTAGCCAAACTCGGGGCCACTGCGCTCATTGAGATCGGTGATGCGGACGATAAACTCGCCATTATCCGGAGCCGTGAAGGCAAGAAACGGGTCTTTGCCGCGTGCATCGTCGTTGCTGGCCAGCTCGCCACCGTCTTTGTTGAGCACCGCTAGCACGCCGTCCAGCCGTGAGCCCTGCCGCGCTGCGAAGACCTCCATCAAGATCACTTGGCCTTTGGTAGCGGTGAAACGAAAGTGGTCTTTATCGGGCACGGTGGCGATCGGTGAGGTGAGCTGACCCTCGATGGTCGCGGGGAGAGTCACCGTTTGCGCGAGCTTGGGCGTGTCGCTGGGCTCCACTTCGGTGAGATTTGGCGAGGAGGCAGCGGAGGGCTTGCCTGTACTTGTCATGAGCCGGTAGTGATGATCCGCGCTTCCGGCGTAGCGCAGGTCACGGACAATTAAGAAGTACTCGCCTGCGGTGCGCGAAGTGAAGGTCAGGCGGGCATTGGGGCGGTTTAAGGCACTTGCAGACGCTCTATCATGGCCTGTGGCATCACGTAGCACTAACACGGGTTCCATGGGGGAGTTTAGGGTCGCGCCCGCCTGTGCCTCTGCCACAAAGGTCTCTCCCGCCGCGAGGGTCACTTTGTAGACATCCACATCCTCGCCGCCATCGCTCTTGGCATTGACGGTTAGGTTTCCCATGAGCGTTTGAGCCGTCTGGGGGGTGTTGTTGGGCTCTTTCTCCGCCACTTCAGCCCACTGCCCGACCACAAAAGTACCCGGCTCGGAGATGCCCAGCGGTGTGACAACACGAAAGGCATAACGCCCCGGTGCCAGCTCCGGAGAGATCGCCAGCGTCGCGATCAGCTTACTATCGGGGTTTTTCGCATTGGCGGCAGGCGTCTCGGGCTTGAGCGCGGCGACGGTAATCCCTGGCGTCTCAAAGACCAGCGCTGTGCCATAGCCTAAGTTTGGCCCCGCAATCGCCACGTCCACATTCGCCCCGCGTTGCCCACCCGTGGGCACCACCGAGCGCACCCGTGGGCGAAGCGTTTGGCTAAAGGCAGGTGCGGCGAGAGTCAGCGCCGCAAGCACGGCAAGCGCTCTCATTTCTGCCCCCCTGTGGAGAGAGTCCCTTCGAGCTTGTTGGGATCGAGGCTCCAGAGATAGAGTGTCCCATCCCAGCTCCCGGCGGCGAGGCGCTTTTTATCGGGGCTGATGCGCACAGCGTAGAGCCAGTCTTTCGCATCGGTGAGCGTGGCAGTGTTGCCACCATTGCCGATATTCCAGAGTCGTAGGGTCTTGTCGGCCGAGGCTGTGGCGAGCAGCTGGCCATCACTGCTAGCCGCGACGGAGTAGACACCACTACCATGACCGCCGAAGTTGCGGACATGACCACCACCCTCCGGGCCGATATTCCAGAGCTTGGCGAGCCTATCGGTGCTGGCGCTGATGACCTGTCCCGCCGATGTGAAGCACAGATCGGTGACGGTTTCTTCGCTGGCTCCGAGGCTGTAGAGGCGCTTGCCACTCGTCGCATCCCAGATCTTGACGCTTTTATCTACCCCGCACGACGCCAGCAGCTTGCCATCCGCACGAAACGCAACACTGAGCACGGCATCGGCGTGATCACGAAGCGCCTGCAAGAGCTTGCCCGTCGCCGCGTCCCAAAGTTTCACGCTGCGGTCACCGCTGGCGGTTGCGACGGTCTTTCCATCGGGGGAGAACGCCACTCCATTGATAATATCTGTGTGGTCGCCAAACGTGCGCAGCTCTTTGCCTGCACTAACGTCCCAGAGCCGCACTTGGCCCAGTGCGCCAGACATTCCCCCGCCCGCTGCCAAGAGCTTTCCATCGGGCGAGAACGCCAGAGAGCGCACGGTATCAAGGTGCCCGCTCCAGGTTTTCAGTACCGTCCGCGTCACCGGGTCACAGAGCAAGACGCGCTGGTAGGTGCCCACCGCGAGCAGCTTGCCATCGGGAGAGAACGCCAGCGCATTGATCGGAGCCGAGACATCGAGACGCTTTCCAATGGGCTTGGGAACGGGAATTACTGTCGTCGTGGCCGTCTTAGCGCCTGTTTTGGGTGTGGTCGCACTCGCCAGAGCGGAGTCGTTCTTGGCTCCTGCATCTACCCAGCGCCGGATTAGCTCGATATCGGGGGCTTTCAGGCCCGCCCCGGGCGGCATGATCGGCTTCTGCGCACCCGTCAGCATCCGCACCAAGCGGCTCTCGCCCGACTTTCCCGGCACAATCGCAACGCCCGCTTTCCCGCCTTTCATCAGGGCCATGTAGGAGTCCACAGAGAACCCCGCTGTCGGAAGCTGGGCACTGTGACACCCCAAACAGGCTGTGCGTAAGATCGGGACGACCTCACGCTGAAACGATGGCGGCGCGGGCTTAGGCGGCGGTAGTTGTAGCGGCATGGCTAGATCAGCTCGGGGAGGGGTTCACGACCTGCAAAGAGATAGTTCGGGCGGCCTGTCATATCGGGGATGGGGGTGTTGACGATGTCTATGCCGAGGTTGTGGTAGAGCGTCACCATGACATCTTTGTAGTCCACCGGGCGCTCGTCGGGCTCCTCGCCGAACTTATTGGTACTCCCGATCACTTGTCCCGTCTTCATCCCGCCGCCTGCCAGAAGCGCACACGAGACGCGGGGCCAGTGGTCTCGGCCACCGTCTTTGTTGATCTTGGGCGAGCGGCCAAAGTCCCCCCAAACCACCACGGAGACATTTTTATCTAAACCGCGCTGGTGCAGGTCCTCGATCAGAGCGGAGATTCCCTGGTCAATCACGGGGAGATGCGCCTTCATGTTGGTGAAGTTGCCCCCGTGCCAGTCCCAGAAGCCGTAGGAGACGCTCACCAGCCGCGCACCCGCTTCGACCAAGCGGCGTGCGGCGAGAAACTGCTCGTTGAGCATGGGCGATGCATCGCCTTGCGGCTTGTCAATTCCCTTACCATAGCGCTCGCGCGTTTTTACGTCTTCCCGGCTCACATCCAGCGCTTGAACCAGCTTGCTCGATGTCAGAATATCAAAGGCCCGTGCGCTCATCGTGTCCAGCTCGGGGAGTGTGTCCACACGCCGCCGGTAGCGATCCAGGCTGGCGAGTAGCTGCTTACGATGACTGAGCCGATCCAGCGAGACATCCGTGAGGGTCATGTCGGCGAGCATCGGGCCATTGGGATTGAGCGCACCGTAGCCGGGTCCCAGAAAGCCCGGGCCGGGATCGTTGTAGGGCGGGTGCTGGGTGCGGGCGGCCAGGTTGACGTAGCTAGGAACTGTTTTATCCACGGGGGCTTCCAGGCGAGTCAGCACTGAGCCCATGGTCGGGGCCTTGTTCTGGCGAAACTCCGCCTCGGTGTAGCCTGAGAGACAAAGATTTGATGAGTGCTCGTCGCGTGCGCCCACCAGCGAGCGGATCACCGCGACTTTATCCATCATCTTGGCAAGGCGCGGCAGGTGCTCGCAGATCTCGATTCCGGGGACATTGGTCTTGATGGGCTTAAACTCGCCACGAATGTCGCTGGGCGCGTCCATTTTCAGGTCAAACGTGTCCTGGTGTCCCGGCCCACCGGGCAAGTAGATTAAGATCACCGCCTTGTGTGAGCTTCGCACGCCCGCGTGCGCCTCAGCGGCGAGGAGCTGCGGCAGGGCAAGCCCCCCCAGTGCACCGACCGTTAAGAACTGCCGCCGTGACAGCCCATCGCAGAACTTCCCCCCCGCGCCTCGGATTGTCAGCATCTTAGATCAGCTCCGCAATCGGCTCGCGCCCGGCAAAAAGAAAATTGGGGCGGCCTGTCATATCGGGGACGGGCGTATTGACAATATCAATGCCCATGTTTCTATAAAGTGTCACGAAGACTTCTTTGATGTCAATCGGGCGCTCGTCGGGCTCCTCGCCGAACTTATTGGTGCTCCCGATCACTTGCCCGGTCTTCATCCCACCGCCGGCCAGCAGCGCGAAGTTGGCGCGGGGCCAGTGGTCACGGCCCGCGTCTTTGTTGATCTTCGGGGTGCGTCCAAACTCGCCCCAGACAATCACCGAGACATCGTTTTGCATCCCACGATCGTGGATGTCCTGCACAAGAGAGCTCACGGCAGAGTCGAGCATGGGCAAGTAGCGCTTGAGCTGTCCGAAGTTATCCCCGTGGTAGTCCCAGCGCCCGTAGCCAATGGAGACGCAGCGCACGCCCGCCTCGACCAGCCGCCGCGCCGCGAGAAACTGATCATTGAGCATCGGCAGGCCATCGTCGACGGGCTCTAGCCGCCCGACTCCGTAGCGCTCACGGGTCTTTTTATCCTCTTTGGTGACATCCAGCGCCTGTACCAGCTTGCTCGATGTCAAAATATCAAAGGCACGAGAGTTCAGCGCGTCTATCTCGGGGAGCGTGTCCACACGCCGACGATAGCGATCAAGACTTGCTAATAGTTGCTTACGATGTGAGAGGCGATCCAGCGAGACATCGGTGAGGGTCATGTCTTTCATCAAGTCGCCCGACGGTCGCATCGCGGCGTGGGCCATCCCGAGAAAGCCGTGGTCGCCCGGATCGGCCCACTCCATGTGCCCAGCCTTGCCTTGGAGTCCCACAAACGGTGGGATGGTCTTCTCTGTGGGGCCTTCCAGGCGCGAGAGCACCGAGCCCATACACGGCGCTTTGTTTTGATTCGTCTCCGCCACCGAGTACCCGCTCATGCAGATATGCGAGTCGTGCTCGTCGCGCATGCCGGTCAGCGAGCGAATAATCGCAAACTTGTCCATCATGCCCGCAATCTTAGGCATGTGCTCGCAGATCTCAATCCCGGAGACATTGGTCTTGATGGGCTTGAACTCGCCGCGAATGTCGCTAGGCGCATCGGGCTTCATGTCGAACATGTCGTGGTGGGGCGGCCCACCGGGCAGAAAGACCATGATCACGGCCTTCTGGTTCTTACGAATCCCCGCGTGCGCCTCTGCCGCAAGAATCTGAGGCAGGCTCAGGCCCCCCAGCGCAAGCCCTCCGATCTTGAGGAAATCTCGTCGAGAGACCCCGTCGCAAAATCGCCCACTCTGCCTTCCACGAATTGTCAGCATGTCCTAGCTTCCCTATCCGCTCCGTAGCGTTGTCACGTATTAGGATAGTATAGGCAAGTTCTCTCTAAAACGCCACTACAGATTCTCGTAGGCGAACTTGGGGATCTGGGTGGCGAGCTTGCCGCCGCTGACATCCACCATGGTTCCGGTAATATAGCGCGCCAGATCCGAGGCGAGGAAGCAGATGAGATTAGCGACGTCCTTGGGATCACCCCAGCGTCGAAGCGTGAGCGTGTCCAAGAGATTTGACTGGACATCTTCGGGGCGCTCGGTGAAGTGGTTGATCTCGGTGGGGATCATGCCCGGCGAGTAGCAGTTCACGGTGACGTCCCACGGCCCTAGCTCTCCAGCCAAGACGCGGGTGAAGTAGTGGACACCGGCCTTAGATGCGGCGTACGGGGCGCTGCCAATCGAGGGAATAATGGCGGCAAACGAGGCGGCATTGAGAATGCTCCCGCTCTTTTGTGCCTTCATCACCGGGATCACGGCCTGGCACATCAGAAACGTGCCCTTGAGGTTGATATCCAGGTTCGCGTCCCAGGCGCTCTCGCTCATGGTTTCCACGGGGCCGCTGATCGAGACACCCGCATTGTTGACCAGCGTGTCCACACGGCCAAACTCGGCGACGATCTTGGCGATCAGCTCTTTGCACTGCTCGGGGCTGCGCACATCGGCGATGTGCTGCGCACCACGCCAGCCGTTGGCTTCCCAGTCGGCCTTGACGGCGTCTAAGAGATCCGTACGGATATCGGTGACGACCACAATCGCGCCCTCAGCGGCTAGGGTTCGGGCAATGGTGTTGCCAATGCCGCGACCTGCGCCGGTAACAATCGCGACTTGATTTTTGAGATTAATGTCCATAGTGTTGTGTCTTAGCGCACGGGCTTGCGGTGCGAGAAGATATTGAGCCCCAGCCAGCCCCAGAAGAGCAGATGGAGACCGATACTAAAAATAGGCATTGCAAATGGCTGGCAGAGAGCGACAACACCTAACAACAGCAATGCGATACTGAGAAACTCTGCCATCTGGGCAAATCTACCGCTCAGCATTATTTTTACCTTTCAGCATTGATATTCAGCTCCGTTTTCTTATCAAAGAGATGCGAGCGGCTCTGGTTGATCCGGGCGTGCAGTGTCTGGCCGAGTGTTGGGCGGAATGTCGGGGTGGTGCGCACCTTCACGATATGCCCCGCCAGTGCGACATTGATGATGTTCTCCGAGCCCAAAAGCTCGACCACTTCCACGGTCACGGGCAGGCTTCCGGGCGTTCCTGCCTCGACAAAGGCAATGTCTTCCGGGCGCACGCCCAGCACCAGGCTCGCCTCGCCCGTCGGGGTGCTGGCAAAGCGTCCCTTGCCGTCGTTGTCCAGAGCTAGCGTAGCCGACGACGCGCCCTCGGCAGGGCTGAGGCTGAGGCTGTCGCCAGAGCGCTGGCAGGGAATAAAGTTCATGGCGGGGGAGCCGATGAAGCCCGCCACAAAGAGGTTGCGCGGGTTGTCGTAGACCTCCATCGGGGTGCCTGCCTGCTGAAGTAGCCCGACATACATGATCGCGATTCGGTCGCCCATGCTCATGGCTTCGAGCTGGTCGTGGGTGACGTAGATCGTGGTGGCGCCTAAGTCCGTCTGGAGCTTCTTGATCTCGGCGCGCATCTCGGTTCTAAGCTTGGCATCGAGCGCGGAGAGGGGCTCGTCCATCAGAAACACCTGGGGACGGCGCACGATCGCGCGGCCAATGGTCACGCGCTGCTGCTCACCGCCGGAGAGCTGGGTCGGCTTGCGGTCTAGTTTATCGGTGATGTGGAGCATCCGCGCCGCGATCATCACGCGCTCATCAATCACCGACTGTGCCGTCTTCACCGCACGGAGTGGAAAGCTCAGGTTCTCGCGAACCGTCATGTGTGGGTAAAGAGAAAACGACTGGAACACAAAGGCAATGTCGCGCTCAGCGGGCTGCTTGTGTGTCACTTCCTCCTCGCCAATTCGGATCGTCCCGCCATCGGGAAGCTCCAGACCGGCGATGCACCGAAGCGTGGTGGTCTTGCCACAGCCCGAAGGCCCCAGAAAGACCATAAACTCCCCGTCTTCCACGGAAAGATCCATTCCCTTTACGGCGACCACTTGGTCGTACTTTTTAATCAGTTGCTCTACGCGAACGCTTGCCATCAATGCTCCCAAGGAAAATTCGTCCCCCTAGTGTACCAGACGTTTCTCTCGTTGGAAGCGATACAATTCCCTATGCGCACCAAAGCAAAACTAATCCTCGGTGCCCTCGGCTTCGTCGCCGCCACCACAGGCCTTGTGATCTGGCAGTCCATGCCCCCACGCCTCGAAGCTGTTGCCCGCCGCGTACCATTCGGTGCCACGTTCTTCTCGTTTGTCGCCTGGCTCTCGCCCAAGGAAGTTGTGATCTCCTGCCATGAGAGCGAATCTCTTTGTCTGCTTGATTTGGAGCGTGGCACGACGCACCCGATTCCTTTCACGCACTCTGAGGGCTTTGTGCAGCACGCGACCCGTGTGCGCTTCATTGACGAGAGCACCGTTTCTGCCTCTCCCGATGGAAAGTGGCTTGCCTTTGTAGAGCAGATCGAGCAGGGCCGAGCGAAGCCCGTTCAGCGTAGCTTGGTTCTGATGCATCCGGATAGCACTGGGCTACGCCGGGTGGCTCCGCTTGAAGATAAAAGTGGTCTCCGTTTGCTCTGGCAACCAAATAGTCAGGGCTTTCTCTTTTACTGGGAGTCTGATAGACGCCCTAAGTACGGGCGAACTTTCTATGCGCTCGACGAGAACGTTCCTCCACGGGAGGAGTGGACGCGCGACTATGACGGCTTCCGTGACTCTCCACCCACCATTCAGGCGGATGGTCGCCTGCTCGTCGTGAGGAATCAAAACCAGCTGACGGTCGCCCTCTGTGACCAGAACCAGCCCGAACACCGCGAGTCGCTTGTGTTTGCGCGTCCAGCGGGGCGAGAAAAGGCTCAGGTGGAGACGTTTCTGGTTAGCCACGATAGCCAGTGGGCGGTGGTGAGCCTGCGTGTGGAGGCAGCAAAGATTCCAGAGCGTGAGACTTGGGAGGAGCTACTCCAACGCAAGCTGCCCGTTGCCTACAACGAGCTCTGGGTGCTCTCCGCGAAAGGGGAGAAGCCGCGCTGTCTGGTTCGTGAGGCCACGACTTCAGAGCGGGCGAGTGCTTTCTTCCTTAATGCCCTCTCCCCAGACGGAAAACATGCACTGGTCCATGGCTCACAGAATGACTACTTCGTCTTGCCTCTGTCCCGGTCGTGAAGGATCAGTATGGTTACCGCAGCAGAATCACGCTACGGGCAGGAATGGGGCGGTCGAGGGGGCCGTTGGGCGCAATGACAGCCAGGGGTAGGCCAGGGGCGATATTGACCGTGCCACCGCGTCCACTTTGGGAGACGAAGTGGGTCTGGGCACTGAGCTTAAGAGTCACGGAGACGGGGCGGGGAAGATCCTGCTCCGACGCTCCATAGGACTGAGCGCGCACCACACGCAGGGTCAGAAGCTCCTTGCTCTTCTCCATCTTTTCCACGGCCCCAACGAGCTTTAAGTCACCGGGGCGCAGGTCGAGGGGGCTATAGTCCGCCTCACTCGCGCCGCCCGTGGTAAAGCGCCAGCGCCGGGTTACCTCGCGGGCAATCACTTCGACGGTGTAGGTCGTTGCGGGTTTAAGGGGCGCAAGTGGCACCAATAGGCAGGCATAGGTCAGCTCGCGGTCTTGGCCGGGCGTATTGATCTGGCACTTGACTTCCGTGCCGTCTGCCGTGGTCAGGCGCGCACTCTGTAGGGTTAGCTTAGGCGACGATCCACTAAAGTGGGCCAGCAAAATAGGGTAGCCCACCACTTTGGGCGGGTTTGAAAGAAAGCGGGTCGGGGAGGGGATTTCGTCGTTGCGCCATGTGGTCGGGACGCCGGTCTCGCCGTCGTAGGGGCTCATCACGGTTCCCGGCACGCCATCGCCGCCAAAGAGCAGCCCCGAGGCGCGGCCGCTATGCCCTGCCCCAAACTGCAGCGGGCCGGGTCGCAAGAACGGCAGACGGTGGTAGGGCGCATCAAAGAGGCCACGCACGGCTTTATCTGCTCCCCCATCCGCAAGGCTCACGTCCTCGGCAAGAGTCGCTTGGTAACCAAAGGCCTGCGCCCGTGCCAGCGGAGTCTCCCCCACAAAGCCGGGCTTGTTGGGGCTCTGCGTGTGCCCGATCAGGTTGTTCTTATCCAGATAGGCCGCGTGGGCTTGCGCTGCCGCACAGAGCCGGGAGTCGAGCTGGAGCGCCGCCAGTCCCAGGCGCGCCCGGAGCCGGTTGACTGCCGTCAGCGCTTCACCTGCCCAGGCCGAGGGAGGCGGGAGAGTGACGATTGCCCCGGCACTGACCGTAAAGTTCCAGCTCACCTCGGGGTCTTTTTGCTTGGGAGAGAGAGTGACACGGCAACGGGCAGAGTAGGTTCCGGGGGCAAGTGGCGCAGATGGCGTGGCGCGAACGGCCCCACTCTCATAGCGTGCCTCCAGTGGCTCGCCATTGAGCAGTAGCTCCATAGATGTTATCTCTGCGCCCTTTTGGGGCCGAATCGGCCAGCTCAGCTCAGGGCGCGCAACCCGAAGCGTTCCTTGTGGGCCGGGTGTTTGGTAGGCGTACTGCATGGCCGAAGAGTTGGCGGGAGCGTGTGGGAATCGAACCCACCCAGGACGACATCATCGCCCCGCGCACGGTTTTGAAGACCGGGAAGACCACCAGACCCCATTCGCCCCCGTGACACTGCCATTGTACCGTACAATAATCCATGGAACTTACGATTTTTGGGACGGCTGCCGCTGAAGGCTGGCCTGCTCCGTTTTGCCGCTGCAGCGCTTGCCAGGAAGCCCGCCGCCGGGGTGGGCCGAACCTGCGCTCACGCTCGGGAGCACTTTTGGACAACGACCTCAAGATAGATTTCTCGGCGGATACCGTGGGGCACATGCTCCGCACCGGGCGCGACTTGGCCGATGTTCGCACGCTTGTCTTTACGCACCAGCACTCGGATCATATCGTCCCCTCGGAGCTAGAGTGGGCCTCGGGGCCGTTTACCAACACGCCGCCCGCCCAGCCGATTGTGGTTTTCGGTAATTCCCAAGTGATGGAGATGCTCCATGCCCAGTTCCCAAACCCCGCCCACGCCAACCTTGAGCTTCGTCCCGCGCTAGAAGCTCTCGTTCCCGTGACAACTCCGACGGGCGATACGATCTTGCCCCTGCCTGCGGATCACGCACCGGGGGCGTTTGTGCTGCGCCTTACCCGTGCCAATGGCAAGTCTCTCTTCTACGGCCACGACTCCGGGCTCTATCCTGCCGCAACTCTGACGGCACTGAGCCAGCAAGCGCCACTAGACATTGCGGTCTTTGACTGCACCTACGGCGGGGCCAAGAGTAGCAACAAAGGACACATGGGCGTAGATGGCGTGGTACAGATGGCCCAAGCGCTTCGTGACTGCGGAGCGGCCACCGAGAAAACTAAGCTCATCGCCACGCACTTCTCGCATAACGGCGGCCTGATGCACGAGGAGCTGGTCGAGGCGTTCTTGCCCCACGGAATCGCGGTTGCCTACGATGGGATCGTGGTGCGAGGCTAGGCGAGAAAACTTGCATCCCTCTTTTTTGCTCGGCTTGACATTCTGTTAATAAATTGGTAACCTGGGTTAGTAACTCGGGTTACAAAGAAATCAATGGGCAAAGCGGTTACCAGCGCGCGAAGCGGGCGTCTCGAAAACCACGGCGGTGTTTGTACTAAACGACCGTCCTGGCTTCAGCGCGGCTGAGGGGACTCGCCTCCGTGTTCGTAATGCGGCGCAGAAACTCGGCTACCGGCGTAGCGGACTGGCACGGGCACTCTCCACCGGACGCATCTATACCGTGGGGGTGGTGCTACGTATGGACGATAGCCACTTGTACTCGGTCTATGCCAAAGATGTTCTGGCAGCAATGGCGCGTGCCTGCCGCAGTGCGGGGCTCCGCCTTACTTTTATTCCCTTTCCTGCGGAAGGGGGCCTCATGGTTGATGAAGTCGTGGACCATCGCGTAGATGGTCTGGTGCTGGTTTCGCACTACGCCGATGAGTTCGCAAGACTGGTCTATGCCTCGCGCTTTCCAACCGTTAGCTTTGGCTCGGGCTACGCGGAGCGGCTGGTAGGGATGGATCAGTGCGGCGGCGTTCGGGAAGCCACTCGCTATCTCATTGACCTAGGCCACCAGCGTATTGTGCATGTCTCCGGAGGGCATCCTGGGAGCCGAGCCTTTGAGGAGCGACGTGCAGGTTATCTGGCCGGGATGGAAACCGCTGGGCTAGTGCCTCACTGCTACTCGTTTACTGAGGCACGTGCTAGCATGCAACTTGCCCCACAAGAGCGCCCCACGGCATTTGTGACCTACAACGACGATATTGCCTGGCAGCTTACTGTGACCGCACGGGAGCTAGGGCTTCGTGTCCCCGAAGACCTCTCGATCATCGGCTTTGACAACAACGTGCTGGCGGAGACCGCTGTCCCGCCGCTTACCACCGTCGAGAACCCTCTCGATGCACAGGCCGAAGGGGCGCTTAAAGTGCTCCAGTGCCTGTGGCAGGGCAAGGAGCCGCCCGCAATGGCCCCGCTCGCCACCCGCCTGATCCACCGCCAGAGTACGGCGGCTCCCCCAGGTTTATTATCTCCACTGAAGGACCCCACGCAATGAAAAATCAACGCGCTTTTACCCTAATCGAACTTCTCGTCGTGATCGCCATCATCGCGATTCTCGCCGCTATCTTATTTCCCGTCTTCGCCCAAGCAAGAGAGAAAGCTCGCCAGACAAGCTGCCTCTCCAATACCAAGCAGATTGGTATTGGCCTGATGATGTACACCCAAGACTATGATGAAACTCTGCCGGGCAATCATAACGGTCTCAACGGTAACAGTGGTGCCCCGCATGGCTGGCCTGGGGATTCTGGCTTTACCAATGCCGCAGGCACCCAAAACCCTCTTGGCTTCATGACTCCCGAGACTGGAGCAGGCTCACCCGTACTGCGTAACTGGGCACGCGATATCTATCCCTATGTCAAGAACCTACAAGTCTATCTCTGCCCAAATGCGACACCACGCTCAGGAGGAGCAGGCGGGGCAACCTCAGGCTACCGTGAGACCAACATACCAGGAGGAGGCAACCTCAGCTACCTGCTCAACGGCATTGCGGCCAGCAAGTCTCTTGCCGCGATCCCCGCACCTGCGGACATTATATTTCTCCAAGAGTACAAGTACAAGACCCGGGTCTCGCATGTACGCCCCTGTCTAGCAACCAACTCCACAACAGTCTATAACCAGTTCAACCATCAGTTTTACGACTACCAGCACTCTGGAGGCACCATCTTGCTCTACTGCGATGGTCATGCGAAGTTCAAACGTAAGTCTGCGATCCGGTTCAGTGATTTTGGAGCCGATATGAGCGCACAGCCCAACCCGAACCTCACCTTTACCGACGAGGCACTGGGGTGCTCCGTGGCAGCAAATGCTTGCCCACAGAACAACCTCGGGTTCACTGGTGCTTTCTAAAGCGTAAACCTTTGGTATAGTGGGGACGTTATGACAACTCAAGACATGACGTCCCTTTTTTATTGGAAGCCTCCCACGCTGGCGCAGAAGCCACACACACGCCACGCAGATCTCTGTGTCTACGGTGGCACGGCGAGCGGGGTGATCGCAGCAGTACAGGCGGCGCGGCTGGGGCTACACGTGGTCTTGCTCGCACCGGAGCGGCACATCGGCGGACTCACGACGGGCGGGCTTTCCTACACCGACACTGGGCGTAAAGAGGCCATTGGTGGCCTGGCGCGCGAGGTCTATGCCCGAATTGGCGCGAAGTATGGGAAGACAGAAGAGTGGAACTTCGAGCCTCATGTCGCCGAGGAAGTGCTCACGGAGCTACTGGCCGAGGTGCGCGTCGTGCCGTACTTTGGGCAGTTTCTGGCATCCGTCAAGAAAAACCGAGGGCAGCTTGTCTCCGTCACCACCGAAGAAGGGCTGACGGTCGAGGCGGCGGTGTTTATAGACGCGACCTATGAGGGCGATCTTATGGCAAAGGCGGGCGTAAGCTACACCGTGGGTCGTGAGAGCAACAAAGTCTACGGCGAGACCATCAACGGCTACCAGATCCGCGACAAGCACCAGTTCTTAAAGCCCGTCTCGCCGTATATGATCGAAGACGACCCGAAAAGTGGCCTGCTTCCTGGCATTCAAGCCAAGCCACTTGCGCCTGGCAGCGGCGACAAGAGCGTCCAGGCATACTGTTTCCGGCTCTGTCTCACCAAGACACCGGCCAATAAAATTCCCTACCCCAAGCCCATCGGCTACGACAACAAAAACTACGAGCTACTCACACGCTATATCAAAGCGGGGGCCAGTGAGTTTTTCAATAAGTTCGATCCGCTGCAAAAAGGCAAGTTCGATAAGAACAACCACGGTGGCTTCTCAACCGATTTTATTGGGGCCAATCATAAGTACCCCGAGGCGGGCTATGCCGAGCGGGAGAAGATCTTTCAGGAGCACGTGCGCTACCAGCAGGGGCTGATGTGGTACATGGGCAACGAGCCGAGTGTCCCTGCCGAGCTGCGGGAGCGCTGGAGTGAGTGGGGGCTCTGCCGGGACGAGTTTCTGGAGACGGGCGGCTGGTCGCGCCAGCTCTATGTTCGTGAGGCCCGCCGCATGGTCACCAGTGTCGTGATGACGGAGAGCCACTGTAAGGGCAAGCTCAAGATCGAGGACTCGGTGGGGCTGGGGAGCTACAACATGGACTCGCACAACTGCAACCGCGTGGTCGTGGACGGCTTTGTGAAAAACGAGGGCGATGTGCAAGTCAGCACCCCGCCGTACGCCATCTCCTACCGCTCCCTTGTCCCCCGCCAGCGCGAGTGTAAAAACCTCTTCGTGCCCGTCTGCCTCGCGTCGAGCCACATCGCCTACGGCTCGATTCGCATGGAGCCGGTCTTCATGATCCTGGGGCAGTCATCGGCGCTTGCGGCTTGGCTCTTTATCGAGAACGCCTACCCCTCGGTGCA
The DNA here is from genome assembly GCA_026392155.1 of Armatimonadota bacterium. GTDB lineage: Bacteria > Armatimonadota > Armatimonadia > Armatimonadales > Armatimonadaceae > Armatimonas. The sequence continues at coordinate 2,238 of JAPLCP010000176.1, read as the reverse complement.
AGAGATCCCCTATTCTGAGCTCGAAATCCTTCTACGCAAAGCCCGGCAAGTGCTGGCCTGGAAGCCGCGCTAGCTCCTACTGGGTCGCGAAGAGCTGGCCATTAATATCGGCAAAAGCCTTGAACTCCAGCGCGTTGCCGGTCGGGTCCATCAGGAACATCGTCGCCTGCTCCCCGACCTCGCCTTGAAAGCGAAGGTAGGGCTCGATCACAAACACCACGCCGCGCTCTTTCAGCCGCGCCGCCAGCGCCTCCCAGACGGGCAGCTCTAAGACTACGCCGTAGTGTGGCACCGGCACACCATGACCATCCACGCCGTTGTAGTGCGCCGTGAGCTGGCCGTCCTTGCCCAGATTCGGGTTTAAGTGACAGACAAACTGGTGCCCAAAGAGGTTAAAGTCTACCCAGTGCTCCGCACTGCGCCCCTCTGAGCACCCTAAAGTGCCTCCATAAAACTCCCGTGCCTCGGCGATATCGCGCACGGGAACCGCAATATGAAACGGTGTGAGCGTTGTTTTCATGGTTTTCATCGTTTTATAGAGGCAAGTGTACCCGCTTTTACCCCATGATCTGCCACTCCGCGATCACATCACGAACACCCGCCCGCTGGCGCAGTCCTTTAAGAAGGGCATCTCGCTCTGCGGAAAATGTCTCCTCATGGCCACGCATCGGTCGAACACGCCCGTAGAGATGAACCACGCCGTGCAGGCACTGAACCTGCACCTCACCACAGTCCACGCTATGCCGCGCCATCTCGGTGCGGACATGGCGGTTGTTCTCTTTCGCCTCTGTTTTTTTGTTACCCAAGGGGTACCTCTTTGTCTGCACCTTATAAAAACAAAAAGCGCACCGGCTTCCAGAGCCAGTACGCAAAGATGCACCCTCACAGTACCACAGTTTTGTGCTTGGGGAAGCAAGGTGATATAAGCAGTCTATGGAACAAGTAAGACTCGTATTGAAGCTGGCGCACTTTATCTCCTGGGCTGCGCTTTTTGGGGGCGTGTTGACGCTCTCCGGAGCCACCGAGAAGAAGCTCGCCGCCAGCGCCGTCTGGGGCGCACGCCTCGCGTTTGTGACGGGCCTGTTACTTATCGGGATCAAAGAGATGCTGGCCAAGAGCCCCGGTGCCGACCCTGTCAACCACATGAAGGTCGGCATTAAGCTACTACTTGGTCTCGCCGTGGTAGGGATGATCGAAGCGAGCCGCAAAAAAGGTCTCAGTGGCGGAATGCACCTAGGCGTTATTGCGGTCAGTGTGCTGGCGATTGCCGTGGCGGTGTTCTGGAAGTAGGTTGCATCCCGGTCTCGCACTACTCGACCACCCTTCGGCAGGAAATGCTCTGCTCAGCCGCGAACCTTGCTCTATGTTTAACGGACTTGGAATGAACCTCGGGAACCTCTCCCGGCTCTCGATGGCAAAGACGCGCTCGATCTCCCCAGAGAACTTCACGGGCGAAAAGGGCAAGGGTGGGATGTCGGAAGACGGCCCCGCCAAGGAGTGTGCTCGCGATCTCGGTATCGGCTGGAAGCTCAGCCCGTATGTCAAGATCGCCGCGGGAACCACGTTTACACTCGCCGAAATAGACGGCCCTGGTGCGATCCAGCAGATCTGGATGACCCCGACCGGCAACTGGCGCTACTCGATCCTGCGCTTCTACTGGGACGACGAAGAGACGCCGTCGGTGGAGTGCCCCGTCGGGGACTTCTTTGCCAACGGCTGGTGCCAGTACGCCCACGTCAACTCGCTGCCGGTCTGCGTCAATCCCGGCTCGGCGTTTAACTGCTACTGGGAGATGCCCTTTCGCAAGAAGTGCCGCATCACGCTGGAGAACATCGGCTACGACGAGATGGTGCTCTACTACCAGATCAACTACACCCTCACCGAGATCCCCGATGACGCTGCCTACTTCCACGCGCAGTTCCGGCGCACCAACCCGCTTCCGTACAAAGATGTCTATACGATTCTCGACGGCGTGAGCGGCCACGGGCAGTTTGTCGGGTGCTACATGGCCTGGGGCGTCAACAACACCGGCTGGTGGGGTGAGGGCGAGATCAAGTTCTTCCTCGACGGCGACGGTGAGTTTCCCACGATCTGCGGCACCGGCACCGAGGACTACTTCTGCGGCTCGTACAACTTCGATAGAAACGGCCAGTACACCGAGTTCTCGACTCCGTACGCGGGCCTGCCACAGGTGATCCGCGGCGATGGTGCCTATAAGTGCCAGCAGCGCTTCGGACT
>JAPLCP010000053.1 GCA_026392155.1 Armatimonadota bacterium | reverse complement strand
TTCTTCTAAAGCGGACGAGAAGCTAGGCGACTCTACGGACGGCTTACCCTCGGCGGAACCCAACACCGAAAAGGAGAAACCGAGAGGGAAAAGCGGTAAAGACTGAGGATGGCGATGGTACTAAAAATGGGGGCAGCTCACAAGTAAATCGTGACTGGCTTTTTGCCCAATCCTCTGCGGTCATCCCTGAGCCCGCAATCTTATCATTCTGTGGAGTTGGTCTTTTAATACTTTGGCGCCGTAGTAAGGCTTGACGCGATCCTTTGGGCACGATATACTCCTCTCGTTTGGCCCGTTGGTCTAGCGGTTAGGACGCCTCCCTTTCACGGAGGAAACCAGGGGTTCGATCCCCCTACGGGCTACTTTTCTTTTCTGTTGCAAAGACGCAACTTTAGCACCGTCCCTTCGCCTGCGATACAGTAAGTACGTATGACCAATAAGCTTCAAGCAAATGTGACCGATGAGAGCGCAATTCTGGTGGCGCTGGAGACCGATGAGAGCCTCGATAGCATTGAGGTTCGTCTGGACGAGTTAACCGAACTTGCGAGCACTGCGGATATTGAGGTTCTAGATCGTTTCAGCCAGCGAAAGCATAAGGCTGACTCCGCGTTTCTGATTGGGCATGGAAAAGCCGATGAGCTCTACACCCTGGTGGCGGAGCTGGAACCGACGGTGGTGATCTTTGACAACGAGCTCTCCCCTACTCAGCAGCGCAACTTAGAGATCACACTTAAGACGCGGGTGATGGATCGGACGCAGCTGATCTTGGATATTTTTGCCCAGCGCGCACGGACGCGTGAGGGGAAGCTTCAAGTGCAGCTTGCGCAGCTTACCTACTCTCTACCGCGTGTGGGGCTTCTCTACACCAAGTTCGAGCGCCAGCAGGGCGGTATCGGGGTGCGCGGTGGTGGAGGGGAGAGTAAAGTCGCGCTAGACAAGCGTAAGATCCGCGAGGACATCGCTGAGCTAACTCGCGAGCTGGAAGAAGTCAAGAAGACCCGTCGGCAGCAGCGTAGTGCTCGTCGCAAGCTGCCATTCCCCTCAGCAGCTCTGGTTGGGTACACCTCGGCAGGCAAGTCCACCCTCCTGAACTTGCTCTCGGGCTCTGAGGTGCTGGCCGACCGGATGCTCTTCTCGACCCTGGACCCTACCACACGCCGTGTGACCCTTCCCGATGGCCGTGGGATCCTACTCACCGATACCGTAGGCTTTATCCGCAGCCTGCCCCATGATCTCGTCGCCGCGTTTCGTGCCACACTCGAAGAGACCATCGAGGCGGATTTTCTGATCCATGTGGTGGATATTAGCAGCCCGGAGGCGGATCGTCACCGAGACACCGTTCTAGAGACTCTGGAGGCCCTGGGAGCCCACGATAAGCTAATCCTGACGGTCTTCAATAAGAGTGATCTGGTGGAAAATATTGAGGAACTTCAAGAGCTGGTGGCGAAGACCCCGAACTCTTGCTACATCTCGGCGGCGAAGGCTGAGGGACTCAACCAGCTCATGGAGCGGGTATCGGAGACGATTAAAAACCTAGTGGACACCATGCTAGTGGCAATCCCCTACAGCCGCTCAGAGCTGGTGGCGCAGTGTCATGAGTTCGGCGTGGTGCACTCCGTGGACTATGGTCCTGAACATATCCTCGTTCGCGCCGATGTCGCACGCTCTCTAGCGGGTAAGCTCGAAGAGTTCCAGATTGTGTAAGTCCTGACCACCGAGCCCCTTCAGAGCTTTCTGGAGGGGCTAAGTTATTTTTAGGGGTACGGTACACTGGTGCATGTTTTCCCAGACTGCCGAGTACGCGCTTCGAGCGGTGGCCTACCTTGCCCAAGAGGGAGAGCCGCGCACCGTAGCACAGATCGCGGCGGCAACCAAAGTTCCCCCCAGCTATCTTTCTAAAGTGATGCAGAGCCTAGCACGTGCCGAGCTGGTGGTCTCACAGCGCGGCCTGCATGGAGGATTCCGCCTTGCCCGTCCCACAGATCAGCTCTGCGTCTACGACATCGTGCAGGCGGTGGATCCGATCCAGCGCATTACCAAGTGTCCACTAGACCTGCCACAACACTCCAAAAATCTGTGTAAGCTCCACCAGCGCATGGACGATACCCTGGCACAGGTGGAGCTGGTTTTCCGTCAGACGACGTTTGCGGAAGTTCTGGAAGCTCCGATCTTTGGCGGCGATGAGCCTACTTCGGATCGTAGTTTTTAGAACCGTCGGTGGGGAGTGGCACGATCCAGATCTGGCGGAACTCGGTGGGGTTGTGGTGATCCTGCAAGAAAATCGGGCCAGGTTTATCTACCGGGCGATCACCGCGAATTCCGGTGGGGCCTTGAATCTCGGTGTTGTTCTGCACGAGAATTCCGTTTTGCATTACCGTGACGCGGGCCTTTTCGGTTATTTTACCGTCCACAAAACGCGGCGCACGGAAGATAATGTCGTAGGTCTGCCAGGAGAGCGGGGGCTTGCAGGCATTGACCAGCGGCGCGGCTTGGTTGTAGACCGCGCCACAGTCGCCCGTTCCGGGAATCTTCAGCCCGGAGGAGTCCAGCACCTGAATCTCGTACCAGCTCTGCAAGCCTACGCCTGAGTTGCCCCGGCCTTGGCCTTTTTCATTGGGGACGTAGGGGACTTTAAACTCGACATGGAGCATGAAGTCTGTGAACTCCTGCTTGCTGACGATATTGCCCTTCTGGGAGACCATCGCGCCCTTGACCACGCCCCAGTCCGCATCGGCTGTGGAGCCAAACTTGCGCCAGTTGGCCGCCATTTCCTCAGGCTTGCCGGAGAAAAGCACAATGGCTCCGGGGGGAGGGGGGACGGGCTTTGGCTGCTTTGCTTTGTTATCGGGCATCAGATACGGCGACTGCGAGAGTGCCGCCAGTGTGAGAAGAGAGAGTACGTTCATCGTGGCTCTATTTTACCTGGGATTTCGTTTTTAGGGGCGTGCAGGGGGACGGCCCTCGCCGCGCAGGCAGCAGTTTTCCCGGCAGACATCGGGGTTGGGGCCGCGTGTGCCGACCGTGAGCCGGATCGGAGAGTCGCTCTGCCGCTCATTCACAAGCTCATGGATCATCTGGATGAGCTTGGGGTGCGTCCCCGCCGTCGCCGCCCGCACAAAGGAAATCCCAAGCTCCTCTGCCAGGTGCTTGGCCTCGTGGTCGAGGTCGTAGAGAACTTCCATGTGATCGGAGACAAATCCAAGTGGTACCACCGCGACGCCGGGAGCATTGAGGCCGTGCAGGTAGTCGAGGATATCGGGCTCCAGCCAGGGCACTTGAGGCGGGCCACTGCGGCTCTGGTAGGCCAAGTCGAAGTTCTCCACGCCGCAGGCCTCTGCGATCAGCCCGGCGGCTTCGGTTAGCTGCGCCTCGTAGTCACAGCCACGGGCCATGCCGATGGGGATGCTATGGGCGGTGAAGACCACGCGGGAGCCATGGGGAAGCTGGGAGAGCGCCTCGTTGACGCGCTCGGCCATCACTTCGATAAAGAGGGGATGGTTGTAGAAGACGCGGATCTTGCCAAACTCGGGCGCACCATCGCCCACAGCCTCGCGTGCCTTGGCGATGTCCTCGCGGTACTGGCGGCAGCCGGAGTACGAGCTAAACGCCGAGGTCACAAAGGCGAGCGCGTTTTTGATGCCATCGGCCTTCATCTGCGCCACGGTGTCGGTGACAAACGGGTGCCAGTTGCGGTTGCCAAAGTAGATCGGCAGGGGGAAATCGCTGGCTTTAAGGGCTGCAATCAGCGCTCGGTTCTGGGCGTTGATCGGGCTGATGCCCCCAAAGTGCTGGTAGTGCTCCGCGACTTCCGCGAGGCGCTCGGCGGGGATATTGCGCCCCGCCGTGACGTTTTGCAGAAACGGAATGACATCGTCGGGGCCTTCCGGGCCACCAAAAGACAAAACTAAAAGTGCGTCGTAGTTGCTCATGAGATTTTCGTGCCGACCCACACCATGCCGTTTTCGATCTTGGTTTGGAACGTCTCGACGGGCTTTTTCACCACACCGTCAATTGCCGCTCCGGTCTTCAGATCGAACTTGCCGTAGTGCCAGGGACAGACAACCGAACACTCGTCGCTGTCAATAGTTCCCTCGCAGAGCGGGCCGCGGGCATGGCTGCATCTATTGTTGATGGCAAAGATCTCACCCTTGATGTTAAAGACCCCGACCATCTTGCCTTCGAGAAACACCGAGCGCGTCTTTCCAGGCTCTAGCTCCGCAAGCGCACAGACCTCGACCCAGCTCTCGCGGGCCTCTCCGGCGGCAAGGGCTTCGGCGATGGGCGGGCCACCCAGAGCGTCTAAGGCTTCGTCGAGGCGTAAGTTCACGCAGGTAAAGAGTGGCGTGTCTTGGAGCGTGTAGCGGCTGGACTCAGTCTCGCGCAGCTCCTGCACTAAGTCTAAGAAGTCGGCGGGCTCGTCGGTCTCGAAGGCCAAGATAAACTCGTAGTCGTCGATGCCGAAGCTGTAGGTGGTGTTGAGGCGGATCGAGGGGAATTTTTTCCCCACTTCGATGTGCTCGTCCATGACGCCTTGGCGGGCGTGCTTGGAGAGTAGATACCAGGGGCGGGTCTTGATAAACGGGTAGACAAAGACATACTTCGCCTCCGAGGGGTCAATCACCAGCCGCTCTTCTTCCTCACTTCCATCGTCGCCGCCCACGCGAATCTCATAGACCGAGCGCTTGGTCTGCGAGAAGTAGCTGTAGACGATCTGGAGGTAGCTGCCCATTTTTGTGCGCAGGATCGCGGTGGCTAGCTCCTGGAAGACCAGCGGACTCTCGGCGATCTGCCAGAGGAGCAGCTCGCAGTCCGCGCGGGTGCCGACCGTGCTGTAGGGCCGCAGGAGCATGCGCCGGTTGAAGTTCTGAATGACGCTCGAAAGCTCGCGCTTCTGCGCCGCTTGTTCGTCGTCACTTAAGCGCCGCCAAGTGGGATCGAGCTTGTAGAAGGCAAAGCGGACGTACTGGCGGCGGCTGAGCTGCCGTCCGGCGGGCGGAGCGGCGGGGGTATCGGTGGTGCGTGGTCTCATAGCTCACTCATACTTTCTTGAATCGCATCCAGCGTGCTCTGGACAATGGTTTCGGTGTGCGCGGCGCTGACAAAGCCTGCCTCGAAGGCGCTGGGAGCCAGGTAGACACCGCGCTCCAGCATCTTATGGAAGAACGAGGCGAAGCGCGGGGCATCGACATACTGCTTTGCGGTGGCGTAGTCGGTCACTTTGGTCCCCTCTTCTTTCAGGAAGTAGAACCCAAACATGGTGCCGACGGTTCCCGCTTGAATCGGCAGACGGGCTGACGCAGCGGCGGCACGAATGCCCTCGGTGAGCTGTGTCGTACGGGCGACAATTCCCTCGAAGACGCCAGGGTTTTGTAGCTCGGTGAGCGTCGCCAGGCCCGCCGCCATCGCCAGCGGGTTGCCTGAGAGCGTCCCTGCCTGGTACATCGTCCCGGCGGGCGCGACGTGCTGCATGATCGTCTTCTTGCCCGCATACGCCCCAACCGGAAGCCCACCGCCGATGACTTTTCCGAGGCAGGTGATATCGGGATCGATGCCCCAGCGTGCCTGTGCTCCGCCGGGTGCGACCCGAAAGCCCGTCATCACTTCATCGAGGATAAACAGCGCCCCGTGCGCACGACAGAGCGCTTGGAGCCCCAGCAAGTAGCCGTCGGCAGGGGGCACGAAGCCCATGTTGGCCGCAATCGGCTCGACAATCACCGCGGCGATCTCGGAGCCCAGCTCTGTGAAGAGCGCTTTGGCACCGTCTAAGTCGTTGTAGGAAAGCGTGAGGGTGCTTGCGGCAGTGGCCTTGGGGACGCCAGGGGAGTCGGGCAGACCCAGTGTGGCAACGCCGCTGCCCGCCTGCACCAGAAGCATATCGGCGTGGCCATGGTAGCAGCCGGAGAACTTGACAATCTTCTCGCGCCCCGTGACCGCGCGGGCGAGGCGCAGGGCGCTCATGCACGCCTCAGTGCCGCTGTTGACAAAGCGAATCTGCTCGATGCTTGGCACCATCGCGATGACCTGCTCCGCGAGCTGGTTTTCAAGCGCCGTGGGTGCCCCATAGCTTGTGCCCTTGGCCGCCGTCTCCGCGATGGCCTGCAAGACAACTTCGGGCGCATGGCCCAGCACGAGCGGCCCCCACGACAGAACATAGTCGGTGTAGCGGTTGCCATCGGCGTCCCAGATATATGGCCCGGAGCCGCGCTCAATAAACCTAGGCGTACCACCGACCCCACGAAAGGCACGGACGGGGCTATTGACACCGCCGGGAATAAGCTCCTGCGCACGGGCAAAGAGTCGCTCTGATTCTTGTGTGTTCATCGGTATTAGGATACCCGCTTTGTCCCGCCCCCCTAACCCCCGTGCAACGGGGGGACAAAGAGGGATTTTCCTTTTATTCCCCCCGCTGGGCGGGGGTTAGGGGGGAGAAAGCCGCTCGACCGTTTCTTCCGCTTGATGAATACAGTCGGGGATGCCGACGCCACGGTAGGCGCAGCCGGTGAGGTGCAGGCCGGGGGGAAGAGATTTCTCTAGGACATCGATTCGATCTAGGTGCCCCGCATCGTACTGAGGGTTGGCGTTGTGCCAGCGGAAGATGCGGTGAAAGAGCGGCTCTGCGGTGATCCCCAGAATATCCAAGAGCTGCTCTTTTGCCATCGCCAGAATCTCTGCGTCGGTTTTCTCCAGCGTCTCGGGCGTGCGGGAGCCACCGAAAAAGACACGGACAAGCGCGTGGCCGTCGGGGGCGCGCGAGGGGAACTTGATCGAGGAGATCGTCAAGGCATTGATGGGGCGCTTCTCCCGTAGCGGGATCACCATGCCAAAGCCATTTAAGGGGCGCTGGATGTCCGCGGAGCGAAAGCCCAGTGAGAGCGTCCCCGTGCTCACGGCTCGGATCAGCTCCAGCTGCTCCGCGACTCGTGGCGCAAGAGGCTGGATAAGCTTGGCGGCAACCGAGGCGGGCGTGGTGATAATGATCTGGGGAGTGGTAAGAAGTGTACCGTCACTCAACGCAAGCTGGTAGCTACCTGAGGGCAAGGAAATGAGACTCATTACGGAGGTGTTAAGCCGCTTCTCGCCGGTGAGCTGTCCAACAAGCGCGTCTACCAGCTCTTGTGTGCCGCTGGGAAATGACTGGAACATCGCAGGGCGCTTGCCGTTTGGATTGGCCTGTGCCTGTTTTGCCTTCTGCGCGAGCGTCCCTCGGATCAGGCTCCCGAACTCGGTCTCTAGCTCGCGGTAGCGCGGAAACGTGGCGAGCAGGCTCTGGCGCTCGGACTCGCCGCTGTAGATTCCCGAGAGTAGCGGCTCCCCGAGGCGCTCTAGGGCTTCTTGGCCGAAACGGCGGCGTACAAAGCTGCCGATGGTCTCGTCGGTAGAGTCCGTTCGTGGGGGAATCAGCCAGTCGAGGCCCATGCGGAGCTTGCCGGAAAGCGAGAGGAGGGGGCTCTTGAGAAAGGGCCAGAGCTTGGTGGGGACGATCAGCTGCATGCCCTCCGGGAGTGCGACGGGCTGGCCATTGTGGAGAACATAGATCGTGCGGAGTTTGTCGTTGGTGCCCAGAAGCCGCTCCCCCAGACCTAGCTCGCGCGCGAGCTGCGCCGCCCAAGGCTTGGTCGCCAGAAACGAGTCCGCCCCGCCCTCGACTACAAAGCCGTCGATTTTCTCCGTCTGGAGCTTTCCCCCCCAGCGCTCCGATGCCTCTAAGAGCACATACTCCAGGCCGCGCTTCTGAGCAAACCACGCCGCGCTGAGCCCGGAGATGCCGCCTCCGATAATGGCGATCATGGCTTGGTCTGCGTGTACTCGTGGACAAAATCAATGAGGCGGCGCACGGTGTCTACGGGGGTCTCGGGCAGAATCCCATGTCCTAGGTTGAAGATATGGCCAGGCTTTGCTTTCACGCTATCCAGGATCTTTTCCACCTGCGGCTGGAGCGCGTCCCAGCCCGCAAAGAGCGCCACGGGGTCTAAGTTCCCCTGCACTGCCACGCCGTCACCCAGCTCGTCCCACGCTGCTGCCAGATTTGTGCGCCAGTCCACCCCGATCACATCGCCGCCCGCTTTTTGGATTAGAGGAAGCATCCCGCTGGTGCCAGTGCCAAAGTGAATCAGGGGAACCCCTGCCTTACTTGCAATCTCCAGCGCTTTTTTACTGTAGGGAAGGACGAACTTCTCGTAGTCCGCTGGGCTAAGCTCACCGACCCAGCTATCGAAGAGCTGGAGCGCTTGTGCGCCCGCCTCGGCCTGCGCCAGAAGATACTCACCGGCCAGAGTCGCCAGCTTGTTCATGAGCGAGTGCCAGGCCACGGGCTCGTTCCACATCAGCTTCTTGACCTCAATGCGGTTCTTACTTGCGCCGCCCTCAACCGCGTAGCTGGCTAGGGTAAACGGAGCGCCGCTAAAGCCGATCAAGGGAATCCCTCGTGGCTCTAGCTCTTTTCGCACGAGCTTGATGGCCTCCAGCGTGAAGCTTAGAGTCTCGCGCGGCTCTGGCAAGACAAGCTGCCCGATTGCCTTGGCGGTGCGCACGGGGTTGTGGATAATGGGCCCCTCGCCCTTGAGAAACTCTAGCTTCAGGCCCATGCCTTCTAGTGGGGGGAGAATATCGGCAAAGATAATCGCCGCATCTAGGTTGAACGCATGGATCGGCTGCATCGTCACCTCGCACGCCAGCGCGGGGTCTTTGATCAGCTCTAAGATACTGTACTTGGTGCGTAGCTCACGGTACTCGGGCATGTAGCGCCCCGCCTGGCGCATCAGCCAGACCGGAGTGGCGTCCACAGGCTCGCGGCGGCAAGCGCGTAAAAATCGGCTATTTTGCATGGTAAAAATCGTTGAGGTCTTTTAGGTTTTCTAGGCGAGGAGGAGTCCAGGGGTCTCCAGGAGCTCTTTAAGCCGTGCGAGAAACGCGGCGGCAGGGGCACCGTCGAGGGCGCGGTGGTCAAAGCTAAGGGAGAGACCCATCATAGGGCGCACGGCGGGCTGGCCATTTACCGCCACAATGGTATCGGTGATCGCACAGATACCCAGAATCGCGACTTGCGGTGGGGGAATGATCGGGTTGAACGACTGCACGCCGTAGTTGCCGAGATTGGTGATCGTAAACGTCCCACCCGTCACTTCGTCGCTGGCTAGCTTCATGGTGCGTGCTCGTGCCGCAAGATCTACCCGATCTTTGGCAAGCTGGGTCAGGCCCTTGCTCTGGACATCTTTAATCACCGGGACAATCAGCCCATCGTCGCCTAGCGAGACGGCCATTCCCACATGCGCGGCCTCAAAGAGCGTGATCGTGTCGCCGCTGATATGGGCATTGACCATTGGGTGTTCTTTAAGCGCGTGGCCACATGCTTTAATGATGAGATCGGTGGGGGAGATACGGACATTGTCGGACTTCTCGATGGCGGGCAGGAGCTGCTTGCGGAGCTTGTTGGCCTCGGTCATGTCCACGGACAGATTGAGTGTTACGTGAGGCTTCTCCCGCACGGACTTGCTGAGGTTGTCCGCCACCCGCTTGCGAAGTCCCGCAAGGGGGAGAACCCTCCTCCCCCCGACCCCCTCCTCCCAACCCTGGGAGGAGGGGGAGAGAGAGGGAGTCCCAACCAATTTCTCGCTCCCCTCGCCCAATCCTGCCTCCCAGGATTGGGAGGAGGGGCTGGGGGAGGAGGGCTTTGCCGCACGCACATCGTCGGCGGTGATGCGCCCGCCCGTGCCACTACCTGCGACCTCGGTCAGATTGACACCCTCGCCGGTTGCGATTGCCTGTGCCAGCGGCGAGATGCGCATCGCGGGGGCCTCTAGGAGCGCTTGGGCTTGCATAGCGGCGTGCGCAGCCTCAATGTCGCGCTCGATAATGCGACCGCCAGGCCCGGTGCCCTTTCCCGCGAGGTCTTTGACACTCACGCCAAGCTCATCGGCAATGCGGCGGGCACGCGGCGAGGCATCAATCGCACCCGTTATTGGCTCCCCCCACCCAGAGGGTACCCGGCGGGGGCTGGGGGGGAGGGGGGCGGGGGCGGATACGGGAGGCGTTGGGGCCGCCGCAACAACGGCAGGAGTGAGGGCAGCGACAGGAGCTGTGGCAGCTTCAACAGGAGCTGTGGCAGCTTCCGTCGGTACGGTGACGCTCTCACCAGGCTCCCCGACAAGCACGAGCGGGGTCTCCACCTTGACGTAGCTATCCACGGGGGAGAGAATGCTCAGAATCGTGCCCGTCTCCGTGCTGGCGAACTCCATGTTGGTCTTGTCCGTCTCTAGCTCACCCAGCGCCTCGCCAATCGTGACCGTGTCACCGACTTTCTTGAACCACTGAACGATCCGAACTTCCTCCACCGACTGCCCCAGCACGGGCACCTTCACTGTCCTCGCCATTCGTCCTTAATTCCTTCCAAAAACTTCGCGTCGCGCTTCCCGGTCCGCATCGCGCTTGGCGATATCTTCGCGCTTGTCGTAGAGCTTCTTACCGCGCCCTAGCCCCAGCTCGATCTTGGCAAAGCCGCGCTCAAAGATAATCGCGAGGGGGATCAGTGCCAGGCCCTTTTGTTGGGTCAGTCCCAGCAGATGGTCAATCTCTTTGCGCTTGAGCAGGAGCTTGCGGGTGCGCGTGGGCTCGACATTGTCGCCATGGCCCTGCGTAAAGTGGGCGATATGCAGGTTGTGGAGCCACAGCTCGTTCTTCTCGATACGGGCGTAGCCATCGGTGAGGTTGGCTTTTCCCGCTCGCAGTGACTTTACCTCGGTGCCAACCAGCACCATCCCCGCGACATAGACTTCTTCGATGAAGTACTCATGGCGGGCGCGGCGGTTCACGGCGACGGTGCGTTTCTGACCGCTTTTCTCTTCTTTTTTACTGGTGGACATGAGGCCCTATTATACCGCGTCGGTTTAGCGTGGGATGGGTTTTCCGTCACGTAGCGCGGGGAGCCAGTCTTGCCAGCAGCGTTTTTCATAGGCGGCTTGGGAGCCATTTTCGTTCTGGTGACCGGCGATAGGCAGCAAAACCACTTCTTTGGGGCTCTTGATCTGGTTGGCAGCGGCGAGAATCCCCTCGGGCGGGCAGGTCTCGTCAATCAGGCCACAGCCGATCAGCACGGGGCACTTGATTTTAGGCGTAAAGTTGGCGACATCAAAGTAGCGGCTGGCTTCACGGACTTTTTTGGCGTCCTTGCCCTGCGCATTGAAGACCCACATTGGCCAGCCGGGTGCGCGGCCCACATCGGGGCCAAGCATATCGCAGCCTGCAGGAACGGAGGCGAGGGCTGCTGTGATTTTCGGGTGCAGTCCCGCCGTCATCAGCGACTGGAGCCCACCCTGGCTCCCGCCCATCACCACGAGAGTCTTGCCGTCCCAGTCCGGGTGCTCCGTCAGGTACTGTGCGGCGCGGTAGCAGGAGAGATACATCCGCAAGAAATAGCTCGTCTCTGGGCTGTCGTTGCCGATGGCGGGATAGTTATTCAGCGGCCCCTTGCTCTGTTCTTCGTAGAAAGCGGGGGGCTGGTCAAAGGGAAGATCGTGTGCCTCGATATTGAGCGTGAGCCAGCCATCAGCGGCGCGATCCGTGACCCAGTTTCGCGGCAGGCCATAGACACCGGCCCACTGGACGATGAGGAGGGCGGGGAGCGTTGTCTTTCCTGCGGGCTGGGCCGTGTGCCCCTGAATCTTCGTCCCCCGAATGTTGTTCATGGTGAGCTTGGAGTACACCACGCCCGGCTTACCCGAGAGCCCACGCTCTAGCCGCGGGTTCGCAGGGACGGAGCCTAGCTCTTTGATTTTTGCCGCCCAGAACGCATCAAAATTCTGGGGACGTGGGGCCGAGAGTCCAATCTTCTCGGGAGCCGCCACTGCGCCGCCTCGGCTACGCGAGCCTTGCAGAACAAGAAGCAGTGCGCCTGGTTTTTCAAAGCGCGCCTCAACCGTGCCGGTGCCTTGGGCCAGGGCTAAGCTTCCCTTGCTCTGCTCCGTGAGGCCACCGCGCTTGACAACATAGTCTATTTTTTCGGGAGCCGGGCCCTCACCTGCCCATTGGACACTCCAGCGAACCGTCTCGCCCACTCGGTAGACACCATCGACATGATCCGCGGTGATCCTAAAACGCGCTGCTTGCTGCATCCCAAACCTCTCTCAAAAAAGCAAAAGCCCTCTGCATACTATACAGAGGGCTTTGAGAGCGGGAGAAGGGGTTCGAACCCTCGACATTTTGCTTGGGAAGCAAACGCTCTACCACTGAACTACTCCCGCAGTAGAATGGACTATATCCGATTTTTAGCCGCGCTGCAAGGTGAGCTGCTGTATTGGGAGTGTACGCAGGATTTTTCCGCCGATGTGTCGAAGGAGGCGGGGATGTTCGCACTTAATTTTTACAACGAGCTCTATGGCGATGCCTTGCGCAAAGGCCGTAAGTCCGCGACGATCCGTCTTGGGGATAAAACGAGTAAGTATCAGTCGGGAATGCTGGTCTGGGTGACACTGGGGCAGCGTTTTGGACGGCGCTACAAGCTCTTCACGGCTATCTTAGACATGGTCGAAGTGAAGCCCCTCAAAGACCTCACCCCACGCGATATTCAGCGCGAGAACCCGGAGTTCCGTACCAAAGAGGAGGTTACGACCTTTCTCCAGCGTATCTACGACCGGCCCATTGATGAGGACACACTCATCACGATTATCTACTTTTCGCCCGTGGACGAGTACGGGCTGGACGGAATTTAACCCATGATTTTCCCCGTTTCCTTTGTCATTCCTGCTCTTGTCTCGCAACTCACACAAGCGGGCAGAGAGCCTGACGCCCTTTGTGCCCAGCACGACTCTTGCGCCCGGCTGGATCAACAAGACCGACACGTTCTGGTACTCCTGGCGCGACGACTCCGGGCGCAAGTTCTGGAAAGTGGATCCGAAGGCAAAAAAGAAAACGCCGCTCTTTGACACCGCCAAGATGGCCGCGGCGCTTTCTGAGCTCACCCAGAAGCCCTATGACTCCAGCAACCTGCCCTTCGCCACGGTCACCTTCGATGAAAAAGATGCCAACCGGATGTTTTTCTCCCTCACCGAAGCGCCCGTTGCGCCTAGCACTGCGCCAAAAACAACCCGCTACGAGTATGACTTAGCCAAGGAGACTCTGAAAATTGCCGCGAAAGAGGGCACGGCAGCGGCGACTACCGAGGCGCGGGACTTTCGTAATCTCTCACCCGACAAGAAGGCCTATGTCTACGCGATGGCCCACAATCTTTACTACGTGGAGATCAAAGAGGGCAAAGATCAGCCGCCCGTGCAGCTCACCAAAGACGGCGAGAAGGACTACAGCTTCGGGAGCCGCGAGGGCGGCTTTGGCGGGATTTTTGGTGGCGGCGGCGGGACTCGTCGTGGACAGCAAGGGGGCGGGGGCGCACCCCCTCCGCCAACGGAGCAGCGTGTCCGGGCCAATGTCACCTGGTCCAAGGACTCCAAGCGCTTTTACGTGAGCCGCTTCGACTCCCGTAAAGTAAAAGAACTCTTTCTGGTCAGCTCCCTCTCCGAGCCGCGCCCGAGCCTGCTGAGCTATAAGTACGCCATGCCCGGCGAGCCTGAAGTCGGGAGTCAGGAGCTTTTTGCCTTCAACCCCGAGAAAAAAGCGCTGGAGAAGCTGCCGGTCGAGAAGTACAAAGACCAGCAGCTTCGCAATGTCCACTTCCAGGATACAACCTCGGAGACCCTGCGCTTTCTGCGCCGGGATCGGCTTCAGCGCCACGCGGAGCTGTGCGAGATCAATCTCGCTACCAAGGCCGTGACCCCACTGGTGACGGAGGCCGTGGAGAATGCGTTCTTGGAGCTTCAGGAAGTGAAGTATGTCAAGCCCGGTGGCGATTTTCTCTGGTTCTCGGAGCGCTCTGGGTGGGGGCACTACTACCTCTACAGCAACGATGGTAAGCTGAAAAATGCCGTGACAAGCGGTCCCTATCGTGCCAGTAGTATCACCGAGGTGGATGAGAAAAAATCTCAGCTCTGGTTTGTGGCCCAAGGGCGCGAGGCCGGGGAGAACCCGTACTACCAGCATCTCTACCATGTCGGGCTGGACGGTAGCGGCCTCACCCTCACGGATGCGGGTGAGGCTGATCACACATCGAGCGTCTCGCCTAGCAAAGACTTTGTGGTGGATGTCTCCTCCCGCCCCGATCTGGCCCCCAAGGCAGTGCTCCGTGACCGTGACGGTAAGATGATTTTAGACCTGGAGGAGACCAAGCTAGAGCGCCTCTTAGAGCTGGGCTGGCGCATGCCAGAGCGCTTCACGGTGAAAGCTGCCGACGGCGTGAACGATCTCTATGGCAACCTCTGGAAGCCCACGGATTTTGATCCAAAACGCAAGTACCCGATTATCGCCTATGTCTATCCCGGTCCTCAGACCGAGTCGGTGAACTCGGGCTTTTCGGTAAGTGCCACCAACGCCCGCCTAGCTCAGCTTGGCTTTATTGTCATCCAAATCGGCAACCGGGGCGGCAACCCAGCCCGCTCCAACGCCTACCACAGCTACGGCTACTACAATCTCCGTGACTACGGCCTCGCGGATAAGAAAACCGGTATTGAGCAGCTTGCCGCGCGGTTCCCATGGGTGGATGTTGATAAAGTGGGCATTTTTGGGCACTCCGGCGGCGGCTTCATGACGGGCGCTGCGCTGCTCCTGCCGCCCTACAACGAGTTCTTCAAGGTAGGCGTCAGTAGCGCAGGCAACCACGACAACAATATCTACAACGCCAACTGGAGCGAGCAGCACCATGGCCTCAAAGAAGTACCCGTTCTTGGTGCAGATGGCAAGCCGACGGGGGAGACTAAGTTTGAGATCAAAGTCCCCACCAACGCTGAGCTGGCGGGAAATCTCAAGGGTAAGCTGCTCCTCGTGCACGGCGAGATGGACAACAATGTCCACCCCGGCGGCACGATTCGCCTCGTCAATGCGCTGATCAAGGCCGGGAAGCGCTTTGATTTTATGATGCTCCCCGGCCAGAACCATAGCTTCGGCGACATGACCGGCTACTTCAACCAGATGACCCTGGAGTACTTCGCCGAGCACCTGCTCGGCGACTACCAGCGCGGCAACGCCGAGCTGAAGGTGAAGTAGCTAGACCGCGACCAGGTGCCCCTGGGTGTGGAAGTAGAGAACTCCCTCCGAGATGGCGGGAGTTGCCATACAGACCTCACCCAGCGGGTTCTGGGCCAGGATCTTGAACTTTGCCCCGGCCTACACCACAAAGACCTCGCCCTCTTCGCTGGTGTAGTAGAGCTTCTCCCCCATCGCTACAGCCGATGCCGTGAAGCCCGTGCGCCCCGTGCCAAGGCGCTCCTCGTAGAGTTTCTTGCCGCTGTCGGCCTCAAAGCAGCGCAGAACTCCGGCATCGTTGCAGACATAGAGATAGTTGCCCAGCACGAGCGGGGTCTGCATGTAGGCACCATCGCGCCGAGTTCCCCAGGCAAAGCTAGGATTTCCGAGGCCTTCGGGGGGGAGCTTGATCTCACCGCGCGCTGTTGGCTGGACGGCATAGATAGGGGCCTGCCTTCCATGGGCGTTGGTGATAAAGATCAGGCCTTGGCCTACCACGGGTGTCGGGACGGGAATGTCGCCGCCGCCTGCCAGCTTCCACAGCTGCTTGCCCGTCTTGAGGTCATAGCCCCCGATATGCTTCCAGCCATTCACCACGATCTGCGCCGTGCCGCCGACTTTACAGAGCGTGGGAGTGGACCAGGTGGGGACATCTGCGCGGGACGTGCGCCAGAGGTCTTTACCCGTCGCGGGGTCGAGCGCCGCCACAAACGAGCCTTTCTGAACATCGCACTGGACAATAATCTTGCCTTCCGCGAAGATCGGGGAGCTGGCCCAGCCCCACTGCGCGGTGGGAACCTGGAAGTACCCGGAGTCTAAAACGCCAAAGTCCCGCTTCCAGAGCAGCTTACCATTGAGATCGTAGCAGTAGAGCCCCTCGGAGCCGAAGAAGGCAAGCACCCGTGAGCCGTCGGTTGCCATCGTCGCGCTAGCTTGGCTGGACTTGGGGTGACGGGGAATCTTAGGGACGCCCTTGCATGCCGTCTGCTGCCAGAGGATCTTGCCGGTGCGCTTGTTCAGGCAGTAGATTCTCCACTCATGCTCTGAGCCATCTGCGACGGGCTGGATATCCCCGTAGAGCCCCACCTTCAGGTCGTCATTTTTTGCTGAGAGCGCCGTGGTGACAAAGACCTTCTCCCCCCAGACAATCGGGCTGGAGTGCCCAAGACCTGGCAGAGGCGTCTTGAACTTGAGGTTTTTTTTTGCCTCAACATCCCAGGTTGTTGGGGCCTTTACCGCCTCCGCGATCCCGCTTGCGCCAGGGCCGCGAAACTGCGGCCAGTGAATTGTGGTTGCCATGTTGGTATTTTACCTGGGTATACCTGAGTGGCTCTCCGAGCCGAAAAACGAGGGCGAGGGCATGACCCGGCGCACCGTTCTCACCACAGCAATGACGGCAGGTTTTGCGCTCGCGGTACAGCCGGTCTCGGCGGAGACGGTGATCACGGACACCAAGGGGCTCACGGCAGGGATGACGAAATTTAAAGGCGCCGATGGCATGGAAGTGCCCGCCTACTACGCCGTCCCCGCGAAGCTTGCCGCAGGCAGGAAGCCGCCTATTGTCTTAGTGGTGCAGGAGATCTTCGGGGTGCACGAGCACATCAAAGATGTCTGCCGACGCTTTGCAAAGCAGGGATATTTTGCCATCGCGCCTGAGCTCTACGTCCGCCAGGGCAGTGTCACGGACAAGCCCATGAACGAGATCTTCCCTGTGGTCGCCAAAGTCCCCGATGCCCAAGTCATGACCGACTTAGATGCCGCCGTCGCCTACGCCGCATCTACCGGAAAGGCCGACGCCAGCCGAGTCGCCATCACGGGCTTTTGCTGGGGCGGGCGCGTCGTCTGGCTCTACGCCGCGCACAATCCGAAGCTCAAGGCGGGAGCAGCGTGGTACGGTCGCTTAGTAGGTCAGAGCAACCCGCTCCAGCCCAAGAGCCCAACCGAGCTTGCTGATAAAGTCAAGGCTCCGATTCTGGGGCTCTACGGCGCAAAAGACAAAGGCATCCCGCTAGAGAGCATTGACGGCATGCGCACCGCGCTCAACGCCGCCGGAAACACCAAGTGCGAGATCATCGTCTACCCAGACTCCGAGCACGGCTTCCACGCCGACTACCGCCCTAGCTACAACGAAAAAGACGCCAAAGACGGTTTCACCAAGCTACTAGCCTGGTTCAAGAAAAACGGCGCGTAGCACCGCCGGTTGGAGCGGCGGTGCTGGAGAGCTAAAGCTGCGAAGGCCGTTCCGGCCATAGGAATCCCGAGTAAACTCGGTATGGGCGGTACGCCCTTTGTAGCCAAAGGCTCTCCAGTCCCCTCGTTCTAATCGAGGGGACTACTTCACGCGCTCGAAGATAAGAATATGCTGGCGCGGTAAGAGGGGGCTGTTTTCCACAAATTTTAGCGGGAACAGCCCCATCTCTTTCTTGACCTGCGCCGCACTCATCTTGTGGACCTCTTTAATCGGGACATTGGGGTCCTCTTTGCGGTACTCCACAAACACCAGCCGCCCGCCGATCTTCATGGCCTTCACCATTGCCGTGACCATCTCGTAGGGCTTATCAAACTCATGGTAGACATCCACCATGATCTGCAAGTCGCAGGACTTCTCGGGCAGCATTGGGTTATCGGTCTTGCCCAATACAACTTCTACATTGCGGATGCCGTTTTGCTTCTTCTTCTGCTCGATGATCTGGAGCATCTCCGGCTGAATGTCCACCGCGAGCACCTTGCCGCTTGGCGCGACTTGCTTGGCCATCATAAAGCTCAGGTAGCCGCTGCCCGCCCCAATATCTGCGACCACCATGCCGGGTCTGAGCTTCAGTGCCTTGACCAGCAGCGTGGGAGCCTCTTCTTCCTCACGCTCAGGACGATCCAGCCAGTCCGCGCCCTCGTGGCCCATCACGAGGGCGATCTCACGGCCTTGGTAGAAAATCCCCGTGCCATTGGGGTCGTGAAACGCGCGGCGGACATACGGCGGCTTCTTGGGTTGCGAGTTTGTAGGGGTTTGCATAGGATTTTAGCTCCAGATTTCGGGGAAGACGGAGTGATAGCGGACGCCCTTGCGGGGCTCTTGCTGAAGAGGCTCGGCGGCATCGCGGAAGGCAAAGTAGTGCGCGGTCTGCTGGTGCGCCTTGAAATCGTCCTCACTTTTGTAGACTTCGTAGAGGTAGAAGCCCTCGGGCTGGCCTTCTTCAACGGGCGCCGCTTGGCGCAGGACATCAAAGCGCAGGCAGCCAGGCTCTTGTACCGAGCCTTCGTGGTTCTTGCGCGCAACTTCGAGAAACGCCTCGCCCATTCCTGGCTTGATGAGAATGGGGACACAGACAACGTACATGGCTATTGGCTTTCTTTAGGAGTTAGCTCGGTGAGCTTGAGGTTGCGAAACCAGACCTCGCCACCGTGGTCTTGGAGCAGGATCTTGCCGGGCTTGGTGCCAAAGTCTTCGGCATCGTTGAACTTGCTCTTGGCCAGCGCCGCCTTCCACTCGTCGGAGCCTTGGGTGGCCTTGGCCGTAATTTTCCCATTGAGATAGTGGGTGATTTTTTTGCCATTGACGATAATCCGGCTGGTGTTCCACTCACCGGCGGGCTTGGGGAGCACTTTGGGATCAGCGGCGAAGAGATCGTAGATGCTGCCGGGGGCGTGCTTGCCCTGGTTGTCGGCTTTTTGGCCCGCATCAACGAGCTGGTACTCGATCCCGAGGGTCTTCTGACCGTACTTGCCGTAGTGGTACTTCAGCCCCGAGTTCACGCCGGGAGCGACTTTCCACTCAAAGCTGAGATCAAAGCTGGTGTACTCTTTCTCGGAGACAATATCGCCGCCACGAGCCGAGCGGTGGATCGTGCCGTCTTGCACCTCCCAGCCGATCGTGATGGGCTTGCCTGCGGGAGTCGTCCAGCCGGTGAGGGTCTTGCCATCGAAGAGCGACGTGGGCTCTGCACTTAGTAGCAGTGCAGCCCCTAAAGCGAGTAAGACTTTCATGCCTCCAGTGTACCCGCTTCCGATAGAATGAGGCCATGTGGTCTGCTGATCGTCTTCAACGCGCCTTACGTCTTGCCGCAGAGGCGCATCAGGGGCAATGTGTTCCCGGAACTGAGCTTCCCTATCTCTTGCATGTCACGCAAGTTGCCGCCGAGGTAATGGCCGTGGCGGGCGGCGAGCGCGACGGCACGCTGGCGGTTCTCTGTGCCCTTCTCCACGACACGCTGGAAGACACGCAGCTCTCGGCGGAGGCTCTGGAGGCAGAGTTTGGCGTGGAGGTGCTGGCGGGTGTGCAGGCGCTTACCAAAGATAGCTCTCTGCCCAAAGAGCAGCGCATGGCCGATAGTCTGCGGCGCATTCGCCAGCAGCCGCCCGAAGTGGCCTGGGTGAAGCTGGCAGATCGGATTACCAACCTCCAGACGCCGCCTGCCCACTGGAGCCCTGAGAAGATCGCTATCTACAAAGCCGAAGCGCAGCAGATTCACAATGCCCTCGCCGAGTTTTCCCCCGAGCTTGGGGCGCGGCTGGCACAGAAAATCGCCGCCTACGACACAGGCTATGCCTGAGACTCACTGAGAAGCTGATCTAATTCGGTGTCTGTGAGAGTGGCGAACTGGGAGAGAAAGGCATCGCGCTCTTTTCGGTACTCTAGGCCGCGCTCTCGGCGCATCTTGGCCTGAATATAGCGCGCTTTGTCGTCACGAGTGCGGCAGATAAGCCTTGGGACGGCACGAGGGCGACCATTTTGCACGTTCTCCAGCGCGACAAACGTAAAGTGGCACGTGTTGGTGTGGCGCTGGCTTCCCGTGGTGACCTCCTCGGCATGGAGCGTGATCTCGATCTCCATCGAAGTGCGGCCCACGTAGACCACTCGCGCCGTGATGTGGAGGAGCTCACCGACATGGATGGGCTCATGAAAGTCAATGCGATCTACCGCGGCAGTGACGGCAACCCCCGCGCAGTAGCGTGCCGCACAGACATAGGCGATCTCATCCACGAGCTTCATGACCTGGCCCCCATGGACATTGCCAAAGTGGTTCGCATCGGTCGCGTTCATGAAGATCGCGCTACGAACCTCGGTTTCATCTGCATTTTTAGATTCTAAACTCACCCCGTTAGTATACGGGGGAAAGGCGTTTTTTCGAAATGCCCTTGTGAGAGCTTGCCAGGCAGCCGAACTTAAGAGAAGGCAGATATTTTTATCAGGATGGTTCTATGAAACTCAATACTTTAGTGGTAGATGATTCTCGGGTAATGCGCAGTATGATAATGCAAGCGCTCACCAAGTCAGGGCTGGCGGAGTTCCAGTTTTCCGAAGCCGAAGATGGCATGGATGCCTTGGAGACCATTTCCTTTCAGAGCATTGACATTGCTTTTGTGGACTGGAACATGCCCAAGATGACTGGGGTTGAGTTTGTGGCAAAGCTGCGCGCCAAAGAGAAGGGCTACCATATCCCCGTCATTATGGTGACTAGTGAGAATGCGATTGGCAAGTTTCAGGATGCTCTGGATCGAGCGGGGGCTGATGCGTATGTAACAAAACCCTTCACCCACGATGATCTTGTGCGACAGGTTCAGCCACTACTTGAGCGAATTAGCGCAAAACGTGCTCCTCAGGTGGGAGCAAAGACAGGTGGTTTCTTCAGTAAGCTAATGGGGAGCAAGTCCTCATAAAGGCACTCAGAGTGTTGACTGGCAAGGTTAAAATCCCATGATCAACTCCCACAGTGCGGCTTCGGTGCCGAGTATAATTGATCCCACCTTGGTCAAGGCGGTACAAGAAGCTTTCACACAAATCATTGCGATATTTGTCGGGAAAGAGCTTATTCCAAAGCCTATTGACGAGATTGACAAGCTCTGTGACAGTATCTGCGGGATGATATCGTTTGTGGGAAATCAAAACTTCTCGGTCATGATCTGCTGCTCACGTGAGTCCGCTTCAGAGCTTTCGATGGCAATGGCAGGCTTCAATATTGACTACGATAGCGCAGATATGGGCGATGCAATTGGGGAAATGGTCAATATTATCGCCGGGAATATCATCACGCGGATGGCGACCGTGGGATTTGACGTGGCGATGTCACTACCAACAGTCTTCCGTGGCCATGATATCGAGCGCGTCGTGGCCCAGAACACTCTCTCTAGCTGCGCCGTCTACGATCTCTCTCATAGTCAGTTTTGGGTTGAGATCGTTACCGGGCAAGTGACACCATCACACCACGACCCGGAGAGTTGCCCTGCATGTGGACGATAGACGAAACAACCCCTAAGACACTCCGTAGCCTGGAGATGCGCTTGGCAAGCTTTTCGATTGGTGACAACGATGAGCTGGCGGCGATTGGGGTGGGCCTCGAAGAGATTCTCTCAAGCCTTCCCGAAGAACTGCCCCGCCCCGCCGAGCTTCTGATGCTTTGTTTGGAGATCTTGCAGGAAGTCTACATGGAGAGTGTGGGCAATCCCCCGGCTGCCGTGCAAGCCGCACGCCGCGCGGTTGGGGCTCTGGAGCGCTACTTCCGCTCCGGAAAGTACGCCAGTATTGAGCCGCTCAATATCGCCGGGATGACAGTCTGGGTGGCGCTGGGACGCACGCCTGGAGACCTACCTTGGGCCAACGAAGTGCCCGAGGCCAGCTGGCCCGGTGGGACACAACGAACCCTGAGTGTCGCTCCCGAAGCTGAGATCGAGAGCGTGAGTCTGCGCTTGGTAACGACCAAAGAGCCTGTCGCGAAGCCTGAGCCTGCCGTGGCGATGCCTACATCATCGCTGATGGCCGAGGATGGGATTGTTCAGGACTTTCTGGGGGATGGGATTGTTCAGGACTTTCTGGCGGAGAGCTACGAGAACCTGGACCGGCTCGACTTGGATCTGCTTGCGCTAGAGAAAGATCCCAACGACCGGGAGACGATCTCCAGTATCTTCCGCACGATCCACACCATTAAAGGCACCTGTGGCTTTCTGGGCTTCTCTCGCCTAGAGTCGCTGAGCCACGCGGGCGAAAATCTCCTGAGCATGCTCCGTACTGGGGAGCTCAACCTGACACCGCCTTGCACCCATGCCTTGCTCGCGATGGTAGATGCGATCCGCCAGATTCTAGGGACGATTGAGGCCACGGGCAATGAAGGCATGGCAGACTACACGGCTCTGACCGAGACACTGCATCAGCTTCAAGAGCAGCCCGACGGCGAGCATACCGCCGTACCTAAACCGACATCTACACCTGCTCTGGTTGCGGAAAGCATCCCGCCAGTACTCGCACCTGCGGTCTCTGCTGAGAGCTTTACCCCGATCCATGGTCGCCTAGGGGATGTACTGATCAACCAGGGCTACATTGAGATGGGGGATCTCACAAGGGCGCTTCGTGAGCAAGAAGCAGGCGACCAGCGGCGCTTGGGGGATATTCTTGCCTCCATGGGGCTCGTCACCAAAGACATTGTTGAGCGAGCTATCCAGGCATTTGGGGGAACCTCTAGCGGGGCGCAAGGCCCTATTGGGGATGCCAGTATCCGAGTGGATGTGGCCTTACTAGACAGCCTGATGAACCTTGTCGGAGAGCTGGTGCTTACCCGAAACCAGATCGTCCAGCTGATCCAAGCCCATGGCAGTCAGCCCGATCCTGCGATGATCACAACAGCACAGCGGCTGAACCTGATCACCTCGGAGCTACAAGAAGGGGTAATGAAGACCCGGATGCAGCCGATTGGCAATGTCTGGAATAAGTTTCCCCGCGTGGTGCGTGACCTGGCTCTTTCGTGTGGAAAGCAAGTGCGCCTTGAGATGGAAGGCCACGAGACGGACTTAGACAAGACTCTGATTGAGGCCATTAAAGATCCCCTGACCCACTTAATCCGCAACTCCGTAGATCATGGCATCGAGCAGCCCGATGTGCGTGTCGCTTCAGGGAAGTCTGCTGAGGGACTGTTGCTACTGCGGGCCTACCACGAAGGCGGCCAGGTCAATATCGAGATCCGGGACGATGGTGGTGGGATTGACACGGGGCGAATCAAAGCCAAAGCACTAGAGCGTGGTTTTATCACCTCGGATCAAGCGGCTCGTATGAGCGACTGGGAGGCCCTCCAGCTCATCTTCCTCCCTGGCCTCTCCACGGCGGCGGCGGTGACCAATGTCTCGGGGCGCGGTGTGGGAATGGATGTGGTCAAGACCAATATCGCGAAAATCGGGGGGACGATTGATATCCAGAGCCAGAAGAAGAAGGGAACGACGATTAAGGTCAAGATTCCTCTCACCCTAGCGATTGTCCCCGCGCTGATGGTCTGCTCAGGAGAGGAGCGCTATGCCATCCCCCAGGTGAGCCTCCTAGAGGTAGTTCGGCTCCCCTCGGCGCATGCGGGAATTGAGCGCATTCAGGGCATCCCAGTCTACCGGCTCCGGGGCAAGCTCCTACCACTGCTCTTTCTCGACCAGGAGCTGAAGCAGCGCAAAGAGCCCGACGAAGACCGGGTGCTCAATATCGTCGTTTTGCAGGCCAATGACCAGCAGTTTGGCCTCGTCGTAGACAGCATCACCGACTCCGAGGAGATCGTGGTCAAGCCGCTGAGCAAGCACCTGAAGAGTGCACAGCTCTTTGCCGGTGCCACGATCATGGGAGATGGGCGTGTGGCGCTGATTCTGGATGTGGCGGCCCTAGCGGGATGTGCCAACCTCGTTGCCGATGCCCACCGAAGCCGTGGCATTGTGGATGCCCCCGAGACGTCTCTGAGTGAGCGTATCCAGACACTACTGCTCTTCCAGATCGGGCGAAACGGGCGCATGGCGATCCCGCTCTCTGCCGTGGCTCGTCTCGAGGAGTTCCCCCGCACCTTGGTGGAGGAAGTGGGGCGGCACACGGTGGTGCAGTACCGAGGGCGGATCATGCCGCTGTTGCACCTGATGAACTACGTGCCCGGTGCGGAGAGCCTCTCTTCTGAGCTTCGTCACGAGCCACTGCAAGTTATTGTGATTGGGGAAGAGGCCACGAGTGTGGGGATGGTGGTGGATAGTATCGTTGATATTGTCGAGGAAGCCGTCAATCTTGAAGGCCAAGCTCCTGATGTCCCCGTGCTGGGGACGATGGTGATTCAGGGACGGGTCACACAGATTTTAGATGTACCAGCGCTCCTAGAAGTGCTGCAAGAGGAAAACTATGGAAACGCCACACAGGTTCTGCACCTTCTCTCTGGGGGGGTATCTCTTCGGGGTGACACTGATTCAGGTGCAAGAGGTTCTTCGTCCTCAGCCGATGACGAAAGTGCCGCTGGCTTCGGAGACTATCGTGGGGCTGATCAATCTACGGGGACAGATCGTCACCGCAATAGACCTGCGAAAACTGCTGCTCCTCGACGAGCGGCCTGAGGGAAAGCCCGCCATGAATATTATTCTCAGAAACGAAGACGGGCTGGTGAGCCTGCTGGTGGACGAGATCGGGGATGTCTTGGAGATGCCCTACGGGGAGTATGAGCGCCCCCCCGAGACACTCCAAGGCCGTGTCCGCGAGTGCATTGATGGGGTCTACAAGCTGCCCAATCGCTTGCTTCTCGTGCTCAATAGTGCTCAAGTGACGGGTAGCTATGCGGCAGCTGCCTAGAAAAATAGGAATAAGTATGAAAAACTCACAACTTATTACACTAATTCTTTGTCTGGTCGCAGTTCCTGGCTTTGCGCAGACGCAAAAACCGAAGGCTGAGACACCGAAAAAAGAGCCTCTCTCAACTGACCGCCCTGACTTTGTGGAGTCGAGCTTGACCGTCGGCAAAGGTGTTTTTCAGATCGAGGCGGGTATCTCGACAGAGCGCAGCCGCGAGGGTGGGCTAGGCGCTCGGACGAGCTCCACACCGACTCTCTTGCGCTTTGGATTCTCGTCAAACATGGAGTTTCGCGCTGAGACTGAGGGGGCATTGCAGCTGCGCTCCGGGGGAGCGAGGCAGAGCGGAAGTGCGGATACTGCGCTTGGAGTCAAGTGGCACGTGCAAGATGGCGAAGGAAACCGTCCTTCACACGTGGGCACTGGGCATCTCACGACGATACTAAAATACTAGCGAAAACGGCTGAGACAGAAATGAGGATACTACGGTGAACTGGGGCATTAAAAAGAAAATTCAGGCGATCTGTATCGCGGGCGTGATAATCGCCGCTGGAATCGCCTTTTATGCAGCACGGCTGATGGGGGCCGTGCGCGATGAGCTGACAAGCGGGCAGGTGGTGACGGCGGGAATCCGAAACCACATGCAAGTGGATATGATGCACGATGCCTTGCGCTCCGATGTACTTTCGTTGCTCCTCTCCAAAGAGACAGATGCTCGTAAAGCCGCGCGTAAGGATCTCTCGGAGCATGCCGACATACTACGAGCCGCGGTTGAGGAGAATAAAAAGCTTCCTCTGAGTGCGGTGGCTCGTGAGCGGATCAATGGTGTGCTGACTCCTTTAGAGAAGTATGTTCTGACCGCGGGAGCGATTGGGGATCTATCGCTGGAGAATCAGCAGGCAGCCAGTACTCAGCTTCCCGCCTTCCAGAAGTCTTTTGATGAGCTTGAGGTTCCATTGGAGAAGGTTAGTGAGACGCTTGAGGTGGATGGCAAGGCAGCCAAAGAAAATGGCATCATCGCCTTGTCCAGCCTTAGCACGAAGCTAAATGTGCTGACAGGAATGGCCTTGTTTGCTGCCTTTGGGGCCTTATTTCTCCTCGCGAAGAGTGTTCTCCAGCCACTGCAGATGCTCGTCAAGTACTTCAAGACAATGGCCCAAGGGGATAGTGTCTCAGAGCGGATGGATGAGGCACAGCAGGGAGAGATTGGCGAGGTCGCGCACTGGTTTAACCGTGTTATGGATCGCCGCCAAGCAGAACACGCCAAACAAGAGAAAAAAGATGCGGACACGCGCGGTCAGCTTCAGGCCATCCATAAGGGCCAGTGTGTCATTGAGTTTGATCTTGCGGGCAATATTCTGACCGCCAATGAAAATTTTCTAGCGGGGTTCGACTATAGCCTCGACGAAATTGTGGGCAGGCACCACCGCCTTTTAGTACTACCTGAGGAGCAAAATAGTAGCGCCTACCGTCAGTTCTGGCAGGATCTCGCCCAAGGAAAGTCTCAGATAGGGGAGTTCAAGCGGGTGAACAAGCACGGTAAAGTTGTCTGGATACAGGGCATCTACAACCCCATTCTGGATCCGCAGGGCAAGCCCTACAAAGTTGTCAAGTTTGCCATGGATATTACGGCTCGCAAAGTCGAGGAGCTGAACAACCTACGTAAGCTGGAGCAGATCA
Source organism: Armatimonadota bacterium (assembly GCA_026392155.1). Classification (GTDB taxonomy): domain Bacteria; phylum Armatimonadota; class Armatimonadia; order Armatimonadales; family Armatimonadaceae; genus Armatimonas. The sequence continues at coordinate 13,573 of JAPLCP010000053.1, read as the reverse complement.
ATGAGACACAGCTTGTGCTTGAGTTCACGTCTGGGGGCATCATCACGAAGGCAAACGATCAATTCTTGGCGATGACAGGCTACTTGGCATCGGAGCTTATGGGCAGGCATCATCGAGCCTTGGTCTGCACGAAACAACACTCCATTGAGGAGTATCGCCAGTTCTGGGAAGAGCTTAGCGCGGGGCGCTATATGGTCACGGAGCATAAGTATATTATCAAAGGTGAGAAGGAGCGCTGGCTTCAGGTAACCTATAACCCTGTCCTCAATGCGAATGGCCAGCTACAGAGTGTCTCTCTTTCAGCCAGTGATATCACGCGGCGCAGGCGGACGGAGGCAGGTCTTACGGCGACTCTTGAGGCTGTGAGCCAGAGCGCTGATGCACTGCTGATGGCCTCCGATGAGCTCGCGTGCATTAGCCAGAACATGGGGACATCGTCCGAGCAGACCGCGGTCCAGTCCGCCGTCGTTGCCAGGGCCTCTGAGGAAGTTCACCATAATGTCGCGATGGTTGCTGCAGGTGCCGAGGAGACTGGTGTGGCGGTTCGAGAAGTGGCACGCAATGCCGCCGATGCAGCCATGGTAGCAAGCCAGGCCGTGACGGTCGCGGATCAAGTGAGCCAGACCGTGGCAAAGCTGGGAGCCAGTAGCCAAGAGATTGGGGCGGTACTCAAGACCATTACGTCTATCGCGGAGCAAACCAACCTTCTCGCCTTAAACGCTGCTATCGAAGCGGCCCGAGCGGGTGGGGCAGGCAAGGGTTTTGCGGTTGTCGCCAATGAGGTCAAAGAGCTTGCCAAAGAGACTGCCGGAGCCACCGAAGACATCAGTCGTAAGATCGAAGCGATTCAGCAAGACACGGTGGCGGCTGTAGCGGCCATTACAGAGATCGAGGAAATCATCCGCCAGATCCACGGCTTTCAGAACACGATCGCCAGCGCGGTCGAGGAGCAGTCCGTCACGATGTGTGAGATCAGCCGGACAATTGAGGAAGCGGCACGGGGAACCAGTGAGATCGCCTCAAACATGAGCGGGGTTGCTGAGGGAGCTCAGGCAACCGCAACGGGGGCAAGCCAGACACAGGTTGCAGCCAGCCGGCTTGCCGAGATGGCCACCGACCTGACGGAGCTGACGCACCGGTTCCATAACAACGAGGAAGATACCATGACTACCGGAGTGCGTAATCAATTCCGCACGGCAGAGAACTCTCCGAAAAATCGTCGTGAGATAGCTCCATACGAAGCATTTAAGGAAAAATGATGAAGCTTGTTTCTGTTACAACCGTTCGTAACAAGTTGTTTTTGCTTGTTGGAGCGTTTTTAGGGAGCTTTCTTCTCTTTGGGGGAGTCTCCTGGTGGGCCATTCACAATGTTCGTATTGGGGGGCATTACTACAACCAGATCGTGCAGTCAAAAGATCTGATTGCGGATGTTCTCCCCCCGCCGGAGTATCTCATTGAGAGCTACCTGGTAGCCCTTCAGCTCAAGGATGCTTCAAGCACGGAGGAGCGGCAGAGGCTACAAGAGAGCCTAAAAAAGCTCCGAACCGACTACGATACACGTCATGATTTTTGGCAGAAGGATCTCCCGGAGGGGAGCCGCTTGCGCACGGCACTGCTGGAGAAATCCCACGGGGCCGCGCAGCATTTTTTTGAGGTGCTGGATCGTGAGTATCTTCCCGCGGTTTCGCGGGGTGATACGCCACGTCTGAACACGCTTGCCGCGACGTCCCTGAAAACGGCCTACAGTGAGCACCGTAGTGCCGTAGATAACGTGGTTAACCTGGCAAACCAGCACTACCAGACTGATGAAGCCGCTGCCCAAAAAATGGTGCAGCTTGCGGGGCTCGCCCTTGTGGCACTAGGCCTAGGGATGCTCATCGCCACGGGGACGCTCGTCTGGCGGGTGAGCCGGGAAATTGTCCAGGATGTCACGTGCCAGACCCAAGACTTAGAGCGTGCTCGCACGGAGCTTCACGATATTTTTCTTCGTCTGAGCGAGGTTGCCGCACAGGTTAAGCAGGATGCAGAAGCTGCCGCGTCTAGTGGTATTTACTTAGACTCTGCTGTGACAGGTACCCAGGATGCCATGAACACAGTGACCCGCTTAATGGGAAGTGTCTCTGAGGCGGTGGCGCGTGGGGCGGACCTCAGTGATCGGGTTGCGGCCAGCACCTCACAGCAAGAAGGTTGCGCCCGCGAGGCCATGTCCGCAGTAGAGGGAATGTTCGCGGCGATGAAGCGGGTCAGCGATGGCCGTGTGCGTCAGCAGACCATGGCCCAAGAGGTGGGACAGGAAATGGAGGCCGCCGCGCAAGCCGTCCAAGCAATGGCGGCCTCTGCCGAGCGCTTTGCCTCCTCCGCAAGCCGTGCTGCTTCTGTCGCGCGAACCGGGGGCACGACGGTCTCGGAGACGATCAACAGCATGCGCCGGATTCAAGAGCAGATGATGGCATTTTCGGAGAAAGTGGAGGAGCTTGGGGGGAAGAGCGGAGAGATTGGGGGGATTACCGCCACGATCTCAACCATTGCCCGCAAGACCAACTTACTAGCCCTAAATGCCACGATTGAGGCGGCACGGGCGCGTGAGCATGGGCTGGGCTTCTCCGTCGTGGCTGATGAAGTGCGCAAGCTCGCGGTTCAAGTGACCGAAGCCACCACCGAGATCAGCAGACTGATTGCAGGGATGCGCCAAGGAGTGACGGAGACCATGGAGGCGATGGTGAGCAGCAGTAAAGAAGTCGCCCATGGTGCGTCTCTGGGAATCGAGGCGGAGCGCTCGCTGGGAGAGATCTTGGGGGCGACCGATGAGCTTATCTCGGAGGCGGGGCTGGTGAGCACGGCGGCGATTCAGATGGAGTCCAGTGTGGGCAAGACTCAGGGGGCCGTCTCCGGGATGCTGGATGTCATCGCGGCGGGCGAGGAAGAGATACAGACCATGATGGGACAGTCGCAGCGAGTGACCGACGTGATCCAGGAGCTTCGTCACAGCGGGGAGAAGGTATCTACAGGAGCTCAGGAGCTAAAAGCAACCATGCACAGTATCTCTGGCAGTGCGCAAAAGGTTTCTGTGGCGCTGGAAAATCAGGCACAGAGCATTCACCAGGCGAGCCAAGCCGCACGGGAGCTAAGTGCGATGGTGGTAGGGCTGCGCGAGCTCGCAGGCACTCTTCAAGACGAGACCCAGGCATCCACGAAGCCAGCAGTTCCTCTTCGACTGGCAGCCTGAGCCTATTAAAGTTATGGCACATTTTTTCCGAAGTAAGTGACGAAGAAGGGCGCAGTAAATTCTACGAGTATGGTTCAGGCTCTCTTTGGAGGCCAAAGGGTAAGAGGCGTGCTTTATGAAAGTTTTTTCGTTCGAGTCGGTTCAAGGGAAGCTCTCCTGTTAACGACTGGAAAAACGAACTTTTGAATCGGTCAGACGGTGCTGCATAGCGCTACTTTGATGTGCTGGATAAAGAGTTTCTCCCCACACTTGCCCAAGGGAAATACGCTGCAGAGCCTCATGAGTCAGTTCAAGTATGGAACAACTATAGAGAATAGCAGTTCTGGCAAGATCCCACGGCTTGCGAAGAGTAGCCTGAGTAGAAACAGACACGAGAGAGGTTAAGACGATGCGTGCACTAGTTATTGATGATTCAAAAGCGATCCGAGCGATCTTAGGGAAAATGCTCCGTGACATGGGCTATGAGGTTGCAGAAGCCGAAGATGGTCAGATGGCACTTGAGGTACTTAAGAAAGAAGCGCCACTGGATATTGCTCTGGTGGACTGGAACATGCCGCAGATGAACGGCTACGACTTTGTCAAGGCCGTTCGGGCGATGCGCGAGTACGATGAGCTTCGCCTGATGATGGTCACCACGGAGAATGAGATCTCTAAGATGATTGAGGCGCTCGATGCTGGGGCGGATGAGTACGTGATGAAACCCTTCACCAAAGAGATCATTGTGGAGAAGCTCCGGCTCATCGGAATGGAATTGGTCTGATGCCTAAGGTCCGTGTTCTATTGGCTGACGATGCTGTGGTGGTGCGCCGGATTCTCTCCGACACGCTTGCGGAAGACCCCGATATTGAGATTGTAGGAACCGCTCCTAATGGCAAGATCGCTCTGGCGAAGCTAGCGCTGCTCAACCCGGATATTGTGATCCTCGATATCGAGATGTCAGATATGGATGGTCTGGAGACACTCAAGGAGATTCGTAAGACCCACAGACTGCTCCCCGTGATCATGTTCAGCACACTCACTCAGCGCGGTGCGGCGGCGACTCTGGATGCCCTGAGCTTTGGCGCGTCGGACTATGTTACCAAGCCCGCCAATGTGGGCAGTGTGAGCGCCGTGATGCAGATTATTCGGGAGACCCTGATCCCCAAGATTAAGCTCTTTACCCGGCGTAGCATCGCCGGCGATCAAGTCGTTCGCTCAGCTCCTCGCGTGAGTGCCGAAGTGGCTCCGCTGGCACTGACGAAGCTGGTGCTGCCGACGGCAAGTAGCACGCTCCCACACCCGACGGAGCGAGTCGAGATTCTGGCGATTGGCACGTCTACGGGGGGGCCAGATGCCCTGAATATTGTCCTAGCACAGCTCCCCGCCGACTTTCCCGTGCCGATTGTGATTGTTCAGCACATGCCTCCGATGTTCACAAAACTGCTGGCGGAGCGCCTCAACTCCCGGTGTGCGATCACAGTCATCGAAGCGACCAGTGGGATGTTTTTAGAGCCTGGAACAGCCTGGTTAGCTCCCGGTGACTTTCATCTAGGGCTGGAGCGCGAGGAAGGCCGGATGAAAACATGCGTCTTTATGGGGCCACCGGAGAACTCCTGTCGCCCTGCCGTTGATGTGATGCTGCGCTCCGTGGTGCAGCACTATGGTGCCAGCTGCCTCTCCGTAATCTTAACGGGGATGGGGCAAGATGGTCTACGTGGCTGTGAAGCCGTCAGCAATGCCGGTGGGCAGATCGTGGCGCAAGATGAGGCGAGCAGTGTGGTCTGGGGAATGCCTGGCTTTGTGGCTCAGGCGGGGCTTGCCAGCCGGGTTCTTCCGCTACAGGAAGTCGCTGGTGAGATCATCCGCCGCGTGATGGCAGGTCGCCCTGCTCGGCGCATTGGCACAACGACGATGAGTAGCAGCTACGGAGGTCTGCGAGGATGAGTACCATTGCCAAAGCCGACTTCGACTATATCTGTGAGCTGGTCTACAAACGCTCCGCGATTGTTCTAGAGCCAGGTAAAGAGTATCTTGTCCAATCACGGCTTGTCTCGGTTGCCAGTCAGAACGGGTGTATGTCTCTAGCGGAGCTGGTGACACGGCTTCGTACACAGCCCGCTGGGAAGCTCTCACAAGCCGTGATCGAGGCCATGACCACCAATGAGACCTCATTCTTTCGGGACATGTATCCCTTTGAGGCCCTGAAAAAAACGGTCATCCCGGAGCTTCTCGCCAAACGGGGGAGTGACCCCCAACTGACAATCTGGTGTGCTGCAGCATCGGCGGGGCAGGAGCCCTATAGCATTGCGCTACTCCTGCGAGAGAGCTTCCCGCAGATACCTAAAAACAATATCCGTATCATTGCCACGGATATCAACACCGAAGTGCTCACTCATGCTCGTGAAGGCATCTACAGCCAGATCGAAGTCAACCGGGGGCTGCCGATCTCGATGCTCTTGCGGCATTTCGAGAAATCGGGTGCCAACTGGCAGATTCGAGAGGACATCCGGCAGATGGTGGACTTTCGCGAGTGCAATCTGATCCAGGTCTGGCCCTTGATTCCTCCAGTAGACATTTTGTTCATGCGCAATGTGCTGATCTACTTCGATCAAGAGACAAAAAAGGCTATCCTAGCAAAAGTCCGCAAGGCTCTTAAGCCCGATGGAGTTTTCTTTCTCGGAGGCGCGGAGACGACGATGAACCTAGACGATAACTTCGAGCGGGTTCAGCTGGAGAAGACGGCCTGCTATCGAATCCGGTAAGTGGCTTAAGCGTTCCCCAAAAAAAGAAACGCTCCGGTAAGAGGCACGCCTGCCCTTACTGGAGCGTTTCTTTGTCACAGCAGCAATCGGTTGTCTTAGTGCTAGAGGGTCGCGGTCCTCTTGACACTCTTTGGTTCCGGTCACGGGATATTGATGTTTAAAGTGTAGGCGATTTTGGGACGTATCGCTGTGACCTAGGACACTCTAGAATGTGATCTTGGTCACAGAAGGAAGCGGGATGCCTCGTGTCGAACTTGTGGGGGTGAACGAAGGAGTTTTGGGCGGGCTACAGGTGCAGGATATTCTTGTCTACCGCAAGGTGGCCATTGCCGTGGTCGCGATGTACTTAGGGCTCGATGATACCTTTGTCGAGGCGGTCTTGCTCGATGAGATGGATGAGTACTTAGAAGCACTTGTTGAGCTGCGAGAGCGGCTCAAGGCGGAGTGCTATGATGAGTATCTCTCTCTACTCTCGCGTGAAGTCATTGTCCGCTATGCCGCCACCGCTGCCGAAGGTCTTGCCGCCGATCCAGACAGTGCCTTGGCGCGCCGCCGGATCATGGGAGACACGGGCGGGCTGGGATTAGAGGACGATGTCAATGCGATGGTACGCCTCCACGAGATCTACGAGCTTTTAGAGTCGCCGTATGCGGAGAGTGCCGCCGAAGAGATCCTCGTGACCGTCAAGCGCCAGATGTGTAACTACTATAACTCGGTCGCGTATCATCTTGTCCGTGGTCCTCTCCTGCCTGTTATCATAGATGTCGCCGAAGAGTATGTCTGCAAAGGCCAGCTCACTGCCGCCCGCGTCCGCGAGCTCGTCATCGCCGCACAGTAGGAATCCCTCCTCCCAGGGTTGGGAGGAGGTGCAGGGGAGGAGGGGACTACTCTTTCAAGCGCCGTCGGTAGGCGATGAGGCCGCCGAGGGTATAGAGAAGGGTGCCCGCCCAGACAAAGCCGATGAGTGGCTTGGTGGAGAGCTCCACAAAGATCGCATCGCCGGGATCGGGGGCGTTGAAGGTCTCGAAGCGCAGGGCCTGGTAGGTGGAGAACTCCTGCATTCGGCGGCCCTCGTTGAAGGCGTTGAAGTCCTTCATGAGTGCCTGCTGGAACGCGGGTGTCCCCGGTGCTCCGGCCTCTTTCGCCCGAGCGACAGCACCTTCCGATGCCGCCGTTTTCTCCTTGATCTCTTTCTCATTAGGAGCGGGGAGCATGCGCAGGATCACCTTGCCGTGCTTTCCGCCTGGCCCTGGGATCTCGACCACTTCGGAGTAGGCACCGTTTGCGGAAGGCTCGTGGCGAACGGCGACTTTCACCGGGGTTTGCTTGCCCTGGTAGGTCACAATCACATTGGCGACCATACGCACGGCGGGCAGCTTGTTAAACTCCGCCTCGCTGTGCTTGGCGAGAACCTCTTTCGCCTTGTCGTCCAGATCGTAGCTCATGAGCGTAAACGTGTACTCGCCCAGAGTCTTGGTCTCGCCTTTTTTGAGAGAGAAGACCCAGTTGGAGCTGGTGGCATCTTGCTGGTCCACGAACTCCTGCGCCTCGCCACCTAGAGCGATGTAGACATCGCCCCAGAACTTACGGTGAATGGCGGGAGGGTTCGCTTGGAGGCTGTCCTTACCCTCCCAGGGGGTGTAGGTGTAGTGCGGCTCAGCGTCCCATTGTTTATTGCCATCTACCACTTTAATCCGAATGGCGTTGTCGCGCTCGAAGGGATGCTGGGTATAGCCCTCGTAGGTCAGCGTGTAGCCTAGCACCTCGGTGGGCTGGTTTTTAATCAGCAGGATGCTCTCTTTGTGCTTGGAGAACATCACAAGCCCTGCCAGGCCCGCGATGAGTAGACCCGCTCCCGCATGGGCAAGATGCCCGCCAATGCTCAGCCGCCCGCCGGGTGACTTCAGGCGTGGCGCGATTAAGATACCATTGGCGATCACGCAGAACAGCGATGCGGCGAAGAGGAGCACCATGGCGGGATGCCGCAGCCCTAAATACATCCCGACTCCGGTAAAGACCATCGCGAGCACAATCGCGGCGAGGTAGGCGGGGAAGAGCTTTTTATAGGCACTCTGCGCATCGCCGTTTTTCCATGTCAGAAACGGCGCGGCTGCCATCAGGATCAGCATCCCAATCGCCGGGGCGTAGAGCGCTTTGTTGTAGAACTCTGGCTCCGCGGCCTGGCCCTTGGCACTCCAGAGCTTGCTGATGAGTGGCCCAGACATTCCCAGCGCCACAAAGAAGCCGATCAGTCCGACAATGATCCCCGCCGCAGCAAAGCCCGTCTCTCGGCTCAGAAAGGCAACACCAGTGCTCTTTTCGGAGCTTTTCGGAAAATCCCAGTTGCGAAGAACCAGCAGGCCCAGCGGGATAAAGGTCCACATCAAGACCCCACTCAGAATCAACCAGTAGCCATCGGTGCCTAGTGACGAGAACGAGTGCACCGAGAAGTCGGACAAGACTCCGGTTCGGGTGAGAAAGGTTCCGTAGAACATCGCGGCAAAAGGCAAGATACCCAGAAAGAAGTTGGGCTTGCGCCATGAGCCGTTTTTGTTCTGGAGCACCAGCCCATGTAGCAGTGAGGTCAGGATCAGCCAGGGAACTAGCGACGTGTTCTCAACCGGATCCCAGGCCCAGAAGCCGCCCCAGCCCAAGGTTTCGTAGGCCCAGTAGCCGCCAAGACTCAGCCCAAAGCCCAGGGTTGCAAACGAGAAGAGAGTCCACGGGAGAGCGGCCTTTGCCCAGCCATCCCAGTCTTTATGGAGCAGGCCGTAGATCGCCCAGACCGAGGGAAGTAGGGTGGAGGCAAAGCCCAGAAAGAGAATGGGGGGATGGATCACCATCCAGTAGTTCTCCAGCGACGGGTTCAGGCCACGGCCATCGGCGGGAATGGGGCCTGGCGGAACCGCGAAGGGGCACTTGACCAGCAGGATGCTCAGTAGATACACCTGCGCAATGCCAAAGATCGGCCACGCCTTGGCGCTGTTCTTGCCGCCTCTATAGGCTAGCCAGAACCCAAGGACGGCAGTCCAGAACGCCCAGAGGAGCATGGAGCCCTCTTGACCGCCCCAGAAGGCAGCCATGAGGTACCAGAGCTTCGTCCGTCTTGAGGTGTACTCGGCGACATAGTGAACCTGGAACTGGTGTGTGGCAATCAGATAGGCCAGGTAGGCACACGCCCCAATCACACTTGTCGTCGCCAGCGCCACAAAGCGCTTGGCCCAGAGGCAAAGTCCGTCTTTCTCCGCCTTGCCGCAGAGTACAAAAAGCACATTGGCGATCACGGTCGCTGCCAGTGCCAACCAGAGTAGTGTATATCCTAAGGGCATGATTAATCCGCCTTGACTTCCTCTTGATACTTGCTGGGGCACTTGACCAGCAGCTTACGCGCCTCGAAGTACTCTCCGTTCCAGCTTCCAATCGCCGTGACCTGAGTGGCTTGGTCGAAGCTGGCGGGCTTGGATTTTTTGAAACGCACCGGGATCGTCTCCCCGGTTTTTTCTTCTTTGATGGTAAAGTTTAGGGTGCCATTAAACTCAATCGGCTGGGAGCGATCCAGTGGCCCCATGATCTGAAAGACACGTCCCTGGCCCGCCTTGGCCTCTTTAAACGAAACATAGGGCGTGAGGTTGGTGACGAACTGTCCGGCCCCATAGGCAAGCGCTGCCATGATAAGGATCGCGGAGAGGGCCGTTCCCGGTTTCATCTTCATTGTTTATTCTCCAGCCGCGCCGCCCGTTTTTCCAGTGCGGTCGCTTTTTTGTCGAGTGTCCAGACAAAGGTGAAAATCCCCAGCCAGATCACGACGGCTACCAGTAGTAGAAAGGCCATATTCATGATGCTAACAGTCTACCTCCTCCAGAGCCAGCCGCGCACGATCTAGGCGCACGGCAATATTCTGAATCCAAAACATCATCCCGAGCAGCGGGGGGAGAATCGCCACATAGATCGCCATCCGGTAGCTTGGGCTAAACGCCGCGTTCTTGGGGTGCAGCGAGGGGAGATACTTCGGGATAACATAGCCCAACAGAGGTGTCATCACGGCAACAAAGATACCAAAGACCGCGCAGATCGCCGCGCGCTTCTCCCTGTCTTCGATACTGCCACGGAGTACAAAATAGGCGCAGTAGAGCAGCAGTAGCAAAAAGACACTGGTCTCACGTGGGTCCCAGTTCCAGAACTCGCCCCACTGGACATGGGCAAAGATCGAGCCTGTTGCGGTGGTGAGACAGCAAAAGAGAAGGGCGAGCCCCGCCGCCGATGCCGCTTTGGAGTCGTCGAGTAGCTCGCGCTTCTGGAGGTACTTCCATCCCTGCCAGCCCGATATCCATGCCGCAACGACTGCCACATAGGCACAGGGCAGATGAAGCGCGACAATGCGTGCCAGCTCGGGGTTGGCAAAGCCGACGGCGGCGGGGAGCTTGAGGAAGACATCTGCTAGCCCCAGTACCATCCAGACCCCGATCCCAATTTTTATCCCATTTTTCATTTAGTCGTTCCAGACAAAGTCAAAGAGCCAGAGCGAGAGGACAATAGCAACCGCACTGTAGAGCCCTAACATGAGCATATCGCCCGCCGCCACTTGCCAGACTGTCTTTGTCGTCCCTTGCATCCCGATCCCCAGCGCCGCTTTGGTTCCGTTGAGGCCCGCCTGAAAGACTGGCACCAAGAGCGGAAACGCCAGAGCCGCGAGCAGGCCGCCTCTCGCCGTGGTCTGCGCCACCAGAGCCGCCATCATGGTAAAGATCGCCGCAATCGCGAGGCTTCCCACTCCTAATACGAAACTGACGACCCCAACGTTCACCTGGTTGACCGGCAGCATCGAGAAGATGACGGGAGCGGTTAGGGCATTGAGCACTAGCATCAGAACCGTGTTGAAGGCAAATTTTCCCAGCCAGACATCCTGTGGGCGCGCGTGGAGCCGCAGAGCCATCGCCGTGGCGCGCTCTTCTTCTTGAATAAAGGCTCGCCCCAAGCCCGTGGCCGCTGTAAAAAGCGCCAGAATCCAGATCAAGGGGCCTTGGACATCGCCACTGGGGCTAAGCTTGTCCTTAAGGCCAAGCCCCAGGAGCATCAGCGAGCCGACCACGAAAAGCCCAACCCCCGAGAGCGCGACCCGTGTGCGCCACTCCGTTCGGACTTCCTTAAGAAAGATCGCGGTGACTCCTTGCATGCTGATCTCTATTTGTACCATTTTTCACAAAGATTGTCGAGGGGAACCACTAGAGGATTTCGGAGAGAAGTCCTCGAAAGAGAGAGACATGAAACGCGTACCGCTGGCGCTGCAAGTGCTGATCGGGGTTGCTCTTGGTGTCGTGCTGGGAGCGATTGTGGGCAAGGGCACCCTGACCGAGACTCTGGGGGCGATTGGGATTCTCTCGATCAAGGCGCTTCGAGCGCTGGCGGTGCCACTGGTTTTTTTTGCGGTTCTGGATGCCTTTGTCAAGACACGGATCGAGGGACGCAAGTTCGGGCGGCTGATGCTGATCTGCCTGGTCAATGTCTCGGTGGCGATGGTAATCGGCCTGACACTGCTCAATGTCTTTCAGCCGGGCAAGCTCTGGCAAGGAAAGCTCGAAGCGCTGATCGCCCAGACACATGCCAAAGCCCCCGAGGCGAAGAAGGCGGACGACCCGGAAGCGCCAGGGGCCACGCTGGAAGTCTTGCCCAATGTCGCCTACTACATTCCCTCGTCGCTGGTGCGCCCCTTTGTTTACAACAATCTGATCTCCGTGGTGCTCATGGCCCTTCTGATGGGGGCAGCGATCCGGCGGGTGCGCTCCGAACAAGAGGCACACGGGGAGACGAGCATTCGCACGGTGGAGAGCTTTATCGCCGCCTGCTATCAGGTGCTGCTGGTGATGCTGGAGTGGATCGTCAAGACCATTCCCTACGCCGTTTTTGGGACAGTCGCCAAAGTCGTAGGAGCATCGGGGCTGGGGGTCTTTGCCCTGCTCTGGGTCTTCTTGCTGGTTGCGCTCTCGGGGCTGGCGATCCATAGCCTGATCTACTACCCGGCTATCGCCTGGCTCTGGGGCAAGAAATCCCCTAAAAACTATCTGGGAAACGGCGCCGATGCTATTCTCACCGGGCTCTCCACCAACTCCAGCCTGGCATCGGTGCCGATCACACTCAAGTGTTTGGAGAAGATGGGCGTCTCGACATCGTCGGCGCGCCTGGCAGCCTGCGTGGGCACCAACCTCAACAACGATGGCATCACGCTCTACGAGGCGATGGCGGCACTGTTTCTGGCGCAAGCGCTAGGCAATAATCTCTCACTCGGGGCGCAGTTTCAGGTCGTGCTTGCCTCGATCATGGCGGGCGCGGGGATCGCGGGAATCCCGGAGGCGGGCTTGATCGTCCTGCCGCTCGTGCTCTCGACCGCCGGGCTCTCCGCCGAGACGATTGCCGTCGCGCTGCCACTGTTGATCCCCGTGGACTGGATCATCGCCCGCGCCCGCTCCGGCGTGAACGTCATGAGCGATATGCTGGTCGCCATCTTGCTCGATGCGGGGCAAGAGACGAAGATCGCCGACGAATGACCGAGCAGCTCTTGCGCCTTCGCTTGCCCACGGACAGTGCTTTTGTCAGTGTGGCGCGGGAGGCGGTGGTCTCCGTGGCGCGGAAGCTGCGTTTTCCGGAAGCGGAGCGTGAGGCTCTGCGGCTAGCGGTGGGCGAGGCGTGCAACAATGCGGTGGAGCACGGGGGCCAACGAGGAATGCTGACTCTGCGCTGTTTGCAAGACTACGAGTTCTTAATTATCGAAGTGAGCAACTCAGGCGAGGGGACTTTGCCCACAGATCCCGCCGCCATGCCCGACCCTAGCGCCGAAGGAGGCCGTGGTCGGGCGCTCATGGAAGCCCTCACGGACAGCGTTGAGTACCTCATTGGTGAGGGAAATACCCTCGTGCGGCTCAAAAAGCGCCTCCCTCTATCCTGAAAACCTGCAGGTAATACTAGGTTTTAGCTCTTTTTGTTAAAACACCCTCCAGAATGCTTTCCGATTTGTCGAAAACATACTCAGACGTTGTGAGAAACTGTAGAAAATAAGAAGAATCACAGAGTCTTGGCAGGAAGCCACCCGGAGAATGATCTGTTTTTGAGACAGAGAAGCTACCGGTAATTCACGGAGGATCTATAAAATGTCAATGGTTGTTAACTTCAATGCTGCTGCTCTCAATGCACAGCGCAATCTCGGTCAGACCAGCAAGGGGCTGAATCAGTCCATTCAGCGTTTATCGAGCGGACTTCAAGTCAATAGTGCCGCCGACTCGCCCGCTGGTCTCGTGGTTTCGGAGCAGATGCGCTCCAAGGCCGATGGCATGAGCCAGGCGATCAAGAACAGCAACAACGGCGTCAATCTGATCAAGACTGCGGAAGGCGCTCTGAACGAGGTGCATAGCCTCCTTCGCCAGATGCGCACTCTCTCGGTTCACGCAGCCAACGAAGGTGTTAATAGCGCCGACGATCTGGCTGCAGATCAGGCGGCTATCGCCGCTGCTGCGGACTCGATTGACCGAATCGCTGCCAGCACTCGCTTCAACGGCAAGCTGCTGCTCGATGGTTCCTACACCGCTCAGACCCTGCAGATCGGTGAGGAGTCCTC
>JAPLCP010000007.1 GCA_026392155.1 Armatimonadota bacterium | reverse complement strand
TTGTCGCTCGCCATTATCGGCTTCTAAGATCAGCGCCGCCGAGTCGGTGTCAGAAAGGGTGCAGGTCGCACGCTCGGAGAGAGAACAAGAGATTACAGAGCCGCCGTACATGTCGGTCGGGTTGCCCAGCACGCCACAGCGTCCGGGCGCAGTTGCCACGATCATGAAGGGATTATACCCTCCTCACCCGGCGCTTTATTTTGCCTCTCCCAGCTCGCTTTACCTCCCCCCGCCGCTTAGGCGGCGACCCCCTCCGGCTGATCGCTCATTCTTCGCGGCGAAGGGGGATTCTTAGGGTTATTCCAGGCCGAAGGCGACGACGGGGGCCCAGTGGAAAGGTTCGTCCCAGAGTTCTTTCATATACTGACGCGTGGCTTGGAGCACCTGGCTTGTGGAGAGGTGGGGGTTCTCCTTGCGCTTGCGGTAGAAGGTCTCCATGAACTCCTGCATACTCGCATCGCTGACGGGCCAGAGGGTGACGAGCACTGTCTTAGCCCCAGCGAGCAACAACGCGGTGCTCATGCCCTCGATCCCGCGCCCGGCATCGGTCTTGCCCAGGCCGGAGACGCAGGCGGAGCAGGCGACCAGCTCGGCGTTGAGGGGCAGCGAGAACATCTCCGCAACCGTGAGGATGCCGGCGTGGTTGGTATCGCCGGGGGCGGGTTTTGCCAGGTGTAGCCCGGAGAGCAGCGGGTCTTTATCATGATAAAAGCCGTGGGTGGCGAAGTGGATAAAGCGCTTGCCGCTGACTTCCTCAAACACAGCTTTCTCTGTGGCTTCCGGCCCAATCCGCGCCACACCGCCCATGGTGCGGGCAATGTTTTGTGTCTCTTCATTAGCTCCTGGAAGTGCCCCCGCTCCCGCACGGCGCTCGGCAATCGGGCCGTCGCTGTCCGGGTCGCCGAACCCGATAAAGGGCTTGTCGTTGGTGGGCGGCGCGGGCCGCGTGTCCCAGAGCTTACGGAGGGCATCGAGGAAGGTGGCAGAGGGCGCGTAGGTGAGGGGGAAGGCATCGCCAAAGACGCCGCCTCTCCAAGGCAGAACCTCAAAGGGCAGGTTGAAAAGGGCACTGTCAGGCAGGACGATCCCACGGGTTGCGCCGTCCAGAAGTGCGTCAGGAATACTGCCTAGCAAGATCTCCGCTAGTCGCCCCGCCGCCGCAGAATCATCCGTGCCGCCTCTCCAAAGTGACCCTATGACTGCGATGAGGTCGTCGCGGAAGGATGCGGGTAGGGTACGAGTATCAAAGTGAACGGCATCTTTACGAATGATCCAGCGGAAAAGTTGATCCCCTGCGAAAAGATACGAGAGTAAAATAGTACCTGGTTCTAAGGTCGTCAATTGTACTGTTGCCAATGTTAGCGGCTGTGGGTTGCTGAGCGCGGCGAACTCCGGGAAGCGCTCCCGAATCGCCCGGTCGTTGATGTCCTGTGCCTGCTCGATCTTGCGCCGCGTATCGTTGCGGTCGTCGAGTGCCTGGGTGAGTGCCAGTTGCCTGTCAGGGGGCCAGCGCCGATTTGAAAGTGCAGCGCGGATTTGAGAAGATTCATCCAGTACACGGGAGTAGGCGATCTTGAGCTCGAACTGTTTTTGCAGGAGCGCTTGATCCGCCTCACTCTCCGGCGTTGGAGCCGTCGCATTTGCGCCAAGCCGATCCGTCAGACCCCGCGCCCGGTAGCTCTCTGCGATTCCAAAGGCGTGAGCGGCATTTTCCACGCCGCCTTGCTGGCAGAGAATATCTATCGAACCCAGGTAAGCATTCCTAAACTGCCCCTGCACTGCCTCTGCCGCACCGGAACCACCAGCCGTTCTGCGAAGCGACTCCACAGTTTCGATAGCTTTCTCATAGTAGGTTAAAGCATCATCGAGTTTTGCTTCGTCAAGCTTGCCCTGAGCTTGGTAGACACCACCGATGTTGTTAAGGCGCGTGGCGGTCTCTGTTGAGTTTGGCGAGACGGCTCGGTCTATCTCGTAAGCCTGCTGGTAGTACTTCAGCGCTTCGTCAAGCTTGCCCTGAGCTTGGTAGAC
This sequence comes from Armatimonadota bacterium, assembly GCA_026392155.1. Lineage (GTDB taxonomy): Bacteria > Armatimonadota > Armatimonadia > Armatimonadales > Armatimonadaceae > Armatimonas. Next base: position 53 of record JAPLCP010000007.1, on the reverse strand, counting down.
ACCACCGATGTTGTTAAGGCGCGTGGCGGTCTCTGTTGAGTTTGGCGAGACGG
>JAPLCP010000221.1 GCA_026392155.1 Armatimonadota bacterium | reverse complement strand
GGTCGGTTTCTGGCACGAGAAGAGCAAGACGCTGATTGTTGGCGATGCGCTCATGAATGTCTCTATCGATGAGTGGCGACCACGCACGGGGCTGAGCTGGCCCCCGCAGCCTTTCACCACGGACTGGTTCGCGGTTCGCAAGAGCCTGGATCGGCTTGTTGCACTACAGCCAGAAACACTTTACTTTGGGCATGGAAACCCCATCAGCGATCCGTCACTCGGTGGGCAGCTCGCCGAAATGACCCAGTACTTTGCCATCGCACGTGCAGGCCGCTATATTGGGCAACCCGTGCGGCAAGCAAGTGACGGTAGCCCGATTGTCGCGCTGATACCACCCGATCCCGTCAAGAAACTGACGAAACTTGCCGCGCTGGGAGCGCTGGCAGCGGGCGCTTATTTTCTTTTGAAACGCAAACAAAACCTATGACTGAAACACACACGATCACCGTTCTGGTGGAGAACCGCCCTGGCGTCCTCGCCCGCGTCTCCGGCCTCTTTGCCCGCCGTGGCTATAATATCGAGAGCCTCACCGTCTCGATCACCGATGACCCCAATGTCAGCCGGATGACGCTGGTTGTTGGCGGCGACGCCGATATCTTAGAGCAGATCACCAAGCAGCTCCACAAGCTCCTGGATGTTCTCAAAGTCTACGACTATGTCAATACCCCGATGCTGGAGCGCGAGCTAGCGCTGGTGAAGGTGACGGTCACGCCCGAGCGCCAGGTGGAGCTCATCCAGCTTGTCACCCAAGTTTTCGGCGGGAAGATCATTGACACGGCGGAGAAGACTTTTGTGGTCGAAGTAACCGGCGGCGCGGATAAGATTGACGCGTTTGAGAAGCTGATGGAGAGCTACGGCATCCGCGAGCTGGTTCGCACAGGCCGCATCGCGCTGATGCGGGGCTCCCGGACGGTTTAGGCTTTCGACGACGATGTATCACCCGGAGTTTGATGATCTCTGTCACGAGGTGGCCGGTAAGCTCTCTGAGCTGCGCCGCATCACCATGGAAACGGTCGTCTTGACCGACGATCAAGAAGCGCTGCTGGCGGAAATCACCCGCCTGCTGCGCCTGGTTGATGCCGCGTCGTCACAACAGCTCCACTCCCTTCTGGGCGACACTGCCGTAGAGGATAGCGCGTTTCTCGCCGAACTCCGTGACGAGCTACCTCGGCTTGCCGTGCCTGCAGAAAGAGTCGCCATCTCCCCCGGCTCGTTCCTCGCCACCCCCTCTTCCCCAACTGCTCCTTCGTCGCGGGAAGAGCCGGGGGAGATGGCACGAAGCGGCGCGGAGATGGCTCACATCGAGCGCCCCGTTCCCCCCGGCCTGCTCGAAGAGATCTACTGGGACATTCAGCCCGTCTACAAAGGCGACACACGCCTGCTTTTTGCCCACGACACTGACTGGCACTTCTGCCTGATCGTCACCGACGAAACCGGCCAGACCGCGCTCCTCTTCGAGACAGAAGAAGCCCGCGCCGCGTATCTTGGCGAAGTCTACCGTGAGGCACTGGATCGTCCGAAATCGGATAAGGAACTCTCCACGCTGAAGAAGCGCCTGGGTCTAGGGGATGATTCCAAGGAAGATGACGAGCCTGACGCTCCTGTACCTGCGCCTCTGTTTCCAAGCACGCCTGTGCTTGCGGGTGGGAATGCACGGCGTTTGGAAGAGACAATTGAGGAATTGGAGCAGTGAGCGAAGCGAGGCGACTGAGGAACGAAGCCCTATAGCCCAGAGGTTCACCATTCTGGGCTCATCGCGTCCACAAGGACGGCGCAGATTTGCAGGCGGGGCGTTTACGCCTTGGCTGACAATTTAACCTGAAAGAAGAAAGATAGAAAAATGCCGGTTACGATTTACTATGACGCCGATGCGTCGTTTGATGTGTTGGTGGGAAAGACCCTCGCGGTCATTGGCTACGGCTCGCAGGGGCATGCGCATGCGCTGAACCTGAAGGAGTCCGGGATGAATGTCATTATTGGCCTGCGTCCGGGCAAGAGCTGGGACAAGGCCGTCGCGGATGGCTTTGAGGTTTTGACGGTTGCGGAGGCTTCCAAGAAGGCCGATGTGATCATGATCCTGGTCAACGATGAGTTCCAGGGGGATCTCTACAACAACGAGATTGCGCCGAACTTGTCGGCGGGCAAGGCGCTTGCCTTTGGCCATGGCTTCAACATTCACTTTGGGCAGGTCGTGCCGCCTGCAGATGTGGATGTCTTTATGTGCGCTCCCAAGGGCCCCGGCCACATGGTGCGCCGCGTCTTCACCGAGGGCAGTGGCGTCCCCTGTCTGATCGCGATTCACCAAGACGCGACCGGGCTGGCAAAGGCCCGTGCTCTGGCGTGGGCCAAGGGCGTCGGTGGAACCCGTGCGGGCGTGCTGGAGACCAGCTTCAAGGAAGAGACCGAGACCGACCTCTTTGGCGAGCAAGTCGTGCTCTGTGGCGGCGCGACGGCGCTGGTGAAAGCGGGGTTTGAGACGCTGGTGGAGGCGGGCTACCAGCCGGAGATCGCCTACTTCGAGTGTCTGCACGAGCTCAAGCTCATTGTGGATCTCATGTACGAGTCCGGGATCGCCGGGATGCGCTACTCCATCTCGGACACCGCGCAGTTTGGCGACATGACCCGTGGGCCACGCATCGTCAACCCCGAGACCAAAGCCGAGATGAAGCGCATTCTCGATGAGATCCAGACCGGACAGTTCGCCAAAGAGTGGATTCTGGAGAACAAGGCCAATCGTCCGAGCTTCAATGCCCTGGCAAAACGCGACAATGATCACCTGATCGAGGTCGTTGGACGTGAGCTTCGGGGTATGATGAGCTGGATGAAGAAGCCTGCCACGGCCACCACCCAAACCGAGGTGCCCGTGCAGCAGACCGTTCAGACCAAGATTGAGCTATAGCAAAGCATGAGCGACACCAGCGAGGGGGAGAAAATCCCCGATCCCGAAGAGCTTCCGGCCCGTGCGGACCGGGACTACTTCCCCACGCTGGCCGCGAAGATCGGTGATGTGG
>JAPLCP010000103.1 GCA_026392155.1 Armatimonadota bacterium | reverse complement strand
CCGCTCTGGTTGTTGCTCAAAGAACACAACAAACAAAGCTATCTGTAACACTATTTAATTGTAAAAGTCCGTCAGTAACTGTCATTTCTTCGAGTCACTGCGCTTGGCTCAGGCCGAGGCGCAAGGAGAATATTATCTCACGGAGAAGAAGTTGTCAAGTCGAATGACCAACTTGTTTGAATTATTTCTGAACACCAGCCTTGATCGCAGCTGATTGAAGACTTCGTAGAGGAGAATGGCGCTGGCAGTCGCGACATTGAGGGAATCTGCACGACTTGATCGCAGGCGGCAAGCTGCTCCTTTGCTTCCGAGGTTCCCCGGAGAAAGGGCTGGAGCCCCTGCCGAAGGGGTGCGTTGCGAGCTCGGGGGCGATCACGGCGCACTCGAGCTCGGAATACGGGTTGACAAGTGCGGCAGCGACAAAGCGCAGGGCTGGCCAACATGCCCCCACTATCTGGCCGGTTAAAGGGGAGACAATCGTGCCGGGCTGATTATTGCCCATTTCACAAAGAAAATGCCCGGCACGATGACTCATGCCGGGCAAACGCCTGATTAGTCCCCCCGCTAGGCGGGGGTTAGGGGGCGTGCGATTAACGCTTGCTGAACTGGAATCCGCGACGGGCGCGCTTGCGACCGTATTTCTTGGATTCTTTCACGCGTGGGTCGCGCGTCAGGAAGCCGTTGCGACGAAGAACCACGCGCAGCTCCGGGTCGAACTCGACCAGAGCCTTACTGATTCCATGGCGCAGCGCACCTGCCTGGCCGGAGATTCCACCACCCTTGGTCTTCGCGAAGATGCTAAAGCGGCCCTCGCTACGGGTAGCGGCGAAGGGCTGATTGATCAGCGCTTCGAGGGTACGGCGGCAGAAGTACTCCATCACCGTTTTGCCGTTGATCGTGATTGTCCCATCGCCGGGCGAAAGCCAGACGCGGGCGATAGCGCACTTGCGCTTACCAGTTGCGTACGTTCGAGTCTCTGCCATTGTTTAACCTTCTGCCTTTGCTTTGGCTGCGCCCTTAATCTGCGCCTCATGCGGATGATTCTCACCGGCATAGACACGAAGCTTGGTCAGCATCTGGGCTCCCAGTCGGTTGTGGGGAAGCATGCCCTTGACGGTGCGCAGAACTGCGTAGTCAGGACGCTTCTCCAGAAGCTCAGCGCGGGGTACTTGCTTCAAACCACCCGGATAGAGGGTGTGGCGGTAGATAGGCTCATCGCCTTTATTATTGCCCGTCAGGATCGTTCGCTCGGCATTGATGATGATCACATGATCACCACAGTCCATGTGCGGGGAGAAGATCGCTTTGGTCTTTCCTCGCAGGATTGCCGCAGCCTTGGCCGCAAGACGGCCCATCGGCACGCCCGTTGCATCTAGGACGATCCAGTCGCGCTGGATATCGTCCGCTTTTACTGCATAAGTTTTCATTTAATTTATTCCTATTCGCTGCCCATCATAGCCGACTTTTACCAGGCAGAGCCCTTTTGCAGGGGCAATCGGAGGACATGCCCGCCGATCACGCACTTCCAGAAGTTTCAAAACCTCGCCCCTCTCAAGCCTCTCTTGCCCCACCATGACCAGGGTTCCCACCAGGCTACGCACCATCTGGCGCAGAAAGGCATTCCCTCGCACGGTGATCAGCAAGCACGACCCATTTTTCCAGGGGCGCACCGCGATCCGCTCGACAAAACGCACAGTGCTGAGTCCAGGCGCACTAGGCTGCCCAAACGTCGCAAAGTCATGCGTCCCGCAGAGAGTCCGTCCTGCTTCCTGCATCGCTTCCACACTCAGTGGCCGAGTGACATGCCAGACATAGCGTGTCAGTAGCGCCGAGGGTTGCGGGCGATTGAGGATCGCGTAACGGTAGGTTCGGCTTGTTGCACTAAACCGAGCATGAAACTCTTGCTCAGCATATCCCGCCTGCAGCACGCTAATATCGCGTGGCAAGTGAGCGTTTAGTGCGCCGACGATCTTCTCTTCTGAAATTTTCCAGTCCACATCGAAGTGAGCAACTTGCCCCAGCGCGTGAACTCCTGCATCGGTGCGGCCCGCTCCAGACACCCGGATCTGTGTTCCGGTTATCTGGAGCAGAGCCGCCTCTAGGTCTCCCTGAACGGTTCGCTCTCCCTTACCCTGAAGCTGGAAACCAGCGAAATCGGTACCATCGTACTCTAAGGTTAAGCGAACGCGTTTCATCAGCGACGAAAGCAGCCTCAGTCGTTGACGAACTCCAGCACCACAACCGGTGCCCCATCGCCACGTCGAACACTCTTGTGAGCCATGCGGGTATAGCCGCCGGGCCGATCCTTGAAGTTCGGGGCAATGACTGTAAATAGCTCCTTGATGATATCCTCATCGCTGGCGCTCTTACCACCGATAGCAGCACGGGCGATACGACGTGCATGCACGGTATCATTGTTCTTCGCACGGGTCACCAGCTTCTCAACCATTGGCTGGATCTCCTTGGCACGTGCCTCGGTCGTCTCAATTTTCTTATAGATGATCATGGAGCGCAGTAGCCCCTTCAGAAGCGCAATACGCGCGTCCGAAGCCAGGCCAAACTGCCGCCCACCGATTCGGTGTCGCATCGTTTACTTCCTTAATCCTCGTCCTCGTCGTCGTCTTCGCCGGGGAAATAGCCATCGGAGTCCTTAAGGTTAAGGCCCATCGTGTTTAGCTTTTCCTTTACTTCAGTCAGAGACTTCTTCCCAAAGTTGCGAATATTCATCAAGTCTATTTCGCTCATCAGAGCAAGCTCGCCCACGGTAAGTACATTTGCCTTCTTCAGACAGTTGTATGTACGAACCGAGAAATCTAGCTCCTCAATGCGCGTGTCAGGGGCGCCATTTGCGCCTAGGCCACCGATCGGCATGATAAACGACTGACGAACTGGACCGCCCTTATGATCTACAAAGCGCTGGAAATACTCCGCGAGCATCAGCGCCGCCTGCGAAAGTGCCACACTCGGCTCGATTGTCCCGTTGGTCGTGATGTCCATCGTCAGACGCTCATAGTCGTTGCGGTTTCCCACACGGGTGGGGTCCACGGTGTAGTTGACCTTACGCACTGGCCCAAAGGCTGCGGGCACCGGGATCTCCCCGATGATATCGCTGGTCTTGACACCCTTATCCGGCATCACATAACCACGACCACGCTCGACCTTCATCTCGATGTACAGGCTTGCTGTCTCATCAGAGATTGTTGCCAGATAACACTCAGGGTTGACCACTTCCATATCTGGCGGGCAGACAACGTCCGCTCCCGTGATACGTCCCGATCCCCGTGCATCCACTCGGATCACACGTGGGGCATCGGAAAGGTCTTCCTCTTCCTCATCGTCGTCGTCAATACGAACCCAGAGCTCTTTAAGATTTAAAAAAAGCTCGGTCGCGTCTTCTTTCAGCCCTGGAATGGTCTGGAACTCGTGCTGCACTCCCTCAATCCGAACCGACGTGATGGCGGCTCCAATGATAGAAGAAAGCATAACACGACGAAGGGAGTTGCCCAATGTGACGCCATAGCCTGGCTCCAACGGTTCGACAACAAACTTGCCAAACACATCGGACTGCTCCAGCGTCTCGATACGAGGTACAACCGTCTCCTGAATAGCCATATTGTCTCCTCCTGAGAACTAGCGGGAGTAGAACTCGATGATGATCTGCTCCGAAACCTGCGAGTCCACTTCATCACGGCGCGGTGCAGCGAGCACCTTGCCTGCGAACTGATGGGCATCTAGTGAGAGCCAGGTTGGAGTGCGTGAGCCTGCTCCTGCTAGCGCATCCTGAATGACACTCATTCGCCGGGAGCCCTCGGCAATTGAGATGGAATCGCCCGCACGGACTTGATAGGAAGCGATGTCTACAGACTTGCCATTGACCATCAGGTGTCCGTGGCTCACGAGCTGACGGGCTTGGGCGCGGCTCGTGGAGAACCCGAGGCGGTAGACGACATTATCCAGGCGCATCTCCAAAAGCTGGAGAAGATTCTCACCGGTCACACCACGGCGACGGGAAGCTTCCGACACGTAGGCACGGAAGGGGCCTTCCAGAACACGGTACATCTGGCGCATCTTCTGCTTCTCGCGAAGCTGCTTGCCGTAGTCCGTTGGCTTGGAAGGACGCGCGGTCGGGCCATGCTGACCCGGCGCGTAGTTGCGGCGCTCAACAGCGCACTTCTTTGAGTAGCACCGTGCTCCCTTGAGATAAAGTTTCTCTCCGGCACGACGGCACTTTCGACAGCGGGTATCCCCGCTGACAGAGTTAGGTGACGATTTTGACATAGTTCCTCTTCGTCCCTATGCGTCCTCCGCATAGGTTTACAAGTTGGCTCTGATCTCCAGAGCCACACTCACACGCGACGACGTTTAGGGGCACGGCAGCCGTTGTGCGGCAGCGGCGTGACATCCTTGATCAGGCTAACTTCGAGTCCAACCTGGCCCAGAGCGCGGATAGCTGTCTCACGACCAGAACCTGGCCCCTTGACAAGAACATCCACACGCTTGAGGCCATGCTCCATCGCCTTGCGAGCGGCGCTTTCAGCAGCCAGCTGTGCGGCGAAGGGGGTGCCTTTTTTGGTCCCCTTGAACCCTACCTGACCCGCCGAAGACCAGGAGATCGCTTCGCCTTTGGTATCGGTGAGGGTGATAATTGTGTTGTTGAAAGTGCTCTGGATGTGCGCGACTCCCACCGCAATGTTCTTGCGAACCTTGGGCTTGCCACGTCCAGCCTGAGCCGTTGTTTTTCGTGCCATACGCTATTTCTTCTTCTTCTTGGCGCCCACAGTGCGCTTGGGGCCTTTGCGGGTACGAGCGTTCGTCGAAGTGCGCTGCCCACGAACGGGTAGCCCTCGGCGATGTCGCAGGCCGCGATAGCACTGAATCTCCTGCAGACGACGAATGTTCATCGCAATCTGACGCCGCAGGTCTCCCTCAACGCGCCACTCTTTTTCAATAATATCGCGCAGGGTGGAGACTTCCGTCTCCGTCAATTCCGCAACTTTTTTACGGGGGTCAATCTTTGCTTGTTCCAGAATCACTCGGCCACCGGCCAGGCCGACTCCGAAGATATCAGGCAAAGCGTACTCCACGCTTTTGTCGCGGGGCAGGTCTACACCAGCAATACGTGCCACGGACTTTTACTCCTCTGAAAATTAACCCTGACGCTGCTTATGCTTAGGATTTTTGCAGATAACGCGCAGAACGCCTTCTCGCTTGATCACTTTGCAGTTGGTACAGATGGGTTTAACGGATGCTCGAACTTTCATATTTTTATAAACCTCCCTATCGGTAGCGATAGAGAATGCGACCTCGTGTAAGGTCATAGGGCGAGAGCTCTACCAGAACACGATCACCAGGCAGGATCTTGATGTAGTGCATCCGGATCTTACCAGAGATATGTGCCAGCACCTCGTGCCCACTCTCTAGCTTCACCTTGAACATCGTGTTGGGCAAGTTCTCGACAATCGTCCCCTGCACCTCGATGCCTTGCTCCTTTTCCGGCTCATCTGAGACCGGAGGAGTTGGCGTACGTCCCCCACTGCCGCCGCGACTGCCACCACCGGGCCGTCCGCTGCCGGGCCGTCCACCGCCTGGTCGTCCACCAGGCCGATAGCCACCACTTCTTCCTGCCATACTGTTCTTTCTTTGTTAGTCAACCCCCGCTCGTGTGTCTGCCAGACTGACCTTCAAAGACAGTGGCACACAATCGCCGATTATATCAAACCACGGAGGCTTTCGCAAACTTTTCTAAAAACTGCCTCGGGTAGCCCCTCAGCATCTATCTCTTGGAGCAATCCTCGGCCTTGATAAAAGGCAATCAGAGGTGCTGTCTGGGTCTCGTAGAGCTGCTGACGCAGCCGACGCTTTTCAGGTTGATCGTCCTCCGGGCGTAGCCCAAGCCGACTCCCACACCGATCACAGAGCCCCTCACGCCTCGGAGGAGCGATTCTTACATGGTAGGTGGCCCCACAGCCCAGACAGAGCCGCCGCCCTGCCACACGCTCGCCTAGGGCCTCTTCACAGAGCCGAAGAAGAAGCACGGCGTCGAGTGTCACCCCCTGGGACTCAAGAAACCTCTCCAAAGCCTCTGCCTGCCCCAGACTGCGCGGATAGCCATCGAGGATAAACCCAGGCTGTCCCGCAATCGCCGAGAACGCCAGGGCATTGGCAAAACTGTCGGAGACAAACGCACCGCTGAGAATCTGCCGGGCTTCCTGAACGAGCGGCGTCTCCGCACCTGAGGCGATTAGCTCTCGCAGTAGCGCCCCTGTCGAAACCGAGGGCACGCCGAGCGCCTGGCTCAGACGTGCCCCTTGGGTTCCCTTACCCACCCCTGGTGGGCCAAGCAAGATCAGACGCACTGGCTATCGCATCCGGCCCCGCATCATGTTGTCACTGTCACTAGGACGGGTCTTGATAAAGCCCTCGTAGTTGCGCATCGCCATCTGGGCCTCAATGGCCGTCATGGTCTCCAGTGCCACTCCCACCACGATCAGCAGCGAGGTGCCCCCGATCATCGAGAGCCCCTTGATCCCTGTGCCCGTCCAGATCGGTGCCCAGTACTGCATCAGAGAGATGGTCGCCAGAAACACAGCCCCAGCCAGGGTAATTCGCGTCAGAACGGTATCGAGATACTCTGCAGTCGGCTTACCCGGCTTCACTCCCGGAATGAGCGAGCCGTATTTCTTCAGATTGTCGGCGATATCGTTGGTGTCGTACTGGACAGCAGTGTAGAAATAGGTAAAGAACATCACCAGAGCGGCAAAGATCAGAGACGCGACAATATTGCCACTTCCCGGATTCAGCCACATCGTTGCATCGTAGAGAAACTGACCAAACGGCCCACTCTCCCGGGGAAAGAACTGCTGGAATGTCTGCGGAAAAAGCTGGATAGACATCGCAAAGATAATCGGGATCACCCCAGCAGTATTGACTTTCAGCGGCAGGTACGACTGGCCACTGGCGGTCATCTTGCCCCCCGCAGTCACCTTGCGCATATTTAGCACGGGGATGCGCCGGGTTCCCTGGGTCATGTAGATCACCCCGACAATCGAGGCCAGAAAGAGAATTGCCATGCCCAGCACACCAAAGATCGAGACCGCGCCTTCTTGCACCAGCTTGAAGGTCATGATGATCTGGTTGGGAATGGAGATCATGATCCCCACAAAGATAATCAGGCTGGTTCCGTTGCCGATCCCCTTCTCGGTGAGCTGCTCGCCCATCCAGAGAAGAAACATGGTGCCTGAGGTCATCACGACCATCATCATCAGCATCGGGAAGATGCCCTTCGGGATGGCTCCGCCGCTGGCAAACATGTTGTAGAGACCCGCAGCTTGCACAAAGCCAAGCCCGATGCTGGCGTAGCGCGTGATCTTGTTGATCTGCTTGCGTCCCGACTCGCCTTCTTTAGAGAGCGCCTGAAGCTGTGGGATGGCCACGGTGAGTAGCTGCATCACGATGGAGGCATTGATATAGGGCATCAGCGAGAGACCGATGATCGAGACGCGCTTCAGCGCCCCACCCGAGAACACGTCGTAGGCGTTCAGGAGTCCCTGAGAGACGAGCTTATTAACAGCGTCGTGATTGATCCCCGCCATGGGGATATGAGATGCGATGACGTAGACCAAAAAGGCTTTCAGGACAAAGATCAGACGTTTTTGGATGTCCGGAACTGCCCAAGCCGCTGCGAGTTTTTCAAGCATGATGTCTATTGTATCAAAACGAGGCCAGGAAACGTTCCCGGCCTCGCGAATTACTGCTCTTTTTAGGAGAGCCTAGAGGACTTCAGAGGTGCCGCCCGCCGCTTCGATAGCCGCTTGAGCGTTCCCGCTGAACTTATGTGCCTTGATGGTCAGCTTCTTGGTGAGCGTTCCCTCGGCCAGCACTTTCAGAGGCAGACCGTTGCTACGAACAAGCCCCGAAGCCAGGACAGACTCAGGATCCACCGTAGCGCCATCTTCGAAACGAGCATCTAAGTTGCCCAGGTTGACGATATTGTAGTGGGTCTTGAAGCGGCCATTGTTAAAACCACGCGCTGTCAGACCAGTACCAATACCACGCTGCTTTGGCAGACGGCGGTGCAGAGGTGTCTGACCTCCTTCAAAACCAGGACGCACGGTGCCACGGGCTTTATCCCCCTTGTGACCGTGTGTACTGGTCTTACCATGGCCCGAACCCACACCACGACCGATCCGCTTGCGGCGGTGTCGTGAGCCCTCAGAGGGCGAAAGATCGGAAAGATTCACTTGGCAGCCTCCTCGACTTGCTCAACGGTGACCATATGCTTGATCTTGAAAACCATTCCTTGGACGGAAGCGTTATCAGGAACCTCAACCGATCGGCCAAGCCGGGTTAGACCCAGTGCACGAGCGGTTGCTCCCTGTGACTTCTCAAATCCAATAGGACTCTTGACTAGAGTGACTTTAAGCGCCATCTCCGCTCTCCTCCTTTACCGCGACTGCGTTCTCCGCAGAGCCACGGCGAACTTCGTCAGCGGACTTGCCGCGTAAAGCAGCGTACTCATCTACGGTTTTGAGCTGCGCAAATGCCTTCATGGTTGCCCAGGCATTGTTGACCGGGTTGTTGGACCCGATGGACTTTGCCAGAACGTCATGGACACCCGCGGCCTCAAGCAACACACGCACTGCGCCGCCCGCCACCACTCCGGTACCTGCCGCAGCAGGCTTGAGCAGGACTTCAGAAGCGCCATGCATCGCCAGGACTTCGTGCGGGATGGTTCCATTGACAATCGGAACCTTGATCAGGTTCTTCTTGGCATCTTCCTCGCCTTTTCGCACTGCATCCGGGATAGCACGCGCCTTGCCGATGCCTGCACCGACATGACCATTGCCGTCGCCCATCACGACCAGAATGGACCAGGACATGGTCCGGCCACCCTTGTTGGTTTTCTGGACTTTATTCGTCCGAACGACGCGCCCCTCCAGGTTAGGGAGCGCATCAGGATTGATTCTTGCCATACCTTAGAACTCCAGTCCGCCTTCTCGGGCCGCATCAGCCAATGACTTAATGCGTCCATGATAGAGATAGCCACCACGGTCAAAGACCACTTTGGTGACACCCGCTGCCTGAGCACGCTCGGCGATCAGCTTACCAACCGCCTGCGCACCTTCGAGGTTACCACCGTTGGCAGCAACCCGCAGATCTTTGTCTAGCGAAGATGCGGCTGCCAGAGTGCGGCCTTCTTCATCGTTAATGATCTGAGCGTAGATGTGATTCAGGGAACGGTAAACACTCAGCCGAGGACGCTGCGCATCCCCGTGCATCCGCTTCCGGATGCGTGTGTGACGCTGAAGACGCGTCGCATTTCGATTCAAACTCATTTACTTGCCTTTCCGCAGGGAGCAGGAGCGCCCGCCCCCCTACCGGGTGTTACTTCTTCTTAGCGCCGCCCTTACCGGCCTTGCCGGACTTACCTGCCTTGCGACGTACGATCTCGTCGCTGTAGCGGATACCCTTGCCCTTGTAAGGCTCAGGCTTGCGGACTTTGCGGATCTCGGCGGACTGCTGGCCAACCACTTCTTTGTCAATACCGACCACCGTGATCACCGGCATACGAGTCGCAGGATCGACGACCGTCGTAAAGGTGATGCCAGGACGCGGGGTCACGGTTACGGAGTGCGAGTAGCCGACATTGAGGACGAGGTTTCCGCCCTCCACGGTTGCACGGTATCCAACACCGGTGACGTTCAGAACGCGCTGGTAGCCTACGGAGACGCCCACCACCATGTTGTTCACCAGGGTGCGGACGAGCCCGTGCTGTGCGCGGTCGTCATCAGAATCGGTGGGGCGAACGACGCTGAGCGTGGTTCCCTCGACCGAGAGGGTCATGCGGGGCGAGACGCGCCGCGAGAGCGTACCTTTAGGGCCCGTGACACTGACAAGGCCATCGGCCTCCGCCTTTACTGTCACACCCGCAGGCAGCGTTATAGGTTGTTTTCCAATTCGGGACATTTTTGGTTACTCCCTCCGGCATCGCGCCGGAGTCACGATCACCGTGCTTAGTAGATAAAGGCTAGGACTTCCCCGCCCACACCCTGTTTCTTCGCTTGTTTGCCGGTCAGTACACCACGGGAGGTCGTCAAGATCGCGACGCCAAGACCACGCTTGACAGAAGGAATCTTGTCCGCGGGAGCGTAGACGCGCAAACCAGGCTTGGAGACACGCTTGAGGCCCTGGATAACAGGAAAGCGCTTCTGCCCCACGCCCGTAGCGTACTTGAGGGTGACCTTAATTCGGTTCTGGGGGGTATCTTCAACCACTTCGTACTTCGTGATGAAGCCTTCGGCCTGCAACAGGCGCAGGATCTCTAGCTTGATCTTGCTGGAGGGCATCTCAAGCGAGTCGTGGTTGGCGTTTTGGGCGTTGCGGATACGGGTCAGCAAGTCGCCGATAGGATCGTTGATTACCATGGTCGTTGCTCCTTAAAATTACCAGCTCGCCTTGCGGACGCCAGGGATAAGACCACGGTGGGCCAGCTCACGGAAGGTCTGGCGAGAGACGCCAAACTTTCGCATGTAACCGCTAGCACGCCCCGTGATGGAGCAGCGATTCTTTACACGACACGGCGACGCGTCACGCGGCAAAAGTGCCAGCGCTTCGTAGTCGCCCTTCTTCTTCAGTTCTGCACGCTTGTCGGCGTACTTCGCCACGGTGGCGATGCGCCGCGCTTCGCGCGTCTTCCAAGATTCTCGGGCCATTTTTTTCTCCAGGTCCTGATGGTGTTGATCACCACCCGGCTTTGGCGCGGGGTCATTTTTAAGCGGCCCCGCCATTTGGAATTTAGAGTGGCTAAAATACTCCAGCCACCAAAGAGGGCAGTATATCACAGATAAACCGAATGTCAATCTTCTCTGCAACTAGGCAGGTGCGGTAGAATGAGGGCGAATCTCTCAACACGGAGCATATTTTGAGTCAGAAACCTCACTTTGGCCTTACCGGCCTCGCTGTCATGGGACAGAACCTCGCCCGCAATGTCGCCCACCATGGCTTCCCTATCGCGGTGCACAACCGTACCGCTAACAAAGTAGACGAGTTTATCGCCGATTTTGGCACCGAGGGGACGTTTGTCGGGGCACATAGTCTAAAGGAGCTGGTCGAGGCTCTGGAAGCGCCCCGCACGATCTTAATTATGGTGAAAGCGGGCGGGCCTGTAGACGCGGTCATTGACGAGCTGGTTCCGCTGCTCTCGCCGGGCGACACGCTCATTGACGGCGGTAACTCGCTCTATACCGACACCCAGCGCCGTAACAAAGATCTCACTTCCAAGGGGCTGAACTTTTTAGGTGTAGGCGTCTCCGGCGGCGAAGAGGGCGCTCTCAACGGCCCGAGCATCATGCCCGGCGGCCAGCGCGATGCCTACGAGCGCATCGCGCCGATCTTCGAGGCGATCTCTGCTAAAGTGGACGGCGTCCCCTGCGTCGCCTATATCGGGGCGGACGGCGCGGGCCACTACGTCAAGATGATCCATAACGGTATCGAGTACGCCGACATGCAGCTCATCGCTGAAGCCTATGATCTGCTGAAAAATGTCTGTGGCCTCAGCAATGAGGAGCTGGCTAAGACATTTGGCGAGTGGAACGAGGGCGATCTGGACAGCTTCCTGATCGAGATCACGACCCAGATTTTCGAGACTAAAGACACGCTCACCGACGGCCATTTAGTCGACTTTGTGCTGGACAAAGCCGCGCAAAAAGGTACGGGAAAGTGGACGAGCCAGAACGCGCTGGATCTTGGCATTCCCGTCACCGGCATCACCGAGGCCGTGTTTGCTCGCTGCCTCTCCGCCCTAAAAGACGAGCGCGTGGCCGCAAGCACCGTCCTCCCCGGCCCGGCAGATGTGTCTTTTGACGGCGACAAAGCGGCTTTTATCAACGACATTCGGGATGCGCTCTACTGCTCCAAGATCATCGCCTACGCCCAGGGAATTCAGCTGATGGATGCGGCGGCAGCGGAGTTTGGCTGGACCCTCAACCGTGGCGAGATCGCGACGATCTGGCGGGGTGGCTGTATTATCCGCGCCCGGTTCCTGAATCGCATCAAAGACGCCTACGACACCAACGCGGAGCTGGCGAATCTCATGCTCGACCCGTACTTCACCGAGGGCCTCGCCTCCCGCCAAGCGGCCTGGCGTCGCGTGGTCGGTGAGGCCGTGAAGCTGGGCGTCCCCGTCCCCGCGTTTGCCTCGTCGCTGGCCTACTACGACGGCTACCGCCGCGCCAGCCTGCCCGCCAATCTCATCCAGGCACAGCGCGACCTCTTCGGCGCGCACACCTACGAGCGCACCGATCGCGAAGGCACCTTCCACTCGTCCTGGGGGGCGTAGCGGGCGGCTAAAGCGGCCCGCTGTTGCGGCAAGGAGGCTAAAGCCCCCTCAGGCCCCTTTTATGGGTCTTGCCGTAACAGCGGGCTCATCTATGTGTCTGTCGCGTTTGGTACACCGCACGATCTCCGACTTTGCAGAGAAGTGGGTAGTGGGCATCGTACCAGGCTTCGTTGGCTCCCCAGCTCCCGCGCTCTCCGGGGCCGATATAGACGTAGTCAATATGCCATTTTTTCAGCAGCTCCGGGGCGTCGGGGTCTCCCGCGAGCATCTTCTTTAAGTCCGTCTCACGCGGGCGGTGGTCGTAGGCGAAGTTGGCCATCCAGCCGCCAAAGCCCAGAAAGATCGGACGGCCTGCCCAGAGCGGGGCATTGGCGATGTCCATTCCCGTCAGAAAGATCGAGCCGGGCTTGGTCTGCTCCCGCAAAGACTCCGCCAGCAGCAGGTCGTCGGGGGAGACGATCTGGAGGGGACGGATGTCCGTGCGCTGGAGGCGAATCAGCTCCGCGACTCCGGTGAGGGTGAGGGCAAAACAGAGAACAAATGTGGTGAACTTACCTAGCAGCTCCCGTGTCCAGAAGTGGGCCAGCAGGCTTGCCATTGCGCCACAGAAGCCAAAGTACGCCCAGAGAAAGACCTTCGAGTTGTCCCAGGCGACCGGTTGGAATAGGATCAAGTTGCCAAGAACGAAGAGCACTCCAGCGGCCAGTAAAATGGGGCGTAGGGGGCCGCGTGGGACGAAAAATAGCCCGGCCAGCGTGACGGGCAGCGCCATTCCCCAGAAACGCCACCACATGAGAAACCAATCTAGTGCGTTTTTTGCTTCGTAGCCAGGCTGGAGCTTCACAAAATTGGGGTACGGGGTGCTGGGCCGGAGAAGAAGCACGTAGAGTGCGGCGGCAAGGATAACACCGGGCAAGAGTGCCAGCGCCCACTCTCTCCAGCGCGTCCGGTGCGGCCAGAGCAGCGCAGCGCCAAAGACCATCAGCGCCAGGAGGCTGTGCATGTGGACAATCGGCAAGACACCAGCACCAAGGCCGATCACCCCCCACTGTTTTTTCGTCGTTGCGGTTTGCAGGCCACACAGGAGCCAGATCGTCAGGGTCATGCCGGGCAGAAACGCCCGCTGTGGCAAGAGCATCCCGACTATAAAGTTCCCCGCGTACCACTCGTAGCCCCAGTCGTCGAGGGCACGTCCGTACTCCTGCGGCGGTGCGAGAATCGCTCCCACGCCCTGCATCTTGATATCCATAAACCAGCGTAAGTACCCTGGCCCGGCGGCGAAGAAGAAGAGGTAGATCGGAAGCAAGGCCAGCCAGGGATTTTCTAAAATCCGTGTCCAGAAGCGGTGCATTCCGGCCAGGAGGAGAAACCAGAGCGGCAGGATGGGAAAGAGAAATGCCGCCGTCACGCCCATTCCCAGCTTCAGCAATCCCGCCGAGAGGAGTGCCATCGCAAACGGGTAGTTGAGCGGCTCCCCCCCGATCAGCGGGTGCGTCCACGCCCCATCGGCGAGCTGGCGCATCATCGCAATGTGCCAGGGCCAGTCGCTCCAGAGATGTTCCTGCCCCACCCAGACCCCGGTGTTGTCTATCCACAAAAGCCGTGGCAACAGAAACGCCAGATACAAACCCAGCGTCGCAAAGAGAGTCAGGCGTGGTAAGCGGGAGTACACGTCCTAACTACTGGAGGAACCGTCGGGTGGTTTCTGCCATGAGGAGCATACCAGTTTCTAGCGGGGCGTCACCAAAGTCGTATTTTGGGGTGTGGAGCAGATACGGGCAGCCGGTGCCGAGGCGGATCATGGCTCCGGGGGCGTGCTCTAGGTAGAACGAGAAGTCTTCGGCGCCCATCGTGGGCTCTTTCAGTGTGATGAGGTTCTCTGTGCCGAAAAGCTCCTCGCCGACTTCGCGAACCAGCGCGACAATGCCTTCGTCGTTGATGACTGGCGGCGTGCCAGGGCTGAAGGTGAAGGCGTAGGTGGCGCGGAAGCTGTCACAGATACCTTTGATAATCCGCTCCATGCGCTCGGGCATCGAGTCGCGGATGGCCTTGTTGAGCGTCCGCACGGTTCCGGCAAGCTCTGCTTTCTCCGCGATTATATTGCGGGCCGTCCCTGCGTGGAGCATGGCGACGGTCACCACAACCGGTTCCGTGGGCGAGAGCTCGCGGCTGACGAGGCTCTGGAGCGCGGTGACAAGCTGGGCACTGACAAACACGGGGTCTACGGTCTTGTGGGGATAGGCCGCGTGCCCGCCCTCACCCTGGATCGTCAAGCGCCACGAGTCCGAAGATGCCATCGCCGGGCCAACACGCAGACCAAGCTGGCCTGCGGCAAAATCTGGCCAGCCGTGGAGCATGAGCACCGCGTCCACCCCCTCCATACAGCCCGCCGCCACCATCGTAGACGCGCCACTGACGGTCTCTTCGGCGGGCTGGAAGAAGAACTTCACCGTTCCGGCGAAGCTATCCTTAAGCGCGTTCAGCACCAGCGCCGTTCCAAGCAAGTTGGCGGTGTGCCCATCGTGGCCACAGGCATGCATCACGCCGGGATTCTGGCTCTTGTAGGGAACATTGTTCTCCTCAGTGATCGGCAGCGCGTCCATATCGCCGCGCAGGGCAATGGTCTTGCCCGTGCCCTTGCCGCCTTGAACCGTCGCTACAATTCCGTTCATCCCACCAATTTTTGTCTCGTGGGGAATTCCCGCCGCGGTCAGTGCCTCGGCGACTTTCCGCGCCGTGTTCTCCTCGCTCCCAGAAAGCTCTGGGTGTGCATGAAGATCATGGCGAAAGGCGATAATTTGCGGCAAGACGGCGGCAACGTGTGCGCGAAGCTCGGTGTGCGTGGACATGGCTAGATTATACCCGAAGCGAACCTCTCCTCCCCAGCCCTCCTCTCCCAGTGAGGGATGAACGCCCGGGAGAGGGGTTGGGGAGAGGGGTTGGGGAGAGGTTGAAGAAGGAATGTCTCAAGGGGCACGCGAAACTGGCGCTATGAACATGTCTCTTCTCCGGGCACCGAAGCCACGACTCGCGGTCCTGCTCACCCAGTACGGTGCCACCAGCCACGGGATCTGCTACTGCACCAAGCTTCTCGAAGGCAAGCAGTTCGACGATCACTTTGAGCCGCCGCAGTGCGAGGTGGTGGCGATGCACCTGATGGAGGTGGCGTCGAACGATATCGGGCTGGCGACCGCCAAGAAGCACGGGGTCCCGCTCTATCCGTCGGTGGCGACCGCACTCTGCTGTGGCGGCGATACCCTGGCCGTGGATGGCGTGGTGATTATCGGGGAGCACGGCACCTACCCGCTCAATGAGAAGGGCCAGCAGCTCTACCCCCGCCGGGAGCTCTTTGACCAGGTCGTGAGTGTCTTTCGGCAGTCCGGCCGGGTCGTGCCGGTCTTCAACGACAAGCACCTCTCGTGGAACTGGACCTGGGCCAAGTACATGTGGCGCACGATTCAGGAGCTCAAGATTCCCTGGATGGCGGGCAGTAGCCTGCCCTTTGCCAAGTTCGAGCCGCTCGTGCCGCTCCCTCACGGCAAGCTGGACCACGTGATCGCGGTGGGCTACGGCGGCCTGGAGTCGTATGGCTTTCACTCCATCGAGACCGGCCAGCGCATTGTCGAGAACCGGCCCGGCGGCGAGACGGGGGTCAAGAGTGTCCAGGTGCTCAGTGGCGCGGCGGTCTGGGAGGCGCACCAACAAGGGCGCTGGCCCAAGGAGATCGCCGATGCCGCGCTGGGGTCGCTGAAGAAGCCGACGGGCAAGCCGCAGGACTACACCAAGGATGTCTACGCCTACGATATCGAGTACCGCGACGGCCAGCGGATGACGGTCTTGATGCCCAATGGGTATTCGCAGGAGTTTGCCTTTGGCTACCGCGAGAGGGACAAGAAAGAGATTGTGGCGGCCTCGTACTTTCTCGACGAGGTGCCGCGCCTCAAGCACTTCTCCGCGACCGTCCGGGCGCTGGAGGAGATGTATCTCACCGGCAAGCCCACCGCCCCGAGCGCCCGCACGACCCTGACCACAGGCATCCTCGCCTACGGGATCGAGAGCCACTTCCAGAGCGGCGTGAAGCTCGAGACCCCGGACCTGAATATCGCCTACAAGCCGATACCGACCCCGGCGCACTGGAAAGAAGTTCTACGCTAGCCGGGTGCGTGCGGCCCGAAACAGAATCGCGGCGACACCGAGGTAGATCAGGCCGGTCGAGGAGATCGCGGCGCTCATGGTCACCCCGTGATCGACCGCGACCCCGATCACCAGCGAGCCCAGGCCCGCCCCGAGCCAGCCCAAGAAGTTCATCAGGCCCGTGGCGGTGCTCCGCCGCGACGGGTGAATGACATCGTAGAAGGCGGCGGTGAGGTTAGAGTCGTAGATTCCCTTGCAGAGCCCGTAGCACGACATCGCAACAATCAGCACCCAGGGGTCGCGGGTCCAGCCACAGAGGACAATAAACGGGGCCCCGACCAGGGTCGCGACCGCCTGCACAAGAATCCGCCCCCCGGCATTGGTCCGGCTCCACTTATCGGCGACCACGCCCCCGAGGAGCGAGCCGCCCATGCTCGCCAGCTGGATAAAGAGAGTGGCTCCCAGACCCGCCACCGCGAGCTTGAGGTGGAACTTCTCGGTGAGAAAGGTCGGCATCCAGGTCAGAAAGACCAGCCCGACCAGGTTCGCGCCAAAGTAGGCGATAATCAGCAGGACCGCGGTCTTGGTCTGGGCGAACTCCCGCAGGAACTGGCGCATCGGCACGGCCACCGGCTCGCCCTCCTCGTCACGTGCCCCCTCCTCGCGCTCGGCCTGGTTGCGCTGCGGCTCGTGGATAAAGCGCTGGAGCACGAGCCCCAGAAGAACTCCCGCGACCGCCAGCACCCAGAACGGGGAGTACCAGCCGTAGCGCTCCCCCATCCAGCCGGCCAGCGCCCCGCCCGCGATCGTCCCGGCGTAGATGCTGGTCTGGTGGAACCCGATCGCACGGGAGCGGGTCCGCGGGCTGTGGTAGTCGCTGATGAGGGCCATCGATGCGGGAAAGTAGAAGGTCTCCCCCAGCCCCTCGGCCCCACGCACCAGCACAAAGTGGATCACCCGCGTGCACTGCGCCGTCAGCCCGGTCACCAAACTCCAGGCATAGAGCCCCGCCAGGATCACCATCTTGCGGGGCAGCCGATCTCCCACATGCCCTGCCAAGGGTGCGGTCAGCGCGTAGACCCAGGTGAAGGCCGCCCCGATCAGCCCCAGCTCGGTCTTGGAGAAGCCCAGCTCTTTTTGTAGCAGGGGGAAGACTGAGAAGATTGCGAGCCGGTCGGCGTAGTTGAAGAAGCAGATGAACCAGAGCATCCCCACGACCAGCCACTTGTAGCGAGGCGCTATCATCGTGTTCTACTCCTCGGTCTCGGTGCGCAGCGATGGCGGCAGGTGGTCGTCGTCGCCGTCGGCGTTGTCGGCCTTGCGCTGGGCGGCAGCGAGCACCTCCGGCGGGGTCTTGAACCACACCCCGACCAAGAAGACCGTCAGCGAGCCGATCAGGGCAAACCAGGTAAAGGAGATGGTCGGGAGCCACGCCGGGTGCGCGATCTTGATGCCCAGCGGGTCGAGCACCTTGATGTGTAGATCGCCCAGAAAGCCCGTCATGAGCAGCCCCACCGAGATCGCCAGCAGGTTACCCTTGTCCGAGCCCCGGTCCTTGGTGAACATCCCCAGCAGGAACACCCCCAGCATCGGCCCCACGATATAGCCTGCGATCCCCAGCACCACCGGGATGATGCGAATGTCTGGGTTCTTGACCTTCATGTAGGCAAAGACACTCGCCACGAGCACCATCAGCACGGCAAAGAGCACCGTAAAGCCGCGCGCCCCCTGCATCGCGGCCTCGTCGGTGTACTTCCCACGCCACGCGAGCGCCGGGACATACCAGTCGTTGGTGGCGCTGGTCGCGAGGGCATTGAGCGCCGCGGAGAGCGAGCCCATCGCGGTGGCAAAGACGCCTGCGAGAACCAAGCCCCGAATCCCGACGGGCATGACGTTGAGAATATACGCCCCAAAGATATCCGAGTTCGCTTTGGGCATGTTGGCAGGCACTTGCTGGTAGTAGACATAGAGCAGAATCCCGATAAACGTGAAGACCGCCGCAATCGGGATGTCCATAAAGGCCGCAGTGAGCAGGCTCCGCTTGGCTTTCTGGTGTGTCTCGGCGGTGAGCATGCGCTGCACCATGTCCTGATCCGTGCCAAACATGGCGATATTCATCATGGTCGCCCCAAAGAGCGCGCTAAAGATCGTGTAGTCGCCCGTGAAGATGAGCTTGAGGTAGTCAAGAAAGCCCATGGGGCCTAGGTGCTTATTGGCCGTCTGCCACTCCGCGACGAGGTGCGGCTCAAAGCCGGTCACTAAGTAACCTTCCGGTTTTGCCATCGCCGGGACGGCTTTCAGGAGCGCCTCGAAGCCACCGATGTGACTCAGCAGGGTTGCGATGGCGATCAGCGCGGAGCCGAACATCAGACATGCCTGCACGACATCGGTCCAGATCACGGCCTTGATCCCACCTTTGGTCGTGTAGAACGCCGTGATGATTGTCAGCGCCACAATCGCGACTAAGTACGGCCCAACCGTGTCCACTTGCGCAAACGCCACGGTGGTGCCCCCGTTCTCCGCAAAGAGCTTCCAGGCCAGGACCATCACCAGCGACGGAATAAACAGCCGGGTTCCGGAGGCCAGGGTGCGCATGATGAGAAAGAGCATCGAGACAAAGCTCTTGGTACGCGGGCCGAAGCGGATCGCTAGATAGTCATAGACCGTGTAGACCTTGTAGTCGTAGTAGGGCTTCAGAAAGACCGTCGCGACCACCCAGCGCCCGATCACCACCCCGAGCGTGAGCTGCACATAGGCCAGGCTCCGCTTCTCAAAGCCCTCGCCTGGAGCCCCAAGAAACGTCGCCGCGCTCGTCTCCGCCGCAATGATCGAGGCCATCACCGCCCACCAGGGCACCTGCCGCCCTCCGAGTGCAAAGTCCTTGAGGTTCTTCTCCCGGCGGCCCATGTAGAGCCCAATCGCCGAGATGGCCACAAAGTAGAGCAGGATGATCGCCCCGTCAATAAACAGTCCCATGGGCAGGATTATACCTGTCCTCCGTCTAAGGCATCTCCCGTTTACTCCGCCCAAGACCGTGCTCTTGGAACAGCGATTATAGGGGGGATCTTCTGCCTCGTCAGCGTTGGTGCCCATGTCGTGCAGAAGTCCCCAGAGCTTTTGCCAAATCAGCCCGAGGAAAAATAAAAAGCCGGGAGCAGAATCGCCCCCGGCTTATCCCATCACGCTTCGGATTAGATCACCTGCATGGGCATGAGTACGCAGAGATAGTCGGCGGCGTTGTCGCCAATCGGACGCAGAATACCGGGGCGCAGGGGCTCAGTGAGCTCTAGTACGACACCTTCGGTCTCGATGGCGGCGAGCACATCGCCTAGATACTTGGCGTTAAAGGCGATCTGAATGTCATCGCCCTCGCGTGCCACTTCGATCTCATCCCGCGCCGATCCGACCGTTCCGGCCTCAGCGGACATCGCGAGCTGTGCCCCCTCGGTCTCTAGGACGATACGATTCGCGTTCTCACGGGCGACAATGGCGACGCGCTTGACGGCTTTCTGGAACTCAGCGGTCTCTAGTGTCAGCTTGCGCTCGTGGCCGCCGGGGATCACGCGCTCGTAGTTGGGGAACTGGCCCTCGATCAGACGGGTGATTAAGGTCGTGGTGGCCAGCGTATCGCCGTTGGAGTTTTTCTTGTTGACTTCAAAGCGAGCCTGACCCTGCGCCAGCGCAATCACCACTTCGTCTTCATCCCCGGCAAGGCGGCTGATCTCGTTCATGGCGCGTGCCGGAAGCACGGCCTGGCCTTGGCCTTCGCCCGCCGACGCCACACCACCACGAACCGCGAGGCGGTGGGTGTCGGTGGCGACCATCTTGATCTGCGGGCCGTTGAAGATAAACAGAACCCCGGTCAGAATCACACGGGTCTCGTCGGTGGAGACCGCAAAGGCAACTTGTTTGATCATCGCCTTGAGCACCGCACCGTTCATCGTGATCGTGGCGGTGGGCTCGACATCAGGAAGGGCCGGAAACTCCTCCGCAGGCAGCCCGAGCAGGCTATAGTCGGAGCGGCCACAGCGTAGCTGGGTTTTATTGCCACCATCGGGCCGGTCCAGCACCACATCGGCTTCTGGGAGTGCGCCCAGAATCTCGGTGAAGTAGCGCGAGGGCACGGTAAAGCCCCCCGCCTCTTCCATGTCGCCCAGCCCCGCTTGGATCCGTGCGGTAAGCGAGCACTCCACCCACATCTCCAGATCGGTGGCGGTCAGCTTGAGCGTGCTGCCACCCTGTGGCGTCACTAAAATATGTGAGAGGATCGGCAGGGTCGAGCGCCCTGAAACGGCGCGTCCGACGGTCTGAATGGCCTCATAAAGGTCTTTTCGTGCGGTAATTGCTTGCATGGTTTTCTCCACCCTCCTCCCCCTGCCCCTCCTCCCAATCCTGGGAGGAAGGGGAGTGAGGGGAGATGTCCAGAGAGACTCCCCTCCTGCGGAACCTCCTCCCGGAGTTCTCGGGAGGAGGGGCAGGGGGAGGAGGGTTATAGTTTAATGGGCAAAGTGAACTGCCCGGCTTCTTTGATTTTTGTTTCTGCGTCTTCGGTCTGAAGGTGAGGATTGTCGGCGTAGAGTGCCCGCAGCGTGCGGGCCCGGAACGCATCCGATGCCACGACTTCCCCGGCATCCGTGCGGAGCCGCTCCCGCGTGATCTTGAGAGACTGCACCTCCCATGCCAGCTCTGGAGAAGACAGAATCGCCTCCTCAACCCGGCGCTTCGCCTCGGTCGGAAGATCGTCGTCTACATACGGCCCGATCAGCTCACGAATCGTGTCATTGTTCATCCCACTCATAAAGACGTCGCTATCACGGAAAAAGCGTCGCGAGAACCCAATTTTTTTTGCGGGCTACCGTCCGACGACCATGGGAAGACCACGTGCACCGTTCTGGCTGATGGCACGTACGGCAAAGAGATAGTCGTCTTTGGATAAAGGCAGGATGGCTTGAGTGTTAGGAAAGACTTTCTGTCCACTCCAGTCCGGTTCCGTGGTTCGTCGCCAGAGAACTTCGTAGCTTGCCGCGCCCGCAACCGCCGACCACATGAGCGTGGTGGCATTGCTCAGGTCTTGCTTGAGCGTGGCGCGTGTTGGAGCCGACGGTGCATCGGCGAGCTCGGAGAGCCAGGCGAGGGCGACTTGGGTCACGCGGGTGAGGTAGGCGTAGTCCACAAACTCGGGCAGGTCGCCGTATTTGGTGCCCTTCTCCACTCTTAGATCTTGGTGTTGGTGCCGCCAGTCCTCGCCCGGCTCCGTGAATCGCACTGATGCCGGGTAGCCTGCCGCCAGAAACGAGCTATGGTCCCCGCCGCGCCCGTATCTATCGTTGCGTAGCGTGAGCGAAACCGAGATTCCTTTCACCTGCCGCCGTGCCGAGTCCGCAATGGCGCGGGCGAGAGTCCGTGCAGGCGAGTCGCCATCGGTGCCGAGGCTCTTGCGGCGCGTGGCAAGGGTCGGTGATTCGCCTAGCTCCTCTGCTGTTGAGAAAACCCGAATGTGCTTATCATCGCGCTTGCCCTCCTGGCTCACCGAGTTGCCGACAATGTCATAGGTCGCCATCGCCACCACTTGCTTGCCCTGCTCTTTGAGGCTTTTTGCGAGCTGCGCCGAGCCGAGCAAGCTCTGCTCCTCACCCGTCACCGCAGCAAAGATCACGGTGCAGCGTGGTTTAAGGCCCGCCATGAGCCGTGCACACTCCAGCACCACCGCCACCCCCGAGGCATCGTCGTTGGCACCCGGCGCAGGCGAAGTAGCGTCCAGCACATCCGTCACCCGCGAGTCGTAGTGGCCGGAGACGACGATCACACGCTCGGGAGTATCCGTGCCCGGCAGCATCGCCAGCGCATTGCCAAGCTCCTGCGCCTTGGTCATCCGCCCGCCCGCCGGTTGCACCCAGCGCTGCTGCGCCACCTGCAGATTCCCTCCGTAGCTTTTCAGCTCGCGCTCCAGCCACGCTACCGCCGCATCCGCGCCGCGTGCCCCCGAAAGCGTGTGCCGCGTCGGAATTGCCGCGAGCGAACGAATCGTTGCCTCAAGCCGCACTCGGGAGACACTTGAAATCAATCTCAGTTGCATGCCCTATTGTACAGAAAGCAGATCCCGGATAGGACTGGTGCGGCCTGTGGCTTCGTTTTTTACCGGGCAGAAAAACTGCCCAGTGAGTTCCCTCGACAGTATCGGGTCGTTAAATCCTGCTCAATGATGCTCTACGCAGCCTTCGACAGTGTAAATGCCGCGGCAGCCTCATTCTGAGTACGGGACAGAGGCACGATTTTCTGCACCCGAACCAGCTCAAACATCGCCATCACCCGGGGCTGAACACTACAAAGACGTAGCTCTGCTCCACGAGCACGCACATGTCTTAGAAGAGACAGGATCGCCCCCAGACCGGTACTGTCAATGAACTCAACCTGACTCATGTCAAGAACAATATGAATTTCGCTCGGCAGATGCAGCGCCACTGCCTTCTTGAACTCTGAGGTGTTGCTCATGTCTAATTTCTTTGCCTCAACAATTAAGCAAACAACGGATATATCAATATACGATTTAATTAGTTCCATGGTAGTTATTTTCTGTTTCATCACGTATTATTTTTAATTGCAAGTGATTCCAACCCATTTCATCACGATGATAGGTCACTTCATCAAAGCAACTATTGATCAAATGCCAACCAAATCCACCATTCATAGACCCATCTAGCAAAGGAGGCTGAATGGCATTGATATCAAATGGCCTACCTCGATCATGAAGGATAAAAAGCATTTTATCGTCGTAAACACGCACTTTTAAGCGAAACCATTCTTCGGTACGGCGCACATAAGCATGTTTAATGACATTCCCTGCCGCCTCACTCAGCCCTAGTAAGATATTATCAAGGTACTTCTGAGCCCCACAGGCACGACAGAGCTCTTCGGTCACGTGACGCAGTCTCTCTAGCTCTTCAGGATTGCTGCGAAACTCGATATCTTTCTGAAGTAAGGGGATGGGCAAGCGAGGGCGCATCTTTTCGATACGCACCACGACGCAGGTTAGATCGTCACCGATACCGCCGCGCCAGGCATTTACCGTTT
Organism: Armatimonadota bacterium; assembly: GCA_026392155.1. Classification (GTDB taxonomy): domain Bacteria; phylum Armatimonadota; class Armatimonadia; order Armatimonadales; family Armatimonadaceae; genus Armatimonas. Next base: position 5,265 of record JAPLCP010000103.1, on the reverse strand, counting down.
GGCACAAGGCGTTTGCCAGCTCTTGCGGCTCAAGATGGGGGTTTAGGCTTTCCTTCAGTCGCTCCTCACCAAACGGCTCCCCCTCGGCATTTAGTGCCGTCGTGAGGCCGTCGGAGTAGAGAACAAAGATATCTCCCAGGCCAAAAGTGGCAAGGTGCTGCTCATAAAACTCATTTGCGACGGCTCCTAGGGGAACATTGCTCCCTTTTAGAAACATGCTTTCTTGAGTGCTAGCCTGCCAGTGCAAAATACTCGGGTGCCCTGCATCCACAAAATACAGGCGATGTTGATCCCGCATAAAACGCACATAGTTCAGAGTAACAAAGGAGTCAAGGTCGCTGAGAATAGGACTCAATACCGCCTGAAGAGAGCCTACAATCTCCTGCGGCTCAGGTAAGCGCCCGATACAGTGAAACTCCGTAACGAGCCGCCGTGCAACGAGCTGTAGCTGGCTTTTCACCCCCGCACTGACAAGAGCGGCTTTTATCCCCCTACCCATGACATCGCCTAAGACAACATCTAAAGACTGCTCCCGAAACGTGAGAAAGTCGCAGTAGTCGCCCGAGACGTGATCGGCGCCTTGGAGATAGACCCCAACAGAGAGGCCATCCGGATGGCTCGCCGGTCTCTGACGTAACAAAAGCGCACGCTGGATGACAGCTCCCACCTCGAACTCCTGATGGTGAGCCTCTTCAAGTGCTTCAGCCGTCGCCCTTAACTTAGCCTCTATCGCCTTTTGGGCAATGGCGTAGCGGATGGAGCGCTCCATCAGCTCGGGCGTGGCTCGCCCTTTCACCAGATAGTCCGATGCCCCAACGGCAAGTGCCTCTTGATCCACCAAAGGATCATCACTTCCTGTGAGCAAGAGAACGGGTCGTGTGTAGCCCTTTGCACGCGCCTGCTCTAAAAGACTCACACCCGAGGCGCTACCGAGACGATAGTCGAGCAGGCAGATCGCATGCCTGGCTTCACGGCCATTGCTGGGAAGCATCTGCGCCAGAGCCGCTTCTGGCGTGCGTGCCCAGTATGCCTCGTAGCGCTGCTCGCCGGGGATATCAGCCAAAAGATCACGAGCGATCAGAAAGTCTTCCTCGTCGTCGTCTACCACAAGAACTTGCAGCGGGATGCTCATAGAACCGCCTCCGGGGCGTAGCGGACGACCATCTCTTCGGCAAAAGCGACGAGTCCTTCAAACGTAATTGGCTTTATCATAAAGCCTTCTGCGCCAAGGGCAATGGCAGCTTCGATATCATTAGGATCACTAGAAGTCGTCAGGACAACAGTAGGGACGCTGGATAGGGCACGATCTGCTTTGAGTTCCATAAGTGTCTCACGGCCATTCTTGCGAGGCATGTTCCAATCCAACAAGATCAGTCGTGGAAGCGGCTCAAGCTGTCGTAGCAGTGCCAGCAAGAGCTCGCCATCTTCGACAAAACCAACACAGTCCACGGAAGTACATTCATCAAAGGCGTCTTTTGCCATGAGACGATCATCAGGATCGTCATCGGCCATCACGATGCGCAGGGGAAACTCGGACGAATATCTCATGCCAATGCTCCTTTTTGTTGTAAGGGAAGCTCCACGGTAAAGACAGCCCCTGCACTAGAGCTGCTACTTGCTTCAATCGTCCCTCCATGTCGCTCGGCAATTCGGCGACAGATCGCCAGACCGATACCGGTTCCTTCGTAGGTTCCCATCCCATGAAGGCGCTCAAAGACCTCAAAGATACGCTCCGCGTGCTCGGGAGCAAAGCCAATCCCATTGTCCGCGATCTGAATGGAGACATAACCAGGGCGGCTAGACTTCGCCGCCACGCTGACTTCGGGCGAGCTACCAGGGCGGGAGAACTTGAGCGCATTGCACAGCAGATTTTGAAAGAGCTGGCGCATCTGCATAGCATCAGCCTCAATGTGTGGCAAGGCTCCCAGAGTCACTTGTGCTCCCGACGAGACCACGCGCACCTCCAGGTCCGAGAGCACCTCGTAGACCACCGTTCCCAGATTCACCTCAACAAAGGACTGGCCCTTACTTGTCACGCGTGAGTACGCTAGAAGATCATCAATCAATGCCTGCATGCGCTCCGTGGCCGAGACCATGCGTGTCAGATAGTCTTGCCCATCCGTGGAAAGACGCGCTGCCTCTTTGGCTTTGAGCCGTCCTCCAAATGCCTGAATCTTTCGTAGCGGCTCTTTCAGATCATGCGAGGCAATCGAGGCAAACTCTTGGAGTGCCTGGTTGCTACGGCGCAGCTCATCCGTGATATCCAACAGAGATTCCTCAGCCTGTTTACGCGCCGTGACATCAACGGCGGCTCCCAGAATCTGTGTTGGCAGGCCGCTCGCATCGCGCTGGAAAATGGCATAGCTACTATGGAACCAGCGCCAGCCCCCAGACTTCTCCAAGACCCGACACTCGAAGTCCAGACGCTCATCGGTGGTGTAGCCGCGCAACAGACGGAAGCGATTTCGCAGCAGTAGACGGTCCTCCGGATGGATCACCCCCGCAAGCTCACGCCCCTGAAACGCAGCGCACTCCTCGGCAGAGTACCCCAGTAAAGCGGCTATAGAGCGATTGGCGTACAAGTCTCGGTGTTGCTTAAGATCATACAGATAGATCAGCATGGGCGCCGTGTCGTTGATCTGGCTGATAAAGTGATTCGCCTCAGAGAGGAGGCGCACCGCCTCCGTACGTGCCGCCGCATCTCGGTACGCACTGATAATATTGGCACAAGCAGCAAGAAAAGGCTGAAGATAGTCAATCAGCGCCTGATCAAACCCACCGGGCCGATTGGCCATTCCCACGATCCCAATCAGCTCGCTTCCTCGAAAAATTGGGAGTCCGAGAAAGTGATTCAGGGGAGGATGGCCAGGAGGAAGCCCTCCCCGCCGCGGATCATGAGCCGGGTCATTGGCAATGACGGGCTTGCCCGTGGTGAGCACAGCCCCAAAGAGTGTCTCTAAGTTCTTGAACTCAAGATTCGGGGCGTACTGATCCCAGAGTGCATGCGTTTCCTCATTCCAGGAGATATTGGTAAGAGCGTGGGTTTTGATATACGGATTGCCGTCGGAGTCGCGTAGAACCTCGCCTAAGAAACCATAGCCACACTCCGTTAAAGAGAGCAGGCTCTTGAGCAGAGTGGAAAATGCTCCCGTAATATCGCAGTCACTGAGAAACTGCTGTGAGGCCATGGAGAGAGCGGTCGTCAGCTCTTTATCCTGCTGAAGGGTGCGCTGTATCTGCTTGCGCTCCGTAATATCTCGGTAAACCCAAAGATGCCCCTGGTAGCTCTGCTCGAAGAAAATAGGAATGTAGTCCCGCTCTAAAACCAGACCACTAGTCAGGGTGAGCTCTTCGTTGAGTACAGGCTCGCGCAACTCCAGAGCACGGGCAACTCCCGCAACAAACCCCTCGGGATCAGCAAAGAGTGCTTTACAGTGGTCGCTAGATTGCGAGTAGGACTGCCCCACCAGTTCCTCGGGAGCCAAGGGAATTTGAAAGAGATTACAGAACGACTGGTTTGTCAGGACGACATGGTGCGCCTCGTCTTTAAGAAGCACTGCAGCATTGAGATTGGCAATCAGTGTGGCCAAGCGTGCTTTGCTGGACTGAAGGGCTGTCGCGCTTTTAAGGCGTGAGGAGATATCTCTGAGGTAAGCCATAAACAAAGGCGGCTCACCTGGTAGCCGCGTGATGGCTAGTTCTCCGGCAAAGCGCTCCCCCCCCTTGCGCAGTGCCTCAATCTCGATGCGCTTGCCCAGAACAGGTCCTTCCCCCGTCGCAAGGTAGTGCTCAAGCCCCCTCTGGTGTGCTGCGCGTAGCTCCTCAGGCACGATCAGATCGGCAAGCAAAGCCCCGATAGCCTCGTCACGAGTATACCCAAAGAGAACTTCCGCTGCGGGATTGAACTCGGCGATGAATCCCTGATCCGTCATGATCACAATCGCATCAAGAGCAACTTCCAGCAGTGCCCGAAAACCGTGTTGGGGATCGGGGGTGTTAAACAACGTCACAAGAGAGCTTTGTTGGTGTCCCATTAAACGTGTTATTTCTGCCATATCACCCCGCCGTGGGCGACAACCAGCGCTTCTTCTTTGGCGTGCAGATTCATAGACTAAGCATTTCCCAAGAGTGTTGTGTGATGTCTAATATCTCACTTCGCCACAGTTTATCCAAACTTGATTCTGTTTGATTTTCACCCACGTTTCATATTATCTGCTTTTTACGATTGATTTCTCAGTCTCTTTTTTTAGTAGCGCCAGCATCCCCGCCAAAATAATGGACCACGTCGTCTAGCGCATCTTGAACGACGGTCAGGTGCTCGCAGTTGGGGTAGATCTTGCACTCGGTCTTGAGGGCTTTTGCCAGGCTCTGTGCCATGGGCTTGCCAAAGTCCGACGCTCCTGCCCCGACCAGAAACGGGGGAAGCGTGTCGGGCGCACTTCGCACCGCTCCCCCACCGCCCAGCACTGCAACCGCGGCAAAAGTCTTCGGATTCGCCTGCACGGTCTGCACCGCCATGGCCGCGCCCATCGAGTGGCCAACCAGATAGACGCGCTTGGGGTCGTAGGGGTAGAGCTTGCCCAGCTCGGCCAGTAGCTCAGGGAGTGCGCTCAGCCCCGCGCCATTTCTCAGAGTCAGCAACAGCCACCCACGCTGCTCACAGAGCCGCACGATCTTGCCCGCGCCGTAGGTATCGAAGAACATATTCTCCGAGCCGCCCGCACCATGAAGTGCAATCACCAGCGGTAGCGGCTTACCGGTCACCACCGCCTTGGGCGCGAGCAGGCGCACGGGAGCCTTGGTAAGTGTCAGCCAAAACTGCCCGGGGCGCTTCTTGCCCCAGAGCGGCGCGTTTTTCGCCGCTGCCTCAGCATCGCACAGGAGCTTCAGCCCCGGAAAGTCCGTCTCCAGCGGCTCGCCCGAAGCGAGCTTCTTTGAGATTCCCCGTAAGTGCACCACCGACGGCTCCGACGACTTCTCAAGCGCCGCCAGCCGTGCCTTCAGGTCCTTGGCAAACGAGACCGGGACAGACCGCTCCAAGAAATGCGAATTTCCAGCGAATAGATGAAGGGAAAGAGATGTGTCTTCCTCAAGCTCGGAGAAAGGGAACGGGATCATCCGTGGGAGCTCTCTTAGCTGCGTGCCCGCTCCCCGCCTTGCCAGCGCGGTTCCCGGTGCTCCCTGGATCATCACACTGAGCATATCGGGCTGCCTCTCTGGCCCTTCGTAGAGCAGGGAGAGAGTCACCTCCACCTTCCCTGCCTT
>JAPLCP010000069.1 GCA_026392155.1 Armatimonadota bacterium | reverse complement strand
CTAGATCTCGCCAACTGGCTGGTCGCACGGGAGAACCCGCTGACGGCACGTACGGTGATGAACCGACTCTGGAAGCAGCTCTTTGGCAGTGGGATCAGCCGGGTGCTCGACGACCTCGGGGCGCAGGGCGAGCCCCCCACCAACCCCGCTCTCTTGGACTGGCTGGCCTGTGAGTTTCGGGACAGCGGTTGGGACATGAAGCACATGGTGCGGCTCATGGTTTCCAGCAACACGTACAAACAAACCTCGACGGCAAGCAAGGCCCTGCTCGCCGCCGACCCCGACAACCGCGAGTACGCCCGCCAGAGCCGCTTTCGGCTTGATGCGGAGCTGGTTCGTGACAATGCACTAGCAGTCTCGGGGCTGCTCTCTCTCAAGCTCGGGGGGCCGAGCGTCAAGCCCTACCAGCCCGACGGTTACTGGGACAACTTGAACTTCCCAACCAGAAAGTACGCCTCAGACGCCGGCGAGAGCCAGTACCGGCGCGGGCTCTATGTCTGGTGGCAGCGCAGCTTCTTGCACCCCTCGCTGCTGGCCTTCGATGCCCCTAGCCGCGAGGAGTGCACGGCGGATCGTGGTCGCTCTAATATTCCTCAGCAGGCCCTAGTGCTTCTTAATGACCCGACCTATGTGGAGGCGGCCCGTGCGTTTGCCACCCAAGCCCTCCAGCAACCTGCCGAGTCGCGCCTCACGTGGGCCTGGCAAAAGGCCCTCCAGCGCCCCCCCGATGCTATCGAGCAGAAGACGATCTTAGCGCTTATGGAAAAGCACCGAGCATGCTACAAAGCGACGCCAAGTGCCGCGGACGAAGTGCTTGCGGTAGGGCTGGCTCCGGTGCCAACAAACCTCGATAGGACCGAGCTCGCCGCCTGGACGCTTGTCTGTCGCGTGCTCCTGAACCTCCATGAGACGATAACAAGACAATGAACGACCTCACCCGACGCGCTTTTTTAGGCAAGACCACCCAAGGACTCGGTGCACTCGCGCTAGCCTCACTGGAGGCGCAAGCTTCCCCCCTGCTCCCAGGATTGGGAGGAGGGGCTAGGGGAGGAGGGCGTGCCAAGCGTGTGATCTGGCTGACCATGGCGGGGGGGCCATCGCAGCTTGAGCTTTTCGACCCCAAGCCCAAGCTCGCACAGCTCCACGGAGCCCCGATGCCCGAGAGCTTTACCAAGGGCCAGCAGCTCGCGCAGCTTCAGGGGCAGAAGCTGCTCTGCTTCGGGCCGCAGTTCGCATTCGCCAAGTACGGTAAGAACCAGACCGAGCTCTCGACCCTTCTTCCGCATACGGGGGCCATGATTGATGATATCTGTCTGATCCGCTCGATGACCACCGATGCGATCAACCACGATCCTGCGCACATGTTCATGAACACGGGCAGCCAGATCGCAGGCAGGCCGAGCATGGGCGCGTGGGTGACCTATGGGCTGGGCAGTGCGTCCAAAGACCTCCCCGGCTTTGTCGTTCTTACGTCGCTGGGGCCGGGTCGCTCGCCGCAGCCCATCGCAGCACGGCAGTGGTCGTCGGGGTTTCTGCCCAGCAAGTTCCAAGGCGTCCAGCTTCGGAGCAAGGGCGATGCCGTGCTCTATCTCGCCAGCCCCAAAGGCGTCACCCACGAGCAGCAAGGCGCCGATATCGCGGCGATCTCCGCGCTCAATGCCCACCACAATAGCTTTGTGGACGATCCCGAGATCGCAACGCGTATCGCACAGTACGAGCTTGCCTACCAGATGCAGACATCGGTGCCAGGCTTGATGGACATCTCCAAAGAGAAGCCCGAGACGCTGGAGAGCTACGGCTGCCAGCGAGGGGACGGGAGCTTTGCCAGCAACTGTCTGCTCGCCCGGCGCCTTGCCGAGCGGGGCGTGCGATTTATCCAGCTCTACCACCGCGACTGGGATCACCATAGCCAGCTCCGTGAGGAGCTGCCCCTACGAGCCAAAGAAGTGGACCAAGCCTGCGCCGCGCTTATCAAAGACCTCAAGCAGCGTGGGATGTTTGACGACACGCTGATTGTCTGGTCGGGAGAGTTTGGCCGCACCCCGATGTCGCAGAGCAACAAGGGCACCACGGGACGCGATCATCACAATAAAGCCATGTCGGTCTGGGTGGCAGGTGCGGGAGTCCAGCGCGGCCTGGTCTACGGCGCAACCGACGAGCTGGGCTATGCGGCCCAAGAGAATATCGCCACGGTGCACGATCTGCACGCGACCATGCTGCATCTTTTGGGAATTGACCACAATGCCTTTACCTATAAGTTTCAGGGGCTCGATGCCAAGCTCACCGGCGTCGAGGGCGCAAAAATTCTCACAGGAATCCTGATATAAACCGCTAAAATAGGGAATACTAGAGTCACGATGCCCGAAAATAACGAAGAAGTTATACTCCCCCTGAGCCGTCGCCAGCTTTTTGCCTGGCTGACGGCGCTTGGGGCGGAAACGGCACAAGCGCAGCCGCCTGTGCAAGTCAAGCCGATTCCTGGCCTGCGCCCCAACCAACCCCCTCGCATCAACTTAATTCCCCAGAGCCTTAGTCTCGTCCGGCCCGATGACTTGGTGGTGATGCAGGTGCAGTGGAGTGGCCTGACCCGGCGTGGAGCGGAGCTCGTGGCGGGTGGCAGTGGCGCAACCTTGACGATTCTTCTCCCTGGCCAGCATGTCCAGGAAGAGGCGCTGCCCGAAACCAGCTCCGGAGTGCAGCTCAAACCTCGACCTCTGAAGGCGCGGCTGGCGGAGAAGACGCGCCTCGTCTTTGCGATCCCGGCGGGCACCAGCATTACCTACACCACGGAAGGGATTCTGTCCGCCTGTGCTCGCTATAGTCTGGTGGTGCCCACCAAACATGGCGCACAGCCCAATCCCAGCGAGACGGAGATTATCTTCCCGACGGATCTCTCACTCACGCCCGAGGGCACGGTGGGCTTCGATCTGGAGACAAAGCCGGTCGAGCGCGAGGGCTGGGTGGAGCTCTGGCGGATGCGGCTGGAGCGACGTGGCCCCCTCAAGATTGGTCAGCCTAACTCTCTCACTGTCCGGGCGATCTGGGAGCCACTCTGGGGAAGCAGTGGCTTTATCCAGGGGGAACCCTTTGCTCCCATGATGCAGGGCGACCGCAAGGACCTTGTGGCAAGCATGGCCAGCGGCCCTGCAACCGAGGTCGGTGAGCTTACTCTCAGCGCACTAGGAGCCTGGGCGAACCTGCGCTACGACAACCCCAGCCCCAGTGCAAAAGTGGCGAGCTGGCGACACCGCACCGCCATGGGCCGTGACTTCTACGTGCGAATCGTCAAGAATGGCTTTCTGTATCCCTTTGGCCACCGCGCCGTCTTAGTCGCCGTCAGTGAGCGGCGCTTTTTGAGTGAGCCGGGAACCAACGGAAGTGTCGCCTATCTGGTCAAGCGCCAGTTTATCGTGGTGAAGGAACTAGAAAAGAGCACCTCTAGCCGCAGCTTCCCCTTCACAAAAGTCCGTCTGCTCCGCCAGCAGAGCCCACTGCTGGATAAAAACTTAGAGCAAGGTATCTGGCCACTGGTGGGAGGGAAGAACTTTCTCTGGGCCGTGGAGGCGGAAGATCACCGAGGGCAGGTTTCCAGCTTCGAGAGCCCGCTTGCCTTTATTCCCGTCGGCTACAGTGGCCCACTCCCTACCAGTGACAGCCGCCTGAGCCGCGCCTTTTCGGGGCAGACCATCGCGCTGGCTCCCAGTGGCACGCCGGGAGATACGTCATTTGCCACCGAGAGCATTCAGTTCAGTAGCACAGGAAGCGGCGATGCGTTTGTGCCCGCACTCAGCAAGGCGAGTCTCCGAGTGCCCGCGCTGGAGAGCTTAACCGGTAAAGCACAGAGTATCACGGTGAGCTACCACCCGAAGTATCTGGCGAGTGGCTTTGCCAGCAACCCCACCGAAGCATTTCTCGCGCTAGCCACGCCCGTAGGGCTGGACTTGCCGCTGTCCATGAGCGGCGGCATCGTGGCCCCCGACTTTGACTTCACGGCCCTGTCTCGCAAGCTCGGCCCTGTGGCAGGGGCGGCGATTCTGGAGGGTAGCTTCAAGCCCACACAGTACTTCACCGATGTGACGATTCTCGGCGGCATCAAGCTCGCGGATATTCTGGGTGAGGGAGTCTTGGGAGATGCGCCGCAGCTTCTGACCAAGTCCGCGGGGGAGGCACTGGACAAGACCCATCGCCTACACTGGGAGACGAGCAAGTTCACCACGAAGCCTCTCGTCCCCGGCGTTCTGGAGTTCAAGGGCAAGGGGGCGACGCTCAGCCTCGATGTTGTTTCGTCGGTGAGTGGGGCCGTGAGCGGTAAGCCACAGACTCTCTCGGTGAGCTTTAAGAACTTTTCTTTAAGCTTAATGAGTGTCTTGGACATTCACTTTGACACCCTCGCCTTTATGTCCGAGGGCGGCAAGAAGCCCGATGTCATCGCAGATGTCGAGGTCAAGTTTCAGGGAGTGCTCTCGTTTATCAATGCGCTGGAGCCGTATATCCCCAAGAGTGGCTTTAGTGATCCTCCGAGCCTGGATGTCAGCACCAGTGGGATCACGGCAGGCTATACCCTAGACTTGCCTCCCATTAGCTTTGGGGTTTTCAATCTTCTGAACCTCAGCCTGGGGGCAAGCTTGACTCTCCCCTTCTTTGGCGACCCAATGCGCGTTCGCTTCGCTTTCTGTGAGCGTCACCGCCCCTTTACTCTTGCGGTCGGCATCTTCGGTGGCGGGGGCTTTCTCGCTCTCGAGGCCACAACCAAGGGGCTGGAGTCGCTGGAGGGAGCCCTGGAGTTCGGCGGGATGCTTGCCATCAATCTTGGGGTAGCGGCGGGCGCAGTCTCGGTGATGGCGGGGCTATACTTCAAGATAGAAAAAGACAAGGTCACGTTTTCGGGGTATCTTCGGGCCAATGGGACGCTCAAGATCCTGGGGATTATCACGATCAGCGCGGAGATCTATCTGGGGCTAGAGTACCAGAGCAGCGGCGTAATGGCAGGCGAGGCGCGGGTCTCGGTGGAGATTGAGTTCGCTTTCTTCAGCAAGACCGTCCGCTTCACCTTCCGCAAGGAGTTCTCCGGAGGCAAGGGGGCCGAGTGGTTCCCAGAGGGCGAGCAAGAGTACGCTTCGTTAGAGGACTCTGGAGCCAGCCAGCGCGGCAATGCCTCTATTCCTCTCAAAGCTACCCTTACCCAAAACGACTGGAGCACCTACTGGAGTGCTTTCGCCTGACGCCCCGTGACGCCCTCTTCAGGGGGCGGAGAATACAAAATCATGCCAACGCAACGAATTGTCTGGACGGCTCTGCCCAACGGCCCCGCAAAAGACCAAGCGGGCACACTCGCGCTTGCGGTCTATCTCGCGCCACAGCTCACCGACGCGGCGACGTTAGAGGCGTTTCCCGATCTGCTCGACTGGCCCGCCACGCTCAAGACCCTGAAGTTCTTAGTGACGATCACGGGAGCCGCACCGATCACGGTTGTCCCAAAGCTGGTCGCCGATAGTGCGCTATGGAAGGCCTTTTTCCCCAGTAAGCTCACGATCCAGAGCTTTGCCCCCCCAACCAAAGTCCCAACACTCAATATTCAGTCCTACTCGGTACTCGGAGTCTCAGCGCACCTCAAAGACCTGCACCAGAGCCTGCTGGTCGCCAAGCCGAACGCGGCGGGTTTTTACGATCTGCCCAGCACCGAGATGCTCGCCAAGAAGCTCTTTGAGCTTGCACCGCCCCTTGACAGCACAAAGCTCCCCGCCAAGTTCACGCCACTAAATGGCCCGCAGACCCAGCGCCGTATGACGGACATGAGGGCTGTGAGGCGTTTTCAGCAACGGGGTACAGGAGCCAAAAATCCCAAGAGCCTTCCGACGACGGCGTTTGATAAACCGCTGGAGTTCCATGATATTGCCGCCATGCTCGGGGAGTACCCGGCCTTGCTCAGCTTGCTCGGGCTGACGATCGAGCTAGCAGTCCCCTTCTCGGGCACGACTGCGGCCAATGCGACGGTCTCCGTAGCACCGATCTGGCCGGATAAGAAAGAGCTTCGCAAAGATGTCTCGCCGCGCACCGCACTCACAACAGGCGCATTCTACGCTCGCTCCCAAGATGGCTCCGTGGAGCGCGGCTTTCTCAAGGTCGGGGATGCCTCGCTCTTTGGAACGACACCGCTCGACACAGATGCGGGCGCGGCCCAAGTACATGCTGCTAGCGACCAGCTTATCTACTTTATGCCGATGACGCTGCTGCCGGCGGTGGTCTTTACAGGGCTAAAGTCACAGAAAGAGCCGCTCCCAAAGCTCGAACTCGACGATAAACCTCAGGTAGGACTGCCGGTTCTGCGAACGGTGGGGGTCACTCTGGCACGCAATGGGCGCGGTGCAGCGCTTCAAACGGCCCTGACGCGCTCTTTACAGCACAGCAAAGATATCGCCGACAACAAGCCCCCAGTACTCTTTGCCGAGGACATTACCCGAGGCTGGCGTGTGGATGTCCGGCAGGTGACGGGCAGCTCACCTGGCCCCTGGTTCTCGCTCTGCCGCCGCGAGGGAAAGTACACCGTGCGCGGCCTAGGTGCGCCGCTGAGCAAGAGCGACGAGGGCTTCGTGCGCAGTGTGACGATTGAGCAAGACGATAAAGAGGGAGTTCATGCCCATGAGGCGCTCTTCCGCTGGCACGGCTGGAGCCTCTGTGTTCCCCGCCCCGGTAGCCCCATGCCCGATGGAGAGTCCCAGAAAAGTGCCTTTAACGTGACCTGGCCCCTCACCGACACGGCGTTTACAGTTCCCAGCAAGAGCCTCTTGCCGCTGCGCTTTGGGCAGACCTATCAGCTTCGGGTTCGAGTAGCAGACATGGCCGGACAGGGTCCCGCACCCGAGAGCACGGAGAGCGCCACCGTCACGCCCGCCGAGACATTTTTGCGCTATGACCCTATCGCCCCGCCGGTCTTGCTCCTGTACGACGATCCCACGCCCGGCGAGTCGGCGGAGCGCCTGGTGATCCGCTCCGTAGATGAAAAGAGCAAGGCCGAGAAGCCCTGCACGCGCCATCTCGCCCCACCCCGCACCACCGTCGAGCTGGCAGAGCGCCACGGTATGCTGGATCGTGCCTCCCCCACAGAGACCTACAAGTGGCTCACGGACTACCAGGGTGAGTTCAAAGAGAAGGCCGTGGACAACCCCATGAAGCCCGGCGATAAGCTCTACTTTCTCATCGAGCCGACGGACAGCCCGATCAAGACCCCCTATCTGGCCGATCCTCTTGCACAGGCGGCTGTGGTGGACAACACGATTGTCTCATTTGGTGACCCTAAAAACTGGCCCCAGACCCAGTCGGTGCGGCTGAGATTGGAGGAGGGAGCAGCGGGTATAACCCAGAAAAACGGGGTGGTGACGGTCACCCTTCCCAAAGCGGAGACGACCACCCTCACGCTCAGCTCCGTCCCCACGGATGGCAAGCGTTTAGATGAGCTAGGACACTGGGTAACTCTCAAGAACAATGCGCAGGGGCAGAACTTCAATGTGCTCTACGGCACGGCGATGCACGGCGGTAACTGGCAGCTCACTCCCTGGCGCGAGCTGACACTTGTCCACGCCGTCCAGAAGCCGCTGCTCGCCCCCGACTTCAAGACCTGTGACGGTGGACGGCGCGCACTGGGTGCAACCGCAACCGGGCTGGGCAGGTTTCGGCTCACCTGCCACGCCAAGAGCACCGAGCAGATCGAGCTGGTGGCAAGCTGGGAGGAGATTACCGACACGGGAGTCGTGGTGGGATCGGGTGGACGACCTACACCGCCAGGCAAGGCATCTACTTCGGGGCGTCTGTCCACCCTCATGACCATGCCCGGAAACCTCTTTAGTCTGCGCTTCAAGAACGGGAAGATCCCTGAGAAGAACCAGGGCTGGGCTCCCCTGCGCGACCCCGATGGCTACCAGCGCACCCAGTTCGATCCCAACGCACAAGAGCTACTTCGCGGCTCTCGGACGCCCGGCGATGGAATCACGGAGCAAGACCCGCAGCTTGTCTTTCCCGACACCAAGTACCGGCGCGTCACTCTGACTCCCATTGCCACGACACGCTTCCGGGAGTATTTCCCACCCAAGCTCACCGAGAACCCTAAGAACATTACCCGCACGGGAGCCCCAGCGGTGATCGATGTGCTGAGTAGCGCCCGCCCCGACACTCCTGGCGTTCTCTCAGTGGTGCCCGTCTTTAAGTGGGAGCGCGGGAAAGATAAGAGTGTCCGGCAAGCGGGCCTGCGGGTCTACCTCCAGCGTGGCTGGTTTTCGTCGGGGGATGGCGAGCAGCTTGCCCTAGTGCTTGCTTCAGAAAGTTCTTTCACCCTCTCAGAGGACTACACCGCCTACACCACCCAGTGGGGCTCCGATCCGATCTGGGCCGACGAGGCACAACTCGACAAGCTCGTGCGCTTGCGCGATCTAAAGCAGAGCCGGCTGCGAGCACCGAGTGTGCGTCGCTTAGATCCCACTATTCCCGGGCAGCGTCTGGAGGAAGCAGCGTTTAAAAAGACGGGCCTGAGCCTGGCGGAGAGCGGGATTTTGGTAGATATTCTTGCCTTCGATGTCGCCTTTGACGCGGAGAAGAACGCCTGGTTTGCCGATCTCCCACTAACCTCTAGCGCCTACACGCCCTTTATCCGGCTTGCCCTCGCCCGCTACCAGCCACGCTCCATGGACAATGCCCATCTCTCCCGTGTGGTGCTTGCGGACTTTGCCCAGATTCTCCCGGAGCGCACCGTCTCTCTTACCCGAGGCGGGCCACGCATCGGGATCACGGTCAGTGGCCCCGCCCCACTAGAGAGCCCACTCACCAAGACCCAGATGACCGTCCAGCTTCAGCGCAAGACCGGCGAGAGCGATTTAGATTGGCAGAGCCTAGATACCCCTATTTCCCTGAACCTTACCCGAGGGGTCTGGAGCGGGTTTCTCCCTGCTGTGCCAGCCCAGCGCGTCCTGATTCAGGAGCTTGAGCAGATCGGCGACAACAGCCGCGTGGTCTTTGCGGAGACACTGCCTCTGTAGTCCTCCCAGTCTCGGGTACAATCTGCCTGTGGGTATCCTCTCTCTTCTGCGCCGTCACCCGGCACTGCGGCGGCTCTGGATCGGGGCGATGATCTCCGGGCTAGGCGATACGTTTACCTGGATGGCGCTGACGTGGTACTTGGT
>JAPLCP010000083.1 GCA_026392155.1 Armatimonadota bacterium | reverse complement strand
GTTTTAGCGGCTATAGAGACCATTAAAACAAAACTTCCCTTTCTGATTGATCTAACTCCCAAAGAGCGCCAGGAACTTCCCAAAATGGGCGATAAAACCCAGGCATTTGTCTTTGGAGTAGCAACTCTGGTCTCAAATGATGGCTCTTTTTTGCCGCGCAACTTCGCTGAGACGGCGTTTGCAAAAGATGTCGCGCTGGTCAAAGCCCTTCAGGGCATCCGACAAGAGCTTCTGCGGCTCGCGGAGCTGGTGGACGACACGGCGGTTGCGGTGGGAAGCGAGGCGTATGTGGCAGCACTGGTGGCGTACCGAGCCGCGCAAGAGAACGGACGCGGTGAAGGGCTCGACGAGCTGCTCGATGAACTCGGACGACGTTTTGCCAAAGTCAGCAAGCCAAGTCCTAAACCGTAAACTTGCACTTCAGAACCACAAGGCTGGTGCTTCGAACTCTGACTACTTGAGGTTCGGAGCACCAGAGCTGAGGTTTTTCATGTTACAGCCCTCGTAAAGAGCGCAAGCTTCGGGTTCCCAAGTGCAAGTTTGAGGCTCAAAGTGTCACGGACTCGGGGTTCAGCACCCCAGCCCCCGAGTTTCGAACTCCAGCTTTGGGGTTATGAAGTGCTCTCACTGAACTGTCAGGCTTACTTTGGCACGGAAGGTCTTGCCGCCGATCTCACAGAGCGACTCCACCGGGTAGCTGCCCGCTGGGACGCCGGCGGGGACGACAACTTTAAAGCTGACACTGCGCCGCTCGTTGGGATACGAGAGGGAAAACGCACGCTTTGCATCGCCCTCCATGCTCCAGCCCGTCGGGAGCGTGAGCTGCACCAGGCCCATCATCTTGCCCTCACGCCGCCCAGTGATGGTCGCGACCACCAAGCGCTGGCGGGCAGGGCCTTGCGGGGCAGCGGCGAGCACGGGCTTGGCATCAGGATCGAGGACGAAGGAAAACGGCTCTAGGCGGTCAATACTGAGCAAAGCCGCGACCGTACCTGCCCCCTCTTCGCGCTCCGCACCGCCCCGCAGTACCAGGCTCGCAGGTTCCGGGCCTTCGGGAACCACCATGCGAAAGTCTCGTTTGACGCGCTCACCGGGGTTGAGGATCAGAATCGGGTCTTTGGGGTTGCTGATCACGGTGCCGTCGGGAAAGAAGATCTGCTTAAGAAAGAGCGGCTTCGCTCCCGAGTTGGCCAGCTCCAGCGAGCCACGCACCAGCCCTCCCGCCACATACTCCCGGTTGCGGAGGTTCAGGCGCACCGACAGCGGCCCGGCAATGGCCTCGCTCTCCTCCGCGAGCTGGAGACGCAAGAGCGGCTGATCGGGAGAAGGCTCCGCCAGGGCGGCATTGCCCACGAGCACACGCAAGCCAAACTCTACCCCCGGCTTGCGACCTGTACCAAGCAAGGCAATCGGAAGCGCAACCAGAGTCACGCTCTCTTGCTCTGTCTTGAGCACACGCCCTTCGAGAGCCCCGGCGGGGAACTCTAGCTCCGCCCAGACCGGGTGCTCCTTGTTCTGAAGCGTGTCGAAGCGGCGCACAAAAGGCTGCATCCCCTGCGCCGTAGGAATCACGCGGACACTGAAGTTCTCCGCGCCCTTGAACCAGCCATCGCCGCTGGCATCCAGATCAAAGCGCACTTCCTGACCGACGGGTGCCGCGACCGCCAGATAGAGAAACCGCTCGTCCCAGTCGAAAAAGACCCGGCTCTCGCCCAGAGAGTAGAGCAAGTCCCAGCCTTGCAGGCTCTCCAGCGAGACCGTCCGCTTGAGGCACTTGCGCTCGTAGGAGACACCGTTTTCATTGGTGAGCGGTGCGACCTGCCGCCCCTCATTACCGGTCTGGGCGAGCACCGGTGCCATGAGTAGCAGGCTACTCCAGACGGCTAAACCGATCCGAGAGCTGTGTGTCCTGAAGGAAGTTTTGAGCATATCTGAGCTTTTGGAGCGCCTCCCCATTTTCGGGGTCCAGGCGCAGGGCTTTCTTGTACTGGAACAGTGCCGCCGCGTACTGCTGATCCTGGTAGAGCGCATTGCCCAGAGCCATCGCCTCGACAACGCGTGCTTGCCGAACCTTCTCGCTCAGCTCTGGCCCCGCCGCGCCCTTCTGCCGTGCCTCGGTGAAGGCCAGCAGAGCACCCGTGGCATCGCCTTGCCGTAGCAGCATCTGCCCCCGCTGGAGGGCCTCTTCGGCTCCCGCATAGCGGGCTTCAGCGAGCTGCGTTCGCGCCTCGGTTGCCAGAGGATCCGCCTGGATCGCTTCCAGAAAGGCAGCCTCGGCAGCTTCAGTGTTCCCGCTGGTTAGAGCGGTATTGGCTTCCAAAAGTTTCGTCTGATACCAGCGCAGTCGAAGTGCGGTGCGCGCCTCAGCCAAAAGGGGATCATGTGTCAGATCCTGCTGCGCGGCGATTAGGTGCCCATCCGCTCCCGAAAAGTCAGCGACGGCTTCTGCGGTCTGGGCGGCACTGAGGGCACGCTGGCGTAGCTCTTCCAGAACCTTGACAAGCAGCTCACAGGCACGTGTGTCCGAGGGAACCGACTCTAGCCTTGCCCGCAGGACTTCCGCAGCGGCACTCACGTTTCCCCGGTCTTGGAACTGGCGCGCTTCCGCGAGGCTTGCCTCTTCCGAGAGCGAGGCCATGCGCTCCCCAAAGGTCAGCTCGTAGGTCACGAGTGTCCCATCGCGCAGGCTCACGGCGACAAAGCGCCCCGATGGCGAGACCGAGATCCCGGTCGGACGTGAGTCCTCAAAGTCAATATCCCAGAGGGGAAGGCCATCTTCCGAGAGAAAGACCAGCCGTCCACTTGAGTGATCCAGCGCCAAGAGCACCGCCAGTGTGTGTCCCGTCGCGTCCACGGCGAGCTCCACAGGTGTCCCCACCAGCTCAGTGAACCAGAGAAGCGTCCCATCGCCGCCCACGAGTCCAATTCCCCCAGCCTCGACCGTGGGACCACCCGTCGCAAAGGCAGTGCGCTGCGGCCCCGCCGTCGCAATTGCCAGGAGCGGCACTTCCTGCCGGTGGTTCCAGAGAGTCTTTCGGGTGTGGTCCACCAGGATTAAATCACCACTCTCGCCTGCGATGGCTAAGAACTTGGCCGTGCGATCTAGACAGACGCGGTTGATGGGAAAGGCAATGTCTTTGGTCCAGAGCAGCCGCCCGCCCAGCTCCCCCATCGCCACCGAGTGCCCCGCGCCCAGCAGATCGGAGAAGGCCACCCCAAAGCGCCCACTCTCCACCCCCAGCGATAGATCTGTGTAGGAAGCGCGGCGGTCGGGCAGAAAGCGTGTCTTGCGCTCTTTCAGAAACAGATAGAGGTCATCGTCGGTGCTCCCCACGAAGGCCGAGCCATCGGGCACGACCTCGGTTTTCCGCAGCGTCTCCACATTGTAGGTCTGGGTAATCCGACTGCGCCCCTGCTCAGAGAAGCGCACCAGATGAAACGTCCGAACCTCCAGCTCATCAGGAACCGAGACCAGGATCGTCCCATCATCTTGCATTGCATAGCGGGAGAGCGGAGCCAGGCCACGGGCTTTTCGGAGGAAGACGAGGTTGACGTTGGTAATGTCTGCCATGAAGCTAGATTATACTTCATCCCGCGACGTTTCAGACTCAACCGCAGGCAACATTCCCTCTTTAAGGCGCTCTTGCCACACCTGCTCGGAGACACACGATGCAGGATCGTCTCCAAAGCGTGCGGTGTAAGCAACCGTCGCTGAAGAACCACAGTCGCAGAAGAACTCTAGATCAAAGGCCCAGCGCCGCTTGCCATCTGCCTCAAGATCTCCAAGGATTTCGTTGATGATGCGCGAGGGCACGGTCTTGCCCTCGGGATCGGAGACAATCACGGAAGCAATCTGGCGCGTCCGGTAGTCGGCATGGAGCACTCCGATTCCATAGAAGGGCTCGCGGCGAGGATTCCTCACCACGAGCCAGCGGGTCTGCCCCCCCAGCCCCACCACCCTCGCTACGCGGGGTACCCGAACGGGGGAGGAAAGAGGAAATTCCTTATTGTCCCCCCGCTCGGCGGGGGTTAGGGGGGCTGTGTTAGAGTGCGGGGATTTCATCGGCACGTAGGAGGCGGAAGCGGCTCTCGCGCTTGGTGTGCCGGTCCAGGATCGCGGCCTCGACACTCATCCCATCCTCAAAGGCCGTCTTGAGAATCTCCTCTGGTGTCGGAGGGGGCGTAATCTCTTCCCCATCGTCGTCAAGCTTCTCAGGCAAGGGCGCAAGCTGGGTGCGGGCGATCCCCCAGGCCCGCAGCGCGGCTTTTACGGTATCTTCGAGGTTGCCTAGATGGGCATCCTTCAGCGACTCCTCGGCCTGCTCCGATGCGTAGGTGGTTCCGGCGACCACGGCGTAGCGCTTGGTATTGCGAAACTCCCCGTCGTAGCCCAGGGTGAAGTAGAGATCGTCCGCGGGCGTGGCATTCAGCTCCGCAAAGAGCCCCCGAAAGGTCAGCGGGATGGTGTTGTTGTCGTTGTAGACACGCTTGACGGCAGGTGAGAGGCCAAACCCGACGAGGCGCTGCACGCTCACATCGTCCTCGGAGCGCTGGAAGCCCTCGCGATGCGCGGCATCAATGGCAGCCAAGCGGATGCTCTCGATATCACTTTGCTTGCCCATCGCCCCGAGCATCAGCTTGTCGTAGATCTCGTAGACCTTGCGCTGGGAGTGCTTGAGGCTAAGAAGCAACATGCCACCGTCGTAGCTAAGGCCCACGACGGGCGAGCCGTCACGCAGACGATCCTCGACATACTCGTTGCGCTGCTGGAGCGCGTTGTTAAAATCGTAGAAATTATAGGACATAGCTTATCCCTGAACCATCGCGGGTTCGGCAGCGAGCGTGGTCTTGACGATAGAGCGCAGGACATCTTCTTCAACATCGGCAATGCCGTCGGCGGTGATGGTCTTGGCGAGTGGCAGGTACTTAGCGGCCCCGCCTGTCGCCGCGTCTAAGTCCGCCGCAATCTCTAAGAGGGTCAGCACCTCACGAAGCGCCGTGTCGCGGTCCATCTCGCGAAACGGGCCCTTGGTTCGCCCGATATACTCAAATGCTCCCCGAATCTGGGTCGAACCCGAGCCTGCTGCCGCGTACTCCGCCGTCTCAAAGCGTGCCCCGCCACCGTCGTAGAAGAAGACGCGACCTTCGTTTTTCTTGGTGTCAAATGTCGTGAGGATCGGGATGACCAGGCCAATGCCCTGCATCGCCGCCATCATGTTGCCCGCGATGAGCTTGCCAAGCTCGTTGAGCTTGCCATCTAGGCTCATGGGCTGGAGCTGGGAGCGCTCGTAGTACTTGAAGGCCATGCGCAAGTAGCGCACCAGCTCGATGGCTTTGGAGAAGCTCCCGGAGATCGAGATCAGGGTGTAGTCATCGAGCGAGAGAACTTTCTCGGCCTTGTCGTACATGATCGCCATGCCACCTGTGGCACGCCGATCCCCGACGGTCAAGACACCGTCTTTGTACTTCACCGCGATCACGGTGGTACCATGAATCGGCCCCTCAGCGAGGCCATTGAGCTGAAATCCGGTCAGCGCGGCAAAGTTACCGCTATGGGGTTGGAGTAGGTCAGTCATGTTTTGTTTATTGTCCGGGGCGCTGTTTGTAGTGGCGAGCCATATCAGGCTTCACGCGGCGCATGCGCTCCATTACCTTAGGCAGCACTTCATGATCCACGTCACGCAGTGGCCTAGTCGGTGGCGCGAGAGGAGGAGTTGGCGGCGGAGAGCGGTTACTCTCCGCTTCGTTGTCGGTAGCGCTTGGCGGCATTGGGATCCACCCGTTTCATCCGGTCGAGGATGCCACGCGAGTCGGGGCGCTTGACATCAGGAGCCTTGGGGCCATCGCCATCACCGTTGCGGCGGATCGGGTCCACCGGGGTCACGGGACGGGTTAAGCGATCATCTGCACGAAACTCTTCCATCATTTTCTATTCCTTCCAATTCCTTACCAATCAAACGGGGGAGGTAGCCAAAACGGCAATGAACTCAGCGGGAGTCTTGGTATTTTCTAGAGCGGCTGCTAAGGCAACGGGCTCTCTTTCTTGAATATCGGCCATGCGGATACGGGCGCTTTGTCCTTCATGCTCTAGCGTAAAGCCGCCCCAGCTAATCTTCTGCACAGCGTCGGGGAACTTGCGAACGGCCAGACCACGAACAATGGCACGCGGCGAGCCCAGAGGTGGCGTGTCGAGTGCCTTGAGAATCTCTTCTTCGGTCACCACGCGCCGAATCTTCTCTTCTTGCTCCAGCGCGTAGTACAGCCCGGCGGCGGGATCGGTGTTGTGGTACTCCAGATCCAGGCTCTGGAGATAGGGATCGCTCCAGCTCAGGTTCTCGGCGTCCATAAAGCCTTCCAGCAGCGCCCGTTTCGCCGCCCAGTCGAGCGTGTCTGCGAGCGAGAGAGGGTCGGTTTCGAGCGTATTGAGCACCTGCTCCCATTCTATCAGAACGGTGTCGGTGTCGGGGGAGAGTCCGGTGAGATGCTCCTTGGCAGCGGCAAGATAGGCTCGCTGGATGTCCACGGCACCGACGGTTCCCCCGCCGTGGCGCTCGACACACCACTTGAGGCTCTGGTCTTGGCTGATGCTCTGAATGGCGGCAACCGGATCGCGTAGCCCAACCGTTTTAGGAGCGAGCCCCTGCTCGATCAGACGCAGGACGAGCAGAGTGGTGCCCACTTTCAGTAGAGTCGCCACTTCGGCAAAGTTCGCATCGCCGCAGATCACATGGAGCCTACGGAAGCGCAGCGCATCGGCATGGGGCTCATCGCGGGTGTTGACAATCGGGCGGTTGTAGAGCGTGTCCACGGAGGCGAGTGTCGTGAAAAAATCAGCGCGCTGAGAGAGCTGGAACGGAACAAAGGCCGCGCCGGTCTTCTCACAGCCCACTTTCCCCGCTCCGGCAAAAATCTGGCGAGTCGTGAAGAAAGGCAATAGTCCTTCGAGGACTTTATCGAATGGGACTTCGCGACGCATGAGATAGCTCTCGTGGGTACCGTAGCTCGCGCCGTGAAAGTCGGTGTTGTTCTTGTACATCGCCACCAGAGACTCAGCTCCCAGCTGCTTCATCCGGCGCTCGGCGAGGCGCTGCATCCAGCGCTCACCGGCTCGGTCGTGGGCAATGACTTCGCGCAGGCTCGTGCACTCGGGCGTGGCGTACTCCGGGTGGCCGTGGTCGTTGTAGAGGCGTGCACCGTTTGTCAGAACGCGGTCGGAGCGCACCTCAATATCCGTGGAGTGGGGCTTGCCGGTCTGCTCGAACTGGGCATCGTTGGGGTCAATGGAGAGATGGTCCACCGTAAAGCCGCGCATGTCCCGCCGGGGATGCTCTTGTCGGTAGTCCCAGCGCCCGGCGACGGTGGGCGAGGGCACAAGCTTTACCAGATAGCCCGCCTCGTCCACAAGGTCTTGAGCCCCTTTTCCCTCAACGTAGATTCCGTACTCCGTCTCAATCCCGATCATGTGGGTCTATTGTACCCTGAGGTTTCTCACCTGCCACTGACCATTCGGGCAGACCTCTCCCCGCCGCTTAGACGGCGACCCTCTCCGGCATTCGCTCGTTCCTCGCTGCGAAGAGGGTGAAGCAGGTTACTATCCCCCTTCGCGAAGCCGGAGGGGGAACGGCAGCGAGGAACGAGTGCGCCAAGGGGGAGGCGGTAAACGGCCTGCCTTATTTGGATAGTCTGCGGTATGATGTGTCTGTGCCACCGCCACGGAAGACACCGGCCTCACGCCCTTCAGCACCACGCAGGCGCTTACGTGGACGACGAGAGCGCTGGGGGCACCTGCCGGTTCTGCTACTTCTGCTCGTCTCGATCTTGCTCTTTGTGCAGTGCCGTCGGCGTGCCAACTCCCTCAAATCACCAACATCCCCCGCTCCCATGGTACCCACAGGGCCACTCCGTGGCGTGATCGTGGTGATTGATCCTGGACATGGAGGAGCCGACTCAGGAGCGAATCGCCTGGGAACGAGCGAGGCGCAGCTGACATACCGAATGGCAACCACACTGTCCGAAGTGCTCCGGCAAGAGGGGGCAGAGGTTCTTCTGACCGTCAAGAGCCGCGCTCTGTCCATTGTTCCTCACGAAGGGAAGTCTGAGCCACCGCTTGAAGCGCCCCGTGATGCCCGCTTCACGATAGACAATAAGTATGTCGGGGTTCGGCAGCACGAGAGCCCGGAGGATCTCTATCGCAGGGCACAGCTTGCGGCAAAGGTCTGGCAAACGCGGGGAGCACGCCACCCCGTGTTCTTTCTCTCCCTGCACTACGATGCGCTCAGCGAGAGCCGCTGGCACGGGGGACTGATCTGCTACGACATCCGGCGTGGCAAGTCGCCCCAGCTCGCCAATGCGCTCGCCAACCGCTGGCGCACGTCGGGGCTGGCGGGTCAGCGGCGAGGTGGGGTGCCAAAAGCACGCGATCTAGGCGTGCTCAACCCGGAGCACAACCCGGTTCTGCAGAGTGTGCTAATTGAGCTAGCCACGATGTCCAATCGTAGCGATCTCAACTCCGCCCGCAATGCCACCTGGCGCTGGAAAGTCTCGCGGCTCATCACCGATGCCGTGATCTCCTGCGTGAAAAAAACTTAGTGCTCTCGGCGTGGAACACTGATACGCAAAAAGTCGTGGGCGAGGCGGGTTTCCGGGAAGATGGCACGGGCTTCGTCTAGCAGCGTCTCTAGGTTTACCTCACTCTCGCCGCCTTCGTAGCGCGCGGAGAAGTGTGTCAGGACAAGAGAGAGCACTCCCGCGTCACGTGCGACATTGGCGGCAAGGGTTGCTGTGGCGTGTGCGGCGCGGTCGGCCAAGTCACGGTCTTGCTCCGAGTAAGTGGCCTCGTGGATGAGTAAGTCAGCAGCCCTTGCGAGGGGAACCAGCTCAGGTGCAGGGCCCGTGTCGCCCGAGAACACCACGCAGCGACCGGGGCGGGTGGGGCCAACAAGGGAGGCTCCCTCTATTACGCGGCCATCGGCGAGCGTGATGCCCTGCCCGGCTTTTAGCTTCCCATAGAGCGGCCCCGCCGGAATCCCAAGCGTCGCAGCAGCCTCCACATCAAAGCGTCCCGCCTGCTCAGCCTCGCGAATGGCATAGGCATAGGCCTCGATTCGATGGCGCACCGGAGCCGCCGTCACGGTAAACTCGCCCTCGCTACAGATCTCGCCCGGTTTTACGGTAACAAAGGAGACAGGAAAGCCAAAGCGCATCCCGGCAGCTCGCAACGTGGCTTTCAGCCAAGCTTCCACGCCCTCCGGTCCGTAGATCGTGACGGGGCCAACCCCGCCTTGCGCCAGTGCCCGTGAGGCCAGCAAGCCCGGTAGCCCAAAAAGATGGTCACCGTGCAGGTGCGTCAAAAAAATACGGGTGAGCTGCGAGAGGCGGATATGGGAGGCACGCAAGATCTGCTGTTGCGTCCCCTCGCCACAGTCAATGAGCCACCACTCGCCTCGTTGCGGCAGGTGTAGGGCCGTCGCGGAGACATTTCGTGCGCGCGACGGTGCCCCCGAGCCTGTCCCCAGAAAAGTCACTTCCACGGCGGCTATTGTATCGCAACTGCCCCAACCTGGAGTAGTGCCTTTCATTTACGTACCAAACTCGAGCGGCGAGCCGATAGAGAACCATGCCCTTTGATGTCTTCAGCTCTCCGTCTTCCCTAGACTGTTCGGTACCGAAGGCACTTTTTATCCGCTGATGGTCGTGCCTGAGCCGCGCGGGTCGCTGGCACCACTTACGGTGCCGTCTGGGGCGATAAGAATCCCTTGTGCGTCGCCAAGTGTGCGGGGCTTGCCAAAGACATGCCCGAGGCGCTCTAGGCCAATTTTTACGCTCTCAGGAAGGTGCTTCTCCACGCCGATCTCATCGGGGAGCCACTGGTGATGAACACGCGGCGCGGCGATCGCCTCGGCGATGGGCATCTGGTGATCCACAACATTTAAGATGACCTGGAGCACGGTATTGATAATCGTCGGGCCACCGGGAGAGCCGATGATGAGTTTCAGAGCGCCCTCAGGAGCCGTCACAAAAGTCGGGGTCATGGACGAAAGCGGGCGCTTTCTCGCCCGGACCGCGTTGTTCTCGCCCTGAATCAGGCCATAGCGATTGGGCTGACCAGGGTTGGCGGCAAAGTCGTCCATCTCGTTGTTCATGAGAATCCCGGTGCCGGGAATCGTGACGCCCGAGCCGTAGGGGCCGTTGAGTGTGTAGGTATTCGAGACCGCATTGCCGTCGCGGTCGAGGATCGAGAAATGTGTCGTGTGAAGTGGCTCGTCGCTCGCCTGCCCCGCCCGAATTGCGCTACTTGGCGTGGCGTGGCGCAGGTCCATTCCCTCGCGCCAGTGGGCTGCGTAGGCGGGCTCGGTGAGCTTGGCGACAGGCACGCGCACAAAGTCCGGGTCGCCGAAGTACTCCGCACGATCCGCAAAGGCTCGCTTCATCGCCTCGACCATCAGGTGCCAGCGAAGCGGACTCTCCCAGCCCCTACGCCCCAGCTCGAAGCCTGCCAAGATATTTAAGATCTCGATCAGCACCGCCCCTCCCGACGACGGTGGGGGCATGGAGATAATCCCATGCCCCCGGTAGCGCCCCGTGACCACTTGACGCTCTTTGACTTCGTAGCCACGAAGATCGCGCTCGTTGATCCAGCCATGGGGACGCATGGCGCTGGCAATGCACCGCGCCGTCTCGCCCTCGTAGAACTCACGCGGGCCGTGTTTCTGAATCCGTGCCAGGGTTGCCGCCAGCTCTGGCTGACGAAACTTCTGCCCTTCCGCAATCCCCACAAAGATCGCCTTAGACGCTTCGTAGCGTGAGAGCAGCGCGATGTAGCTGGTCAGGGAGCGGGTTAGCGATGCAGGAGAGGTAAAACCCTCAGCGGCAAGCGCACGCGCGGGCTCGATCAGCTCCGCAAACGAGAGCTTCCCAGAGCCATATTTTTTGTGCGCCAGCGCCAGCCCCGCCACCGTTCCCGGAGTCCCCGATGCCCGCCAGCCGACCGTCGGCCCGCCCTCGTCCGCTTTGCCGGCGTAGACATCGCGAAACGCCGCGCTTGGCGCCATCTCGCGGTAGTCGATCGCCGCCGTCTGGCCGCTGCAGCGCCGCCACATCAGAAACCCACCACCGCCCAGATTACCTGCCTGAGGATAAGTCACGGCCAGCGCAAAGCCCACCGCCACCGCAGCGTCCACGGCGTTGCCACCGCGCCGCAGTATATCCACGCCCACCTGGGAAGCGAGCGGCTCGGCACTTGCTACCATGCCGCCCGTCTTCACCATGCCTCGGCTTTTAGGAGATTGCAACCTCACCCCCTACCTCACTGGACTTGTAGATCGCATCCATGATCTGGGTTACCATCAGCGCCTGCTCCCCCGTCGCGGCCCCGACTTCCTCAATGGTCATGTCCTCACGAATGGCCTTGAGAAACATCTCGATCTCCTTGCCATGCGTGCTCGCGACATGGGGAAGCCAGCCGGTCGTGGTGTCGGTGAGGGTGCCGAACTCCTCACGGTAGAGCGTGTACTTGCCGGCGTTGGCATCGAAGAACGCACCGGCTCCCGTGCCAAAGAGCTGGGTGTCGAAGTGCTCCTGGTCAATATTGGCTAAAAACGAGGCCAGAAGTGTCATCGTGCGCCCGTCTTCAAAGCGAACGTAGGCGCTGGCAAAGTCCTCGACGGTGTAGGCTTCGGTATTCCACGCCCCCCACTCCGCCACGAGCCCCGGCGTCTTGCCCATCTTACAGACCGCACTCCCCACCGTGGCGACCGGCTTGGGATGGCCCATCAGCCAGAGAGTCATGTCGGTGATGTGCACGCCAATATCAATCAGCGGCCCGCCGCCGTTGAGTTTTTTGTTGATAAAGACGCCCTGGGACGGCACGCGCCGCCGCCGGATCGCACGCGCCGCCGCATGGTAGATCTCGCCAAACTCCCCGTTCTCCACCGCCCGCTTCAGGCTCTGCGCTCCGGGGGAGTAGCGCATGTTAAAGCCGATCTGCAGCTTCTTTCCCGTCTCTTTTTGCGCCGCGATCATCGCCTTGCACTCGTCGGCGTTCATCGCCATCGGCTTCTCACAGAGCACGTGCTTTCCGGCCTTCAGCGCCGCAATGGTGATCGGCGCATGGGCGTAGTTGCCCGTACACACCGAGACAGCATCAATATCGTCGCGCTCCAAAAGCTGGTGGTAGTCGTCGTAGGTTGTCGGGATTCCGAACTGCCCACTCGCCTCCGCGCAGCGCTCCGGCAGAATATCCGCCGCCGCCACCACCTCGCACCACTCCGGGAGCTTCCGATAGCCACTCGTTAAGTGCGCCCCCCGCGCAATCCCCCCAAACCCGATAATCCCAACCCCAACCTTGCCGTCCTTGGTCATGATAATCCTCCACACTCTCACTTCGGTGTGAGGTAAAGAATTTCCTCCAGGCGTTACAGAAACTCGAAGAGCCCGGCGGCTCCCATTCCGAGGGCGGCGCACATGGTGACCATGCCGTAGCGCCCCTTTTGATCTTGCCGCTGGGCTTCGTGCAGGAGCGTGACGGTTTGCCGTGCCCCAGTGGCTCCGAGGGGATGGCCTAGGGCAATCGCGCCGCCATTGACATTGACACGCTCCCAGTCCAGCGGAAAGTGATTCTGGCTGGCAAGCGCCTGCGCGGCAAAGGCCTCGTTGAACTCAATCAGACCTACTTGGTCTAGCCCCACGCCCGTGCGGCTCAGGAGCTTGGGGATCGCGGCGGCGGGCGCGATGCCAAAGTGAACCGGGTCTACTGCCGCCGTGGCATAGCCGACAAAGCGAGCGAGGGGTTTGAGGCCGTGCTCTTGGGCGAGCGCTTCTGTGGTCATTAAAACCGCCGCCGCCCCATCGCTGCGCTGGCTGGCATTTCCCGCCGTGATGACGCCGCCAAAGGGTGTCTTCAGCCCCGCAAGCCCTTCCAGAGTTGTCTCGGCGCGGATGCCTTCATCTTGGGTGATGGCAGTGCCGTCGGGGAGGGTGATCGGGACGATCTCGGCCTCAAACTTCCCGCTGGCTTGCGCACTTGCCGCACGCTGCTGGCTCCGGAGCGCAAACGTGTCGCACTGCTCGCGCGTGATGCCCTCCTCGAGGGCAACACGCTCCACTGCATCGCCCATTCCAAGCCAGGTATCGCCGGAGAGGGCATCGTTGGGACGCAGAGTCTCGCCCATAAACGGAACATGGGTCATGCTCTCCACACCACCCGCTAAAATAAAATCCGCCTGGCCGGTTGCCAGCTTTGCCGCCGCCGTCGCAATCGCCTCCAGCCCCGATGCACAGAAGCGATTCAGGGTCAGCCCGGCCACGCTTGCGGGGAGCCCCGCACGAAGCGCCGCCACACGGGCCACGTCCATTCCCTGTTCCAGCTCCGGCATCGCGCAGCCCAGGATCACATCGTCCACTAGAGCGGGGGAGAGCTGAGGAACCCGCGCGAGGACGCCCTTCAGCACAAAAGCGGCCAGATCATCGGGGCGCAGGTCTTTAAAACTTCCCTTAGGAGAGCGTGTCAGGGCGGAGCGTCCCGCCGCGACAATTACAACATTGTCCATGAGCCGATTATACCCCGGTACAATAATCACATGAGCTTTCTAGAGACCAATCGCTTTCAACCCGCCGCAGAGCTTGTCGCAGAGGCCGTTGCCAAGGGTGTTCCGGGGGCCGTTTTGCTGATCCTACACCAGGGCAAGGTCGTCTTGCGCCAGTGCTGGGGCTACGCCGGTCTGCGCCCCGAAAAGCGCCCCATGACCTGTGAGACACTCTTTGACCTCGCCTCACTGACCAAACCCATTGCGACGGGAAGTGCGCTGGCGCTACTTTTAGAGGCACGTCAGCTTACCTTAGACGACCCTGTGGAGAGATTTCTGCCTGAGTTCTCCCAGCGCCCCGGCATTACGATTCGGCAGCTCGCGACGCACTGTGCGGGGATTCCGGCGGGGGGAGCCTATTCCAATCGCTACGTCACGCTCAACGAGATCGTCGGGGAGATCGTTCGCTCCCGGAGAGCCGCAGGAGCTGGGGAGAAATTTATCTACTCGGACTACTCCGCGATCGCACTGGGAGCGGTTGTCGAGGCTATCGCCAAGCAGCGGCTGGATATCTTCTGCCGAGAGCGTGTCTTTCTCCCGTGGGCAATGACCGAGACAACCTACCGCCCGGGTGTGCAGCTTGCTCCTCGCTGCGCCGCCACCGTGTCGGGCGATGATCTCCCCGGTCGCCGCGGTAAAGTGCACGACCCGACGGCTGCCGCGCTCGAAGGGGCAGGCTGTGTCTCAGGTAATGCGGGCCTCTTCTCCACCGCAGACGACCTGGGACGCTTTGCCCAGAGAATGCTAGAAGGAGGGCGTGGGATCTATCGTCCTGAGACCGTTCGATCAATGACAACCCCACAGTCCCCTCTCGCAGGCCCCGAGGGACAGCGCGGCGTTTTATGGGATATTGGTAGCGCCTACGCGATCCGAGGCTCCCTATCAGAAGCGTCTTACGGACATACAGGCTTCACGGGTACTTCTATTTGGCTAGTCCCTTCGTCTGGCACAGCAATTATTCTACTTACAAATGCAGTCCATGTTGCAGAAAGCAGCTCTAAAGTAAGTGTCATCCCCTTAAGGCGAGCCGTATCCACAATGGTTGCAAAAATCATAAGTTAATGATGTCTTTCTGGGAGGTTGACTCTTAATTTTCACGGTATAATTTCTTTTGAAGCCCCAACGTGGGCAGCATCGGTCAGGAAGACAGCCTAGCCAAATAAGAAGACAGCCTGGCCAAATAAGGAAATAGAAAACAATGGGACGACGACCTAAAGTAATCAGTGAAGTAACAACCGAAGCAAACGAAGCAGCCCCTGTGGTGCGCCGACGACGACGAACAAGCCGTGTGATTGATCATGCCGCACAGACCGCGATTCTTGTAGACTCGCTTTTGAAGACCCGTGGCACTGAGGGTGCTTCTCAGGAAGAGCTACAGAGTGTGATCAACTGGGCACGTGGCGTACATGCCGAGACCGAGGAGCTCAAGACCCTCGTCGGCCGTCCGCGCCGTCAGAAAGCCCTGGCATCGCCGGATCGTATGGCCGCCTACGAGCTCAACAAGGCACTCCTGGAGAGCGTCCTTGCAGGCAGCATCGGCCTCAATGTCAGCGAGAGTGGCTCGATTGTTTTTATTAACCCTTCGGCGGAATAAAAGTAACCTAAAATAAAAAAAAGCCCGGCGCTTTGCCGGGCTTTTTCTATTTTTGATTCTCCCGTGGAGGAATCGGCGAGAAAACTCCGACCCGCTGTGCCGGTTTCCCCCGCCAGTGCTCGCGGGTCTTGGCGACCGCCTCCATCATCTCCTGACCTGCCGTATCACGATCCGCCGTTTTTGGAATGGTGTAGGGCTCCCCAAAGGCAACGGTGATCTTCCCCCGGTGGAGACCACCTTTCTTACCCAGAACATGACTCGCCCCACTCACGAAAACGGGCACCACGGGGCAGCCTGTCTTTATGGCAAAGAGCGCGGCCCCAGGCTCCGGCACTCCGATTTTCTCCTCAGAGTCCTGACGGGTTCCTTCTGGGAAGACACAAACAACACGCCCCGCTTTTAAGAATCCCAGGGCCGTTTTAAACGCCGTCATATCCGCTTCACCGCGCTTGACCGGAAAACCATCTACGCCCCTCAGGAGCCAGTTCAGGATCTTATGGTGAAAAAGCTCTGCCTTACCCATGAAGACGACACGGCGTGGGGTCACGTTGCCAATTGCCACGGGATCAAGATAAGACGTATGGTTGCTCACGTAGAGAACCGGACCTTCTTTGGGAACATTTTCAGCCCCCTGGATGTAAAACGTCGCCCAAGGCCGCAGAAGAACCAGCGTTCCTCGTTTTAATATCCAATAAGTATCCGTTTGCTTCGGTGCCGTTTTATCGTCGCTCATGCCTCTACTTTACCCGCAAGTTCCACTACAATCTGCTCAATCGTCCGTCCATCGGTCAGAAACGTGAGCGCATCGGGTGCTGCCCTGAGCGGCGAGGCCTCGCGGGTCTCGTCTCGCTCATCGCGCTCTTTAAGCTCGGCAAGCACCCTTGCGTAGTCAAAGACCTCACCACGGGCCTCCAGCTCGGCATGACGGCGACGTGCGCGCTCTTCTGGCGAGGCGGTCAGAAAGATCTTCAGCTCCGCCTGCGGAAAGACCACCGTCCCAATATCACGCCCCTCCATCACCACGCCACCCTGCGCACCGAGCGCTTGCTGGAGCTTCACCAGTGCTTTTCGAACACGCGGAACGGCGGCTACTTTGGAGGCCATCTGGGAAACCTCCGGAGTCCGGATCGCCTGAGAGACGTCTTCTCCTCCGAGAAGCACGCGCTGTGGTTCTCCAATACCGGCAGGGTCGAACGTGATCTGCGCCGCCTCCGCCAATGCCGTGCTTTCTTCCGGCTCTGTCCCAGATCGCAAGGCCAGTAGCGCCACGCAGCGGTACATCGCCCCAGAGTCCAGATAGACATACCCCAGACGGTCTGCTAGCAAGCGCGCCACCGTAGATTTTCCGGCTCCCGCAGGCCCATCAATTGCCACTATCCAGCGCTGCATAGCTCCTCCAAGCGTGCAAAAAAATCGGGGAACGTCTTGGCAACACACTGCGGGTTATCAATCACGATCCCTGGAGACCTCAGCCCCGAAATGGCAAAGGCCATTGCCATCCGGTGATCATCGTAGGTCTGAATCGTCGCAGGCAAGAGCTGTTTAGCCGGAAAAATCGTCAGACCGTCAGATCGCTCCTCGACACGCACCCCGAGACGCTGTAGCTCAGTGGCCACCGCAGACAAGCGATCTGTCTCTTTATGCCGAATATGGGCAACATTCTCGATCACCGTCGGTGAATCGGCAAACGGCGCAATTGTCGCGAGTGTCATCACCGTATCGGAGATTGCATTCATGTCTACGGTCACCCCACGAAGAGTTTTAGGGCCATGAACCTCGATAAAACCCGTGGCTTTGGTCACCACACAGCCCATCTGCTCCAAAACGTCTACAAAGGCCACATCACCTTGCAGCGCGTCCGGCCCAAGATTTTCTATTCGCACCCGCCCCGCCGTCACTGCGGCTGCGGCAAAGAAGTAAGAAGCGGCAGAGGCATCAGGCTCAATGGCATACGTCCCAGGACTTTTGAGCTTCTGCCCTCCCGGAATCCGGTACGTGCGCCCGCCATCCAAAACCTCCACGATCCCCCCAAACTGACGCACCATTGCAACTGTCATTTCGATGTAAGGCGCAGAGAGAATCGGCCCCTCAACACGGATTATCGTCTCGTTTGTCGCACAGGGAGCCGCCAGCAATAACCCTGAGAGAAACTGACTAGAGGCATCAGAGCGAACGGTCGTGCAGCCACCTTGAAGCCCCTTCGCATGAATCGTGAGGGGCGGACATCCCGTCGGGCAGTCAATCTCCACTCCAAGCTTGCCTAGTGCCTCCGCAAGATCACGAATAGGGCGCTCCCGCATCCGCTCCACGCCATCAAGAAGAAACTCTCCGTACCCTAGCGCTGCAATCGGGCTAATAAAGCGAGCAGTCGTCCCTGAGTTCCCAACAAAGAGCTGTGCCTGCGAGACAGGTATTGCGCCATCGCGTCCCCACACCCGCACCTGATGTGCTGTGTTACTTACTTCCACACGAAACCCTAGATTCACAAGACAGTCCTGCATTCGCTGCGTGTCATCAGCAACCAAGGCACCTATCAGAAGCGTCTCACCACCAGCAAGTGCCGCTAAGGCAAGAGCGCGGTTCGTAATACTTTTGCTACCGGGCACAGACGCAGTACCCACAATAGGCGAAGAAACGGGTAGGATTTCGAGTTGCAAGGGAAGAGTCACAACCTACAGAATATCACAAACAGCAATGGCCCTTCTCGGTTTTCCTAAGCTTTCACCTAGCAAGACCAAGAAAGGCCACTAACATAAATTCTGGCGTCGCGCTATTTTCCCAAGGGCTTTTGCCCCAAGTATCTTCGCCGCAATAGGGCTTAACT
>JAPLCP010000132.1 GCA_026392155.1 Armatimonadota bacterium | reverse complement strand
GATGCCCCGTCAGCATCCAAGGGATCAGTATATGATATATTTTTTACTTCAGCTGATCCGCTCGCGTGAGCATTTCTTTCTGCATTATCATCCCAAAACTCTGTTACTTTTTCTAAGGTATCATGTACATGCATAATATATTTGGCAGTTGCACTTCCTTGATTAGGATCAGTCACCATATATGTCAATGCGTATGTACTTTCCCCTGTAGTCCCCTTCCATTCGCCATTATACATATTTTGATTACCGAAAGGCATAGACCATTTATTCCAATGCGAAGTTGCTCCACTATATGAGGGAGACCATGAAGCGGTAGTTAGCGGCCCCCAAGCAATATTTCCCCAATCTCCAGAAAACTCTTGCCAGTTGACAACGGAAGAAGTGTTATCAGGAAAATTACTATGCCCAGCAGTAGTATGGTAGAATGAATACGTTGTATGTCCATGAATAGCACCTGCATAATCCGTATCGCCTTCTGCCCCATCGCGACTCACAGATACTTTCACTATTGAAGCGCTATAACCTAGTCCAACACTATACCCACCACCATATTGGTGATTACTCGAAGTGCTCGCATTCAGACTTGGGGAAGAAATTTCGAAGCTGTCTGCTGGATTATCAATTGAGGTTAAGCGACTTCCTTCTGCCCACATCCCAAATGAGGCACCATTAACGACTGTCTGACCACCACTAACAGTGTTATTCGCAAATCCAGTGGAGGCAGTACAACCAATACCAAAACTACTTACGTTTCCTGCATCTCGAATTGTTATTTGTGATGGCGGATTATCATTAGGATCTGTCATTGGATAACCCGGCCCATAGATGACCCTACGCTTCCAAGTAAACGTAGCTGTTATAGGGCCGGATATAGATACTGACATGACTGGACCACCAGGCTGCGACCCTGTTGCAACATATCCTCCCCCTGGCATTGTTTGCGAAGTTGTAGTTCCTGTTGGACCTGTTGAAGTGATAGTCCCACGGGAGTAAACGACTTCCCACTCACCTGCAAAAGCCAAATTTGGTATTAGACTAAGGCCAACTACCAAGATAAACTTCGAAATATTATCGACGAACGCTTTTTCTACCCTAGATGTCATGCAAAAGCCTCTCAATGTCGGAGGGGCCTCTCAATGTCGGAGGGGCCTCTCAATGTCGGAGGGGCCTCTCAATATGCTCAGTTAGAGTATATTATGTTTTGAGTGACATGTCAATTTTCTTTTTGCATCATTGACTGATTGCCAGTCTGCTAGAATGGGCGGCTTTGCTGGGTAGAATACTTTATATGATTGATCTTTCAAACCAACATGTCTTTATCGCGGGTGGCTCGCGCGGGATTGGGCGGGCAGCCGCGATTATGGCGGCCAAGGCGGGTGCGGCGGTCTCGGTGAACTATCTGAGCAATTCGGCGGCGGCCCACGCGACCGTGGATGCGATTGTGGCGGCAGGCGGACGGGCAGCGGCGTTCCAGGCGGATGTCGCGCAAGAGGGCGCGGCAGAGAGAGCCATTGATGCTGCTGTGGCGACACTCGGGCCACTGACCGGCGTGGTGGTCTCTGCCGGAATCTTCGAGGGTGCAAGCTTGGAGGAGATGGATCTGGCGTTTTGGAACCGAACGATGGAGATCAACCTTGCGGGAACATTTCTGACCGTAAAAGCCGCCGTTCCCCATCTGCGCGAGCAAAATGGCGGAAGCATTGTGATCTACACCAGCACGGCGGGCCAGCGCGGCAGCGATATTTTTTCGGCCTACGCCACCAGCAAGGGCGCACAGATTCTCTTCATGCGCTCGATGGCAAAAGAGCTGGGAGTGGATCAAATTCGTGTCAACTGCATCGCGCCCGCCTGGACGGACACCGACATGGCCGCACCGTCGCTGGACGCGCTGGGCCGTGAGAGTGAGGGCAAGAAGTTCGTCCTGGGCCGGATCGGTCAGCCCGACGATATCGCCGGGCCTACGGTCTTTCTACTCTCCGACCTAGCGAAGTTTGTTACCGGCATGACCCTCACGGTAGATGGCGGCATGGACATGCGCGGCTAATAGAGACATGCGCGGCTAAGCGAGAACTTCTTTCACCACGTGCCCGTGCACATCGGTGAGGCGGCGATCAATGCCGTTCTGACGCCAGGTCAGCTTGGTGTGGTCAATGCCCAGCAGGTGTAGCACGGTCGCGTGGAAGTCGTAGGAGTAGGTCGTGTTCACAGCGGTCTTGAACGCCAGCTCATCGCTCTCACCATACGCGACGCCCGGCTTGACGCCTGCGCCCCAGAGCCAGCTCACGAAGGTTCCGCCGTTGTGGTCGCGGCCGTCGCCGCTCTGCGCGGTGGGGGTGCGGCCAAACTCCGTGGTCCAGATCACCAGCGTGTCCTTGTCAAGCCCGCGGGCCTTAAGGTCGCGCAGCAGCGCCGCGATCGGCTTGTCCACCTGCGCCGCCATCGGCACCAGCTCCTTCTTGATACTCCCGTGATTGTCCCAGTTGTTCACCGCGCCCTGTGGCCCGCTCCACACCTGGACAAAGCGTACGCCCCGCTCCGCCAGCCGCGCGGCGAGTAGGCAGCGCTTGCCGAAGTCGTCGGTGGGCTGCGCCCCGATTCCATATGAGTCTTTCAGCGCCTGCGACTCGCGTGAGAGATCGAATGCCTCTGGTGCGCTCAGCTGCATCCGGGCCGCTAGCTCGTAGCTGGCGATGCGGGCATCCAAACGGGAGTCGCCGGGATGGGACGCCGCATGCGCTTTGTTCAGCTGGCTCAAGGCGTCCAGACCTGCCTTGTCGGAGGCGGGGTTGGCGAACTTGTAGCGGCTACCAGCGAAGAGGTCAGAGACTGCGCCTGGCCCCGTGCCGTTGATCATTGTCCCCTGGTGCACCACCGGCAGGAACCCGCTGCTGAAGTTCCCCCGCTGGTTGTACGGCAGGCCGCGCGCATCCGGGAGCACCACAAAAGTGGGCAAGTTGTCGCGCAGGTTCCCGATCGCGTACGAGATCCATGCCCCCATCGACGGAAATCCTGGCTGGATGAAGCCTGTGTTCATCATGTACGAGGCTGGCCCATGGACACTGGACTTACTGGCCATCGCCATGAAGAACGCCATTTCGTCCACGAGTTTTGCTTGCTCGGGGAACACCTCACTGACCCAGCGTCCCGACTGACCGTACTGCTTAAACGTGAATGGGCTCTTGAGACATAGACCCGGGGCACTGGCCAACCCCTCGGGCCGGATGTGATCCGGCAGCTTTTGGCCGTGGTACTTGATCAGCGCGGGCTTGTAGTCGAAGAGATCCATCGGGCTTGCGCCGCCGTTCATGAACAGCTGGATGATCCGCTTCACTTTAGGTGGATGGTGCTGCAGGTGCAGCGAGCCCTGCCCCGCTGGATCCGTCGGCGTCGCTTGGCTGTCCTTGGCCAGCAGGCTGGTCAGTGCGAGGCCTGCGAAGCCCCCACCGAGTCCAGTTAAGAACTCCCGCCGGTTGGTGGGGAAACCCCAGTGATCATCGTTCATCTATCGCACCTATCAGTCTATAAAAAGAAACGCATTCGCGTTCAGGATAACGCGGCAAGCCGCCTCAAGCCCATGGGAACTCGCCATGGTTTGTAGCACTTTCCGCTCTTTGTCGGTGAGGGCTCGGCCCCACGCCAGAGTCGCCGCCCGCTCGATCTGGCGCTCAGCAGTGCCACCCTCAGCCACGACACGCTTCGCCAAGGACTGGGCGCACGAGAGCACGAAGTTGTTGTTGTAGAGCGTCAGGGCCTGCAGGGCCGACACGCTCGTGCCCCGGGTGGGGGAGAGCAGGGTCAGGTCGGGGAAGTCCAGCGAGTCCATGAAGGGGTCAGGAATGGAGCGCCAGACCGTGCGGTAGACCGAGCGCCGGTTGGCGGCGGGGCTCTCCCAGTCGAACGCGGCGTAGTCTAGGGCGGGCGTCATCTGCGGCCCGGGGCCTTGCTTGAAATGATTCACGCCCGGTCCGCCCATGGTGAAGTCGAGCCGCCCGGCGGTCTGGAGCGTGGCGTCCCGGTACTGATCGGCATCTAAACGGAGGCGATTGGCTCGCCAGAGTAGCCGGTTGTCGGAGTCGTGTTTGGTTGCCTCGGGGCGGCTGGCTGAGCTCTGCTTGTAGGCTTGGCTTGTCACCAGTAGCCGGTGCAGCTTCTTGAACGACCCCTGTGCATCGTCCTTGAACCACGCCGCCAGATAGTCGAGCAGCTCGGGGTGGCTCGGTGCGCCACCCATGCGGCCGAAGTCGCCGGGCGTGTCGACAATGCCCTTGCCAAAGTGGTAGTGCCAGACACGGTTGACAATGCTGCGCCAGGTGAGAGGGTTGCGACGGTCCACGACCCACTCCGCGAGCGCGGCGCGGCGCTGGCTCTCTTGGGTCATGTCACGGCGCTTGAAGTAGAGCCCAAGCTCCGGGAGCACCGAGAGTGCTCCGGGCCCGACCAGCTGCTTGGGGCGGCTCATCTCGCCCCGCTCCAGCACATGGATTTCCCGGGGCTTGTCGATCTTGACGAAACCGACATCGGCCACATCAGCGGCTTTTGCGGCGACGTAGACACGCTTGAGCGGGGGGAGGGATGCGATCCCGTCAGCGGCCGTTTCCCGTAGCGCGAACGTGGCGAGCTCCACACGGGCGGCTTGGTCTTGTGCAGGTGCCTTCAGGAGCTCGGCCATTTTTGGGGGCACGGCGCAGAGAGTCGCACGGGGGGCGTCGGCGACACTCAAACGGAATCGTCCTAGCACGTGGGCAGCACCGTCGTTTTGCTCAAGAACCACCTCAAGCGTGTCATTATCGGCGAGTTCGAGGGGTTCCGCGAAGGCCAGCACGAGGTGGTGATCCTTGCCAACCTCAGACCCGATGCCCCAGGCGGAGCCGGAGTTGCCGTCGGCCGCTCCTACAGCATCCCCTTTGGGCTGGGCATAATCGGCGCTGGCCCGGACAATCTTTGCCTTCTCGCGCTTGCCGCCTGCACGAACGATCTCGACGGTGAGCTCGTGGAGCAGGTAGCCACCGTCATCGGCGCGGCCGGGACCGCCCTTAGGTAGGTCAGGCGATGCCAGCGCATCTACTCGCAGGGCACCGATGCGCCCGGCGCCAGGGTTAACGAGGAGTGTG
Source organism: Armatimonadota bacterium (assembly GCA_026392155.1). Lineage (GTDB taxonomy): Bacteria > Armatimonadota > Armatimonadia > Armatimonadales > Armatimonadaceae > Armatimonas. The sequence continues at coordinate 29,752 of JAPLCP010000132.1, read as the reverse complement.
TAGGTGTCCTTGGCCGGGCGAGGGCCACTCACCGCGACGCGGCCATCGTCGGTGAGGGCGAACGTCGCCCCACCCGTGCTCCTGGCCTTGGTCACGCGCAGCGGCTTCCAGCCGGCAAAGCCCTGCAGTGCCGACACGAAGGCATCCACCACCGGTTTGTGCTCGGTGGCCAGGATCCGTGTGGCATTCTTGCTGTCGGCGACTTCCTTCAGCTTGTTCCACTTGGCGCGCTGCTCCGCGATATCGGGCTTCTCGTCGTAGGTGACATCGCCCTTGATGACCCCTGCGAACACGGCCTGCAGCGACCAGTAGTCGGAGGTGGGGACGGGGTCGAACTTGTGGTCGTGGCATCGCGCGCAGTTGGCGGTGGTGCTGACAAAAGTGGACATCGCCTGATTGACCATATCGTCGCGGTCGAGGATCTGGAACGGGACGGGGGCGGTGTAGTAGGCGCTCAGGTCGAAGTTGCCGGCGCTCAGGTAGCCCAGGGCGGGGGTGAGGTCCGGGCGATCAGGGTAGAGGGCGTCGGCGGCCAGCTGCTCGCGCACGAAGCGGGCGTAGGGGACATCGCTGTTAAACGTCTGTATGACATAGTCGCGGAACGGCCAAGCGTTTTTACGGCCCATATCGTGCTCAGAGCCGTGGGAGTCGGCGTAGTGGATGGTATCGAGCCAGTGGCGGGCCCAGCGCTCGCCATAGCGCGGCGATGCCAGTAGCCGATCCACGACGCGCTCATAAGCCCCCGGCGCCTTGTCATTGATAAAGGCGGCGATCTCCGCCTCAGTGGGTGGGAGGCCTATGAGATCGAACGTGATGCGGCGGATCAGGGTACGCTTATCGGCCTCGGGCGAGAACCCCAGCTTTTTGGCCGCGAGGCGCGCCTCCAGAAAACGATCCACGGGGTGCGTTGCCTTGCCTGCGGGGAGTGCGGGCTTCTTGATCGGCAAGAGCGACCAGTGCGTGTCCCCGGTGGGCGTCGCGGCGCTCGCCTCGGGCCAGGAGGGGCCGGACTGAATCCAGCTACGCAGGGTTGCCACCTCGGTGGGCGTCAGCGGGGTCTTGCCGCTGGTCTTGGGCGGCATGATCAGATCGGTGTCGGTGGTGGAGACACGTTGGATGACCGCACTGGCATCGGGGTCGTGCGGCACGAGGCCGCGCGCCCCGCTGCTCCCGCCTGCCATGGCACTCTTGAGCTGGGTCAGCTTCAGCCCGCCTGCGGCTTGGATGTCGCCATGGCACGGCATACACTTGGCGCGCAGGAGGGGCTGGATCTCCTTGGCGAAGTCGGGGCCTTGGGCGGTGGGTGCCTTGATCTGACTGGACGACCGTGCGGGCAACAGAGCGGCACCAGCGACGGCGAGGGATGTCAGCGCGAGGAGAGCGCCACGGAGCGGACGTGTTTCAGTCATGATTGCTTCATTATGGCAGAAGCATGCCATTTCCTGCCGCAGACCCAAAGTCATTTCTCCGAAACCGCTTGCGGTTGAGGCGAACGCGAACATAGGGGGCAGGGAGTAGCAAGAGCGCATACCAGAGGACGACCAGCTCGGCGGGGGGCGAGGCGACGGAGAGCGCGGCGTAGGGGAGGGCGGCGAAGGCGAGCGCGAGGGTTTTGAGGAGCGTGAGTCCTAGGCCAATAAGCCACCAGAGCGGTGCGAGAAACGGAAGCGCGACGGCGGCGAGGCCCGTAAGTAAAAGCAGCTCGGCGAGGGCGGCGATGGGCAGGTTGGCGAGGGGGGCGACCCAGGAAAAGAGATTGTAGTGGTAGGCCACGAGGGGCACGGAGCCGACTTGCGCGAGGACGCCGATCAGCAGGCCGATGGTGCAGGCGCGGAAGAACCGCGTGAGGGGGCGCTGGTCAGGCTCCCACGGCCAGAGGAGATTTTCGAGCGGCCTTGCCCAGGCGACAAGCGTGGCGACCGTGGCAAACGAGAGCTGCGTGCCGGGATCGTAGAGGGCGAGGGGCTCGGGGAGGAGGATGAGGATCGCGGCGAAGGCGAGGGTGTGGAGCGGCTCTGCCTCACGCTTGAGAAGCGGGGCGAGGAGCATCACTGTGGTCATGACAGCAGAGCGCATCACCGCCCCGCCCGTCCCTGCCGCTAGCGCGTAGATCCAGAGCAGTGCCAGCGCCAGAAGGGTCGGGAGCGGCTTTCCTCGGCCAAAGAGCGCCACGAGAACAGCGGCAAAGACGCTCAGATGGAGCCCCGAAGTCGAGAGAATGTGGATCGTGCCGGTGCGTGCAAAGGCATCTTGCAGGCTGGCGGGAAGCTGGCTACGGTCGGAGACGAGCAGGCCGGAGAGCAGCCCCGCACTCTCCGGCGCGAGATGAGCATAGCAGGCTTCTCGGATCGTCACGCGGAGCCGCTCGGCCGGTGTGGCGCGGCGTAGCAGAAGCTGCGTCTCGACCCGGTTGGCATAGAGCACCGTGTGAATCCCGTGACGCTGGAGATAGGCGCGGTAGTCGAACTCGCCGGGGTTGGTGGCGCGGGGCGGAAGCTCCAAGCGACCGTGCACGATGACTTGATCTCCACGGTGGAGTGGGAGAGCCGTGCGCGTCGTGACCTGGGTCTGGCCTTGCGGGTTTGCCAAGATGAAACGCAAGCCCCCTTGGCGCGTCGGCTCTGGCGCTGTCTCCACGCGCCCACTCAGGATTTGGTAGCGCCCCGCGAGCTGTGTCAGCGCATCGGGCGGGAGCACCCGCTGGGTTTGGGCGAGGGAGAAAAACAGGAAGGGCAGAAGTAAGAGTGTTGTGGCCAGAGCCGGACGGCGCAGAAGCGCGATCCCCGCAAGAGCGCTGACGAGGGCGAGGGTTTCGAAGAGTCGTGGCTCCTCAGGAAGTAGCGAGGCGGTAAGAATCCCTGCTACCACAAGTGCCAGGGCCGTGAAGAGGGGGCGCACTCGCACCCGCTTAGCCCTTATCGCCCAGCAGGCGGCAGCGGGGGCAGCTCATGCCATTGCCACCGAGAAACGGGGCCACCAGCTCACCACAGTGCAGGCAGGGAGCCCAGCCATTGTCCAGCCGCCAGTTCCGCAGGCGCACCTCAGAGAAACGTGTCTTGCGTAGGCGCTCGCGCAGGTCGGGGTCTTTGATCATGTAGATACTCTCCTCGATCTGCTGGCGCTCGCGCACGGAGAGTTCGATGGAGTCAATCTCGACCTCGGGCTCTAGCGTCTTACTCTCGTCCGCGCTTTTCTTGACCCCACGGCTCTGAAAGTGAATGTCGGTGATGACATAGGCCCGAGGCGCGCCGAGCTTGGCGTTGAGGCGCTTGAGAATATCGGTCTTGTAGAACGTCAGCTCATTGGCCCACACCGACGACTTCGCGGAGACGCGCAGGACACCCCCACTTACCCCCAGAACCTCTGTCGCCGCCGCAAGCTGCTCCCCGACCACCTCTGCCCAGACTATCGGGGCAGTGTGCTCCTTGAGCTTGCGCAGCATCTCACGTCCACCCAGCACCCGCTCCATGTCAATGCCCAGGCGATTGATCTTCCCCCCACGTCGCATTAGCCCGCTGCCTCGTCGAGAAGCACCGTGAGTGTGCCCTCCGTGGGCGCAACACCGAGCACCGGAAGCGTATGGACACTTCCCACACCTGCTCGCCACCGTGCGACTTTTTCTCTCTTATTCGCCCCGGTCACCAGAAACAGCACATTTCGTGCAGCGTTGATCAGCGCAAAAGTGAACGTCACACGATCCACCGGTGGCGGCAAGACTCCCGGCGTCGAGTGCGTCACCCAGCTCGTTGCCGTCAGCGCCGGTTTTCCTGGAAAGAGCGATGCCGTGTGGCCATCGTCGCCCATGCCCAGGAGAACAAGATCGAAGCACGGCTCGGGCCCCAGTGCTGCTAGCAGCTCTCGCTCATACTCTGCGGCGCACTCCGCCGCGTCCAGCGTCGTCTCGGCAGGCACCGGGAAGGTCAGCTTGGGACTTAGGGGAAGCAGGCGGAGCGCGAGCCCAGCATTGCTAAAACGGCTCGCCGGGGAGAGAAACCGATCATCGGAGAAGAAAACAGAGATCTTTTCCCAGTCTAGCTCTCGCGTGGCCAGGAGCTTGTAGAGTCGCTCAGGCGTTGAGCCACCTGCCAGCGCCACCACGAACTGTCCGCGCTCGGCGATTGCGGCCTTGGCAAGAGTGAGAAAACGCGTTGCAGCCTCGGCAGCGACAGCATCGGGATCAGGGAAAGTGAGAAACTCGGGCAGCATGTTCCTATTGTATCGCCGCCTGCCTGAGTTTCTCGGGCTTTTTAGCTCCCGCGCTGTAGCCGCTCGCGGGCCATCTTGATATTGTCTTTCAGCTCGGGGTCTGCGGCGAAGCGGGCGAGTGCTTTATCATCGCTCTTGCTACCAAGAAAGCCAATCAGCTCGATGGCATGGGCGCGCACAAGGCGCGGGCGCTTGCTGACGAGAATGGCCATGAGCTCGCGGAGCAGCTCCGCACGCAGTTTTGCGCTTCCACCAGGAGCGCAGGCGGCGTGCACCTGCTGGGCCATGATTGCCTTGGCAGCCTTGGCCTTGACCCGATCGGAGCCACTCATCGTATCGGCGAGTGAGAGAAGGGTTTCACGCATATCTTTATCAGACTCCTTTGAGGCTCCAGGGCGCACGGTACGGTTCGTAGAGGAGCTTATTGGCCTCGTCATCGCCGATGAACTTCCATTTTTGGGGGTCGTAGGTGAGCTTACGGCCTAGAACATAGGCGATATTGGCGATAATGGGCAGGACGATCACTTTTACCCCAATTTCTACGTCCATGACGGGTTTCTCACGGGTTCGGATGCAGCGCCGCCAGTTCCGTCGGTGGCGCTCGGTCGGATCCGTATCTTCGGGCTCCATAAAGGCTTTGACGCCGCCTGTGGGGGGCTTGTAGAAGCGCGCTTTCTCTTCTGTGGTGCACCCACCGTCGCCTCCCAGCACGATGAGATCGTCTTTATCCCCTTTGTAGAGCGCACCCCACGGCCCCTCGAAGCGCTCGGGAGCGACTCCGGGCTGATCCCAGGTCATGGTCCACTTGGGGTTAGAGAACTCCCACTTCACTTGCATGGTCAGCGGCGCATCGTACACCGAGTTGGGGTTGGTCTGGCCTGTCGCCTCGACCGTCACGGGGGAATCCCAGCCGTCCTGGTTCAGGCACCACATGACCACCGAGAGGACGTGATTGCCGCGATCTCGGATAAAGCCGCCACCCGAGTCCATGAGCCAGCGGAAGTTAAAGTGGACAATATCGGGATTATAGGGTCGCCAGGCAATCGGACCGAGCCACATCTCCCAGTTAAGCTCAGGGGGCGGCGGGCCTTCCTTGCCAAAGCTATTTTTGTCCACGAAGTTATTGGGATGCCAGACCATCACCTCTTTGACCGTGCCGAGCTGCCCATTGCGGATGTAGTCGTAGGCCATCGCGGCACCGGGGTTGGAGCGCCCCTGTGAGCCGATCTGCACCACTCTCTTGTAGCGCCGCGCCGCCTCGATCATCGCGCGGCCTTCTTCGATCGTCTTACAGGTCGGTTTTTCGGAGTAGACATCTTTGCCTGCCTGGCAGGCATGCACGGTCATTAGGGCGTGCCAGTGATCCGGCGTGCCAATCGTGACCGCATCAATGTCCTTGCGCTCCAGCAACCGGCGGTAGTCGTCGGTGAGAAACGGCGAGCCTTTCACCTTGGCCGCCGCACTCTTCAGGTGATTTGCATCCACATCACAGATCGCCGCGCACGAGTCGGCGACGATATGGCTGCTGCCCATACCGCCCACCCCGATGTGCCCGTAGATAATTTTCTCGTTCGCCCCTTTGGGGTTCTGTGGAAAGATCGTCGCAAATGAGTCCACACGCTTCATTGAGTCCATATCGCTTCGTTCGACAGCCGCCCCTAATCTTCCTCCCAAAATTAATATCCCGCTAAGGGCATTCCATTTCTCCATACCCTGCCGCCTCGGCCCCGAGATATATCCGTGGAAGCTCTACGCTCAGCAGGACGTGGAGCCACTGGGAGAGCATTCTCAGGCGCAAGAAGCCCAGTAGGGCGATCAGCAACATCCCAATACCGATGCCCTGTGTCTGCCGAACATAGGCAGACCATCGAAGCAAAGATCTCTAACAGAGAGAGCCAGGTGCGTTTCTGTTGTTGCATGGTTTCATTTATCGTCTGAACAGATAGGCTTTGCTCACCATGGGAGCGTTGGGGGTGGTCTGTGCATTGATTAGGCAGAGCAGGCGCTTGCCATCAGGCGACCAGTGGAGCGATTGCACCCAGACGATTTTATCTGGGAAAGTTAGGAAGAGAGGCACTCCACCAGAGAGTGGGAATAGCCCGATCTCGGTGATTTCCTCTTGTTTAAGGAACTTGTTCCAAAGCGCTGCTCGTCGGCTCACTGTGATCGCCAGAGTATCTGTGGCGGTGCTCAAGGTGTAGGGCCAGCTCAGTGCCGCACTGAGGTCACCGGGGATGCTCAGGGGGAGAGGAGTGGACGCGTTGGTCGTGAGGAAATGGAGGCGCTGACTTCCATTGGAGCCTTCCGGGAGCCAGAGCCAGGTACCATCACGCCGCTGTCCCAGTAGTGTGTCTACCTCTTTTTCAGGCAGCGGAAGCTGCTGAGAGCCTTTCTCTACTGTGCTCACACGATAGAGCTCCGCTGGCCCCGAGGCGCTACGAAGCACCGACCAGCCAGAGCTATCAGGGAGCCAGAGCACTTCGGGGTGCCACATATAGAGGGTGGGCTGTGGCTTGCGGGAGAGCTTGCCATCGGGCGGCCAGAGGCGAGTCTTCTCACCGCGTCGGCTCACCAGCCGCCAGCGCTCACCAGTGGGTGTTGTGGTGTCGGTGCCCGTTTGAAGCTCTTGCTCCCAGTAGAGAAGCCACTTGCCGTCGGGCGAGGGATAGGCCAGAGAGCGGGAGAGAAAGCAGCGGTTAGGAGCGGGTTCAGGGCCACCCAGTGGTGGGAGCGTAGGCAGCGACGGCGCGGAACGGCCTGTGGGCGAGACGGCACGCTCGCGGGAGTCTTTGTCGCGTATCACAACAGTATCCTGCGAGAGCCAGCCGGATATTTCGCGGCTTCCCTCCAGAGCAGGGACAAACTCCCGATGCCAGCCGGGCTGTGCGGTACGACAGCCCAAACACGTGACACTTACCAGGAGGAGTGCCGCGTGGCGGGTTTTCATCGGAGCCCTGCGTTTCGTAGGAGGCTATCGGCCCAGTCAGCGTCGGTTTCTGAGAGGGGAGGGATGGGAGCGAGGCGGTAGTCGGTGCCACGTCGGTGTGGGCCACTGTCGTAGGCTTGGTCAAGAGCACGCTGGAGGTCGAGGATTTGGTCCGGGAGGCCATCGGTGAGAGGAATGCGGATGCGTGGTAGCCGCTGGCGAAGTGTACTCAGCCAGAACTCGAACTCTTCGCCACTGCCTCCGTAGTGTAGGCAGACCACATAATCGCTCTCACCACGTGTCTGAATGTCCTCTTGAGACACCGCCACGGAGTGCGCACCTTCACGAAGAAGGTCTATCTCGATCAGATGAACATCACTTGCCAGAAGCTCCGCTTGCTTTGCAAGATACTCCTCGCGATCTTTTCCTCGACGCTTGTTGGTAGGGCTCAGTAGCTCAATGACTGCCACGAGCTCCTTACTGTCCACCGTCCGGATGGTGATCTGTTGCTGGGGTGGTTGTGTCTCATGACGCACATAGAAGGAAGGGTCTGCACTTGTCTCGAGGAGTGTTGCCACCCCACCACGTCCTGAGTCTAAGGGGCGATTGGGAGCGGTGCCGAACCGAAGAACGCCGACATCAGGATAGATATTTCTGCCAGGAGAAACGATGACACGGTCTTCGGAATCGGCATAGAGACCCGCTGGTAAGTCCGTATTGAGGAGCTGCGTGAGGGCCGTTAACAAGCGCTGGTGTACGCCCCGCCATTGGGATGGGTTTTCTAAGTAGGGATCCATGCCGGGAAAGGGGGAGGGCATAACGTGCCTATTTTATCGTGTTTTTGGGTACAACAGGGCTATGCGAATGCGTGTTGCTTTCTTGACTTTGGGGCTCGCCACTCTTGCGCTGGCCCAGCCGCCCTCAACGCCTGGAGCGGGGCCACTACCTAGCCTCCGTGATCCTCGTGAGGTGCATCTTAAGAACGTGCGTCAGCTCACGTTTGGTGGGCAGAACGCCGAGGCGTACTGGAGCTTTGACGGTAAAAAAGTGATCTTTCAGTACATGAAGGGGGGCGGGGATGCCGACCAGATCTACACCATGCGCCCTGATGGTAGTGGCAAGAAAATGGTCTCGACGGGCAAGGGCCGCTGCACGTGCGCCTATTTTTTGAAGGGTGATAAAGAGATCGTCTTTGCCTCGACCCACGGCTATAGCGCAGCGATTCCGCCCGAGCCAGATCGCTCGCAGGGCTATGTCTGGCCCCTCTATCCCTACTATGCCATCTACAAGGCAAACGCGGACGGGAGCAATATACGTCCCTTGGTGCCTGCGAAAGTGGAGCCGGGCAAGGAGTGTGGCTACAACGCCGAGGCGACGGTCTCCCCCGATGGCAAGCGCATTATCTTTACGTCCACGCGTGATGGCGACTTGGAGCTATACTCCATCCAGGCCGATGGCTCGGACTTGAAGCGCCTCACCAACCGGGTCGGCTACGATGGCGGGGCGTATTTTTCGCCCGATAGCAAGAAGATCGTCTGGCGTGCCTCGGCGCTCCCGGATGCGAAAGCCGTCGCGGACTACAAGCAGCTCCTCAAGCAAAATCTCGTGCGCCCGACTTCTATGGAGCTCTGGGTTGCGGATGCGGATGGCAAGAACGCCAAGCAGGTGACCCGCAACGGGGCGGCCAACTTCGCGCCGTTTTTTACACCCGATGGCAAAAAGCTGATCTTTGCGTCGAACAGTGGCGATCCCAAGCGCCGGACGTTTGAGATCTATCTGGTTAACTTAGATGGCACGGGGCTAGAGCAAGTGACCTATGGCGCACAGTTTGACTCGTTTCCCATGTTCTCCCCCAATGGCAAGCAGCTCATCTGGGCAAGCAATCGCAATGGGAAAGACCATGAGACCAATATCTTTGTCGCCGACTGGGTGAAGTAGAGAAAAGTGGGTGAAGTAAGCTAGTAGATCTACCAATAATCGGAGCATGTTGCGACGAAAATGGGTGATCTGGGGAGCGCTTTCCCAGGCGACGGTGCTGGAGTCGGTGCGGCGTAAAGATCTTTACGTGGCGATGATTCTGTCGTTCTTGATGATCGGAATGGCAGCGCTCGTGGGGCGCTTTGGGGTTCAGGGACTGGATATTTTCCTCAAGAGTGCCACACTGACCGTCATCAACCTGCTCTCGGTGATCTTGGCGGTGGTGTTTTCCGCGCGCCAGCTCCCGGAGGAGATCTCGCGCCGGACGATCTACCCGCTGCTGGCTCGTCCTATCTCCCGCACCGATCTGCTGATTGGCAAGTTCCTAGGCGTCTTCTGTCTGGCCGGGCTGGGGCTACTGGTCTTTGGGCTGATCGGCTGGGGGACTCTGAGTGTGTATGGGATGCATCCCGGGGTGATTTTCTGGCAGTATTTAGTGCTCCGGCTCTTTGTCCTGATGCTGCTTTGTGCCGTGACCGTGACCACATCGGTGTTTCTGACCCCGCAGGCCACGGTCACGATTACGCTTCTGATGGCAGTCGGCTCTCAGGCATTCTCGCAGTCTACGCTTTTGCTCGACAAGACCAGCAGTGGTTTTGGGCAGGTGCTTCTTCGAGGGCTCTACTTTGTGATCCCGGAGCTCAATCTCTTTGATCTCTCAGGGAAAGTGAGCCACGGCTGGAATCCCATTCCCACTTGGGTGCTGGCGGCTCTCTTGGGCTACGCGCTGATCCACACGCTGGTGGCACTCTCGGTGGGGGCAGTTCGTTTCCGAAAGGTGGCACTGTGAGAGAGGGCATGGTGGTGGGGCTGTGCTTTGTGGCTCTCGTGGGTGCGGGAAAGCTCGCCCAGAGTGTTCAGCCACAGCTCAAGGCTCCTGCAGGGCTGACACTGCACCAGCAAGAGGCGCTGGAAGAGTCCGCGGTTGCCTCGGTGTTTGGGGAGTTTCGTGCCTCACTCGCCGATTTTCTCTGGCTGGAGTCGGATCGTTATCTTCACTTTGGGGTGGGGACGCGGGGGCGGCTGGAGTCGGAGAAAAAAGACAAAAAAGTCGGGAAAGTTCAGGGAGTGGTTGCGCATGATACTCATCACGACGAGACAACGGTGGTGCCCAGCGCAGCTTCGGACTGGCGTGGGATTCTAGGGCATATCGAGCGCCAGACCCAGCCCTACATGGACATGTCTCGCCATAAAGAGCGTGATGCCAAAGAGGCGCTACCCCTCTTTAGGCTAATGACCTGGAGCAACCCACGCTTTGTTCAGGGCTATGTTCAGGGCGCGATGCAGATGGCCTCGAAACCCGACAAGCTCGACGAAGCCCTGGTGTTCTTACAAGAGGGTGAGCGCAATAACCCGGAGAGCCTCTCGATCCAGACCACGCTCTGTGAGCTCTTTCTGGTGCACTTCTCACGCCCTCTAGAGGCCGAGCCGCATGGCCGTAAGGCGCTAGAGCTCCTGGCGACGCGTGACCCACAAACCCTGAGCCTAGACGAAAAAGAGGATGCGAACTCCGCCTACCGCTGGCTGGTGATTCTCTACCGAAATCTTGGGGACGAGCAGGCCAAGAAGGGGGAGGCCGAAAAGGCGCGTGCACTCTACGGGATGGCTCGCTCTCTTGCCCAGGAGTGCCTACAGCGCTACCCCGATGATCCCACCGCGATCCAGTTTTTGCGTAAGTATACGGGGAAGTAGGGGAGGGCTCTTGACAAAAGGGCATCTTTAAGCTAGAATATCCCGTGTCGGCCTGTTACCTGGTAAGGGCGAGTGGTGAAATGGCAGACACGCTGGTCTTAGGAACCAGTGCCGCAAGGCGTAGGGGTTCAAATCCCCTCTCGCCCACTTGCCGAGCGGTAGAATATGCGGGAGTAACTCAGTGGTAGAGTGTCACCTTGCCAAGGTGAAAGTCGAGGGTTCGAACCCCTTCTCCCGCTCTTCGATCTCATCCAAAAGACCGAGGCAGGGTACTGGAGCAGTAGCATCTCCGGTGCCTTTTTTGTTGGCTAATCCAAATCTAAATCTATTTGAACTTTAGGAGTGAAAATTCCACCGATGCAGGTGACGACTGAGCAGCTTGACCCCTGCAACATCGCGCTGACCATCTCCGTTGACCCGGAGCGAGTCGAAGTCGCACGCAAGAAAGCCTTCCAGCAGGCCGTGGGTAGCCTTCAGCTTCCCGGCTTCCGCCGCGGAAAGGTTCCCCCCCATATCGCGAAGAACTACGTGGACGATGCCCGTGTGAAGCAACGCGCCGCCGAAGTCCTCGTGCCCGATGCCTACCGTGAAGCCCTCACGGAAGCCAGCGTCGAGCCTTTCGCTGAGCCCGAGATGGAGCTTGTCTCCATGGACGATAACGGTCCTCTGGTCTTCAAGGCACTCGTCCCTCTGCGTCCTCAGATCACCCTGGGGCTCTACAAAGGACTCGAGCTGGAGCGTCGCAAGATCGCCCTAGCCGATGCTGATGTCGAAAAAGAGCTGGAGAATATCCGTGCTCGCTTCGCGGAGTACCCTGAGATCGAGGATCGCGCCTCCGAAACCGGCGATTTTTTGATGGTGGACCTCACCGCCATTGTCGAAGGACAGGATCTGCCCGAGCTCGCCGAGCCCAAGGCCACCATGATCGAGGTCGGGAAGAATATCCCCGATCTGGATGCGGGGCTTCAGGGGCTCAAAAAAGGCGACTCCAAGAGTATCGAGGCGACCTACCCAGAGACCTTTGAGAATGAGGGACTGCGCGGCAAGCGTGGTGTCTTTACGGTGGATGTCAAAGAAGTCCGCGCTCGTGTCCTTCCCGAGCTGACCGACGAGCTGGCACAGCGTGCTCGCCCGAAGATCAGCACGGTCGAGGAGCTCAAGACCGATGTCCGTACGCAGCTTGAAAACGATGCGGTCGAGGCCAGCGAGAACGAGGTGGAGTTCCATCTCGTCAGTAAGATCGTCGAGACCAGCCAGATTCACTTCCCCGAGGTTCTTCTCAAGGCCGAGGTCAATGCCGAGCTAAACCAGCTCGCCCAGACCCTGGAGCAGAATAAAGTAACCCCGGAGCAGTATCTTGCCTCGATTGGTAAGAGTGTTGAGCAGCTTCAGTCCGAGATGGCCGTTGGGGCAACCCAGCGCATCAAGAACTCCTTGGTACTCTCTGAGGTAGCCCGTGCCGAGGGGATCACGGTGGAGGATGCGGACATAGATGCCAAGCTCGCCGAGCGTGCTGGTGAGTCTGGAGTGAGTGTCTCCGCGATTCGTGCCTATGTCGAGTCGCAGGGGAGCCTGGATCGCTTCCGGGATCAGGCTCTCACCGAGAAGATCTTAAACTTCCTCAAAGAAATCAGCAAGATCACCGAGCGCATCGTCACGACCGCAGAGCTAGAAGCCGAAGAGGCGAGCAAAGCCAGTGAGAATGCCTCTGCGGCTCCTGCCGAGCTCGAAGAGGCCAAGCCCAAGAAGCGAGCCGCGACCAAGAAGAAGGCTGAGGAGCCTGCAGCTGAGCTCGAAGCGGCTCCCGCTGAGGAGCCCAAACCCAAGCGAAAAACAAAAAAGGCTGAGGCGGAACCACCCGCTGAGTCATAATGTAATATAGAGAGATGGCCCTGGTCTAGAACCGGGGCCATTTAAGTAGGAGTACCATGCCACTAAACATTCCTGGTGTTATTGAGCAAGATGCTCGCGGTAGCCGCGAGCAGGATCTTTTTTCCCGCCTTCTGAAAGACCGGATCATCATCCTCGGCGAAGAAGTAGATGATCAGCAAGCAAGCATTATTGTTGGATCACTACTTTTCTTGGAGAAGCAAGACCCCGATCGTGATATTGAGTTCTATGTCAACTCCCCCGGTGGCTCTGTGACCGCAGGGCTCGCTATCTATGACACGATGCAGCTTCTGCGCTGTGATGTGGCCACGATCTGTATGGGGATGGCCGCCTCAATGGGAGCGGTGCTTCTGGCAGGTGGTGCAAAAGGCAAGCGCTTCGCTCTCCCCAATGCCCGTGTGATGATCCACCAAGTCAGCGCAGGCTTCCGAGGTACCGCAGGCGATATTGATGTCCAAGCCCGAGAAATATTAAAGACAAATGATCAACTGGCGCGTATCTTGCAGAAGCATACCAATCAGGATCTCGATAGAATCAAGCACGATATCCAGCGTGACTACTTCCTCTCCTCGGAGGAATCGGTGGCGTATGGGCTGATTGATGAAGTCCTGGTTCGTGACAAACGCTAGTGGGTGTGAAGGGTTTTCGTGCAAGTCCCTTGAACACGCCTATCTGTAAGTGAAGGGGGCTTGGATGCCGCGTATTGGAGGTTATGATCGCCACGACAACCGCTGTGTGTTGTGTGGTAAGAGCCGTGAGCAGGTTCGGAAGCTGATCCTGGGGGTTCATGGAGGCGTCTGCCTCGACTGTGTGGGGCTCTGCAACGACATTATCCGAACAGAGAACACACAGGAAGATACTCTTCCCGAGGGACAGCTGCCCAAGCCGCGTGATATTCATCGCCAGCTCAGTAGCTATGTTGTCGGGCAGGAGCGTGCCAAGCGCGCTCTTTCCGTCGCGGTCTATAATCACTATAAGCGCATCCAGGCTCCCACCAGTGATGTTGAGCTCCAGAAGTCCAATATTCTCTTGCTGGGGCCCACCGGAAGCGGTAAGACTCTTCTGGCCCAGACCCTCGCCCGTGTGCTCAATGTTCCCTTTGCCATCGCTGATGCCACCGCACTCACCGAGGCGGGCTATGTGGGCGAAGATGTGGAGAACATTCTCCTTAAGCTGATCCAGGCCGCTGATAACGGCGACACACTTCCTAATATTATCAAGCGTGCCGAGCGGGGCATTATCTACATTGACGAGATTGATAAGATCGCTCGCAAGTCCGACTCTCCTTCGATCACCCGTGATGTCTCGGGCGAAGGGGTCCAGCAGGCACTTCTTAAGATTTTAGAGGGGACGCTGGCCAATGTCCCGCCGCAGGGAGGCCGCAAGCACCCCCAGCAAGAGTATGTCCAGATTGACACGAGCAATATTCTCTTTATCTGCGGGGGCGCGTTTGATGGCCTGAGTGAGATTATCGAGCAGCGGCGCAACCGCAAGAGCCTAGGCTTCCGTGCCAGCTTGGCCGCCGAGGTGGACTCCATTGAGGACGATCCCTTCTCCCATGTGCTCCCGGATGACCTTCAGCGCTACGGCCTGATCCCCGAGTTTATCGGACGGCTCCCGGTGACAGCTGCTCTGGCCCCGCTCGACGAAGCCGCTCTGGTGCGAATCCTCACCGAGCCACGCAACGCCCTGACCCGCCAGTACCGCCGCTTCTTTGAGCTGGATGGGGTGGATCTGCGCTTCACGGACGGCGCTCTCACGGAGATTGCCCGCCAGGCCATTGAGCGCAAGACCGGTGCCCGTGCCCTCCGAACCATTATCGAAGAGGCGACTCTGGACATCATGTACGAAGTGCCCTCGCAGCGTGAGATCGAGGAAGTCGTGATCACCGAGGAGACCATTCGTGACAAGCATGCCCCCGATATCCGCTACTTCAACCGCGCCGCATAGAAACTATCTCTCCCAAAGCCCCTGCCCTCTGGCAGGGGCTTTTTGTTTTTCGCGGTACCATAGACTCTATGGAAATGCGAGTTTTGGGTCGTACGGGAATGCCGATCTCCGTGCTGGGATTTGGGGGCGCGGAGATTGGCTTTGAGCAGGCGAGCGTGGAGCAGACGGCACGGCTCCTGGGCTCGGCGCTGGATGCGGGGCTGAATGTGATTGACACGGCAGAGTGCTACGGCTCTGGCGAGACGGCCAGCGAGTCTCTTATTGGTCAGGCCGTAAGCCACCGCCGTAGCGAGTTTTTTCTCTTTACCAAGGGCGGCCATAGGGCGGGGCTGGACCACGACGACTGGACACCTGAGCTAATCACCGCTGGCATCGAACGGAGTCTCACACGCCTCAAGACCGACTACCTAGACTTGGTGCAGCTCCACTCCTGCGGTTTATCGATTCTCCAGCAAGGTGATGTGATCGCGGCGCTGCAAGCGGCCAAAGCGGCTGGAAAGACGCGCTTTATCGGCTACAGCGGTGAGAACGAGGCCGCTGAGTACGCTGTCTCTTGCGGCGCTTTTGACACGCTCCAAACCAGCATCAATCTCGCCGATCAGCGGGGAATTTCGCGCTGGGTGAAGTCAGCGGCAGAAGTGGGGCTTGGGATTATCGCCAAGCGTCCCATCGCCAATGCCTGCTGGAAGTGGCCCACCGAGGACGAGTGCCCCGCCTACTCTAGGCCCTACTGGCAGCGCCTCCAAACCCTTGCCTATGAAGACCTGAGTATCGAGCGTGCCCTGCGCTTCACGCTCACTGTGCCCGGAGTGACAACGGCGATTGTGGGAACGAAGAACCCCGAGCGCTGGGTGGGCAATGCGGCACTAGCACAAAAAGGCCCGCTCCCCGCCGCCGACTACGAAGCCATCCGTACCCACTGGCAAGCCGTGGCGCAGGATGACTGGTCAGGCCAGGTTTAAACCTGGCCGAAGGGCTCTTTGGCAGCGGACTTGGCGACTTGCCGCAGCAGCGTCGCGAGGACTTCGGTGCGGTCCACACCCGAGAGGGCGAGGGCGGTCTGGGTCTCGATGTAGCCCAGCGGCACCCCCATATCCAGGCGCTCGCCGCTGGTCTCGACGGCAACATAGCGCTCCTGCGAGCGTAGCATCTCCTGGCTGCTGGTAAGCTGGATCTCGCCTTTCTCACGGATATTGTTGTCAATATGGTGCGCGAGGCAGTCAAAAAGTGTGGGCGGGAAGACATGCATCCCGAAGAAGCAGAGGTAGTAGCCACGCTTCACACCAGACGTCTGAAGGTGCTCGGCGGCATAGTCAATGGAAGGTTTTTCCATGATCTGTTCCACCTCGTAGATGGGGGGGTCGCCCTGCCCAAGGCGTGTGCCCTTGACCGTTCCAAATAGGTGCAGGTGGTCGTCGGGGGTTTGCTGGACGGCAGAGACGGCACACTGAGTCACGGCATAGGTGTCCATCACCTGCTGGGCGCAGCGCTTCTTGCTATTGGAGATATAGACATGATCACCCAGTAGTAGCAGAAACGGCTCGTCGCCCACGAAGTCTTTAGCCTGGTAGACCGCGTGGCCGTAGCCTTCCGGAGTCGGCTGCTCGACATAGGTGATGCGCTCCTCAATCCGACGCAAGGAGTCCGCTTGCGCTAGTGCCCACTCTTTGCCCTTAAAAATCTTGCGCTCATCGTCCCTGAGGCGCGTGAAGTGGTCTTTGAAAGGCTTGGCACCGCCCGGCGAGACGACGATACAAATATCCTCGATCCCCGATGCCAGGCACTCTTCGATAATGATCTGGATGGTGGGCTTGGTCACGCCATCGCGGTCCACCAGTGGGAGCATCTCTTTCTGAATGGAGCGGGTAGCTGGAAACTGCCTGGTTCCCCGTCCCGCCGCCGTAATCACCGCCTTACGCACAATTCCCATCAGAGCTCCTCCAAAAGCCTTTGTAGCTTGGACTCAATTTGATCTTTCAGTGTTGAGTTTGCATACCCACACCAGCTTATTGCCGCACGGATGTCCAGTGGGGCAGAGAGAGCCGCACCAATCTCATCCGTAACAAAGACACCAGCCTCGCGAGCGATTAGCTCGGTGCAGATGTCATACGGGTGGCAGACAAGCTTGGGGGGCAGGCCAAGTACGCCAAAGAACACGGGCCGCAGGTCCGCGATAAAACGATCATGGCCCACCATGAGCTCATAGAGCTGTCCGCCGGTGCACATGTACTGGTCATCGAAGACCACCGGGTTCTCACCGTCTTCTGGGGCCACAGCGAGCATCAGCTTCTCTTCCAGTGTTGCGGTGGCACCCTTGGCAGGCGGGAAAAACTTGGCCAGGCTGGCAAAACCATGTGCTAGTGACTCGGAGCGCGACGGCTTTATCGGCACTTCTCTGCGCTCGCCGGTCACAAGATTTTTCGTCTCACGGTGCGCTCCCTGGCCTTTTATCGCCCAGAGCTGATCTGCGAGAAGCGCCCGGGTCGTGGGGAGCTCGGTCATGACGGCAACTTCGATATCGGCGAGTGTGGTCGCGCGGCCCTTATTGGGTGCGATCCCGGCTAGTGCCCAAGCGGAGCGCTTGTTGTACATGATATTGCGCGTCCCATCAATCGGGTCCACAATCAGCAAGAACTCGGCCTCGGCTTCATCAGCGCCTTCGGGGAAGACCTGCCAGCCCGCGCCCTCGATCCCCTCGGAGATCAGCACCAAGGGCGCTTCTCTTGCCCACTCGGTGCAGAACTCATGCAGGACTTCATCGGCGTGGGCATCAATCTGGTAGATCGTGTCCCCGCCACGGACATCTGCAACGCCAGAGAGTGCTTCTGTAGCGGCTTCCTCTTGGGCTTTTACATCGGCGAGCAGCCGGGTCTGCATCGCGTCTTGCAAGCTTCGTAGCCGCTCGACATAGTGCTCCGGTGATTTCTTTAACATACTTTACGTATTATGGCCTTTTTTAGACATTTTGTCTAGTTCTCTAGAGCGCTACGGAGAGCGAGCAGGAACTTCCCCAAAGCGTGCCGAAGAGGGAGTGTGGAGGAACAACGGAATGATCCGTATTGGAATGATCGGATGCGGCGGGATTGCGCGGCACCACTTAGGGCAGCTGGCACGCATTGAGGGCGTGGAAGTTGTGGCGCTTCAGGACCCCGATGCAGAGCAAATCAAGCGCTGTGTGGCAAGCTTCCCCAAGCTCGCCAGCGCAAAAGTACTCAACACGGCGGACTGGAAAGAGCTCTTGGCACTGGACGAAGTAGATGCCGTGGAGATCTGCACGCCCCACACGCAACACGGGCCACAGGCGCTCGATGCCATCGCGGCCAAGAAGCATGTGCTCTTAGAGAAGCCGATGGTCAGCAATGTCCAAGAGGCACACACGCTCCTCACGGCCCTCGAAGGCTATGAGAAAGTCTTCGCGCTGGCGTACCAACGGCACTCGATGGGGCAGTTCAAGCTGATCCGTGACAAGATCGCCAGCGGTGAGATGGGCCAGGTGACCTCGCTCAATGCGCTCCAGTCGCAGAGCTGGAAGAACGGAACGGCGGGCTCGTGGCGCCAAGACCCCGCGCTCTCGGGTGGTGGTCAGATCAACGACTCGGGCTCGCACCTTGTGGATATTCTGCTCTACACCACGGGCCTGACGGTCGCTCAAGTGGCGGCGTTCCAAGACTTTAGAGGCACGCCGGTGGACATTGACTCCGCGCTCTCGATCCGCTTTACCAATGGCGCGCTGGGCAATGTCACAGTCATTGGCGATACGGTTGTCGGCTGGCACGAGGATATCTCAATCTGGTGTGAGCGTGGGGCGTTCTTCTACCGCAACGGCCAGCTGACGATTGTGGATGACAAGAACGTGCGGACTATCATGGACGGCAACAACCTGCCCGGAACACAGAACATCGACGAGAACTTTGTCGGTGCGATTCTGGGTAAGAACGATGTCGGTGCACCGCCGCTCTGTGGCCTGCGCACCATCGAGATGACCGAAGCTGCCTGGGAGAGCGCCAAGCTCGGCGGCGCTCCCGTGACAATGAACTAACCTCCCCCCTAACCCCACCACCCTCGCTTCGCGGGGTACCCGGACGGGGGGACAATTAGGTTTCCGTGAGCTGTGTGGAGACCCCGGCGGCGCTACCGTCGTGGGTCTTTCCCACCACATAGACCGTGATCTCCGGCCCGGAACCTAGCCGAAAGACACGCGTCTCGGTCAGCGTGGCGAGCTGAGCGACCAGTGCCTGGAAGCGCACGCGATCTGCCTTGGCTTCGTCGTCATCCCCGCTTTGGGGCGTGGTCATCGGGGCGAAGAACTTCTCTAATGCCACTTCCTGAACCGGTAGGGTGGCATCTTTTTCCAGGTGTGTCAGCAGCGCCGCCGCCGAGTCAATCACCACGCCTTTCCAGACAAAGGGCTTGAGCGGCGCGTCCGACTCACTCATGAAAATCAGTCCACGCACGGCGCTACGAAGCTCGCTTAAAAGACTCATCGTCGCCCTCCTGAGCCAAAGCTGCCGCCACTGCTGCGCCGATTGCTTTTCTTAAAACCACCCGGCCCCGACGTGAAGCTATTGACTCCCTCATCACGCTTTTGTTTTAGTGCAGTGGCAACCGAGTCCGGCAAGCCCTTGAAGAACCGAAGCCCCGTGGCTTGCTCCAGCTCCGCCGCCGTCGTAATAAAGTTATCCCAAGGCCCCGAGATGCTCTTGGTATTCTCCATCTTAACGGCGATCACCCGCGTGTTTTCATCTATGCGTGCCCGATCATCGCCACTTTTTTCGGGGAGCACGAGCACGACTTTCCAGCCAAAGTCCGGCACCGCGATATCATCTTTTCCGATGGTCTTGAAGCGCTTGTTTTCAAAACCGTGGCCACAGAGAATATAGAGCTCATTGCCCTCCTGTGCGAGCTTGCGACAGTAGGACTCCAAAGATTCCCAAGGACCACCGTTCATCTCGTGAAACTGCGGGGTGATGTTGGTCATGTAGAACACCACCTGGTTATCTTCGGCACTCGCTGTGCGATCTTTGCTGGGGCAGTTATGACCACGGTCATAGCCAGAGCCACTGTAGTCGCGTGTGGTGATGGCCTCAAACCCTGCGGGCAGATTCGGGTCAGGGATAAAGTTGCTGCGCTCCGCCTCCCCAATATCACCTGCTTTTAAGTGCCAGGCGACCCAGTTGGGAAAGCGAAGCGTGTTGTTATAAGAGAGCGTCATCTGAGGCCGCGCCATCAGAAAGTGATCTTGGTTGCGCGGCGACTCCGTGGCGTCGTCTGGGTTGCCCAGAACCGTCAGGGGATCGTCGGCAGTGGCACTTGCGCCTCCCGACGAAGGCTGCGAAGACTTCCCCAAAAGATCCCCCGGCTTTGAGTTCGCCGGACGGCTGTTTGTTATCGTCGTGCTCGGCGGCGGCGGCGGTGCAGACTTAGGGCAGCCTGTGAGGAACAGACCTATTAGAGGCAAACAGAAAATATAGCGTTTCAAGGCATCTCTCCGTCTACAAGATACCTCAGAAGTGCATCGCTCCACCAATTAAAACAGGGAATATCGCCGAGGTTTTGTGGGGCGGTGATGCTGGGGCCGAAGAGCAGTAGCGGGACATACTCGCGGCTGTGATCGGTGGAGGGCGTGGTGGGGTCGTTGCCGTGGTCTGCGGTGATTCCGACGAGATCACCAGGGCGCAGGTGTGGCAGAAAGTCCGCGCCGAGCCACGCATCGAGCTCCTCCAGTAATCTTGCAAAGCCGACCGGGTCGTTGCGGTGGCCATAGAGCATGTCGAAGTCTTCGAGGTTGGCGAAGATAAAGTCCGCGTCGGAGTGCTGAACGGCATTTACCAGCGCGGCGCAGTGGGCGGGGTTGTTGGTCGTCAGCTCACGGCGCTGGTCAGGCGCTTCGGGGAACAGCTCGCAGGTCTTGCCGATAAAGTGCACTCTCTTGCCCGCTTCCGAGAGCCGGTCGAGCGTGGTGGGGTGAGGCGGCGGCAGGGGCCAGTCTTTGCGATTCTCGGTGCGCCGAAATGTCTCGCTGCTTTCGCCCACAAAAGGCCGTGCGATCACCCGGCAGAGCGGCAGGGTCGCCCGCGCAATCTCGCAGATTTGGTAGAGCCGCGCCAGCCCAAAGTGTGTCTCGTGCGCCGCCACTTGAAAGACCGAGTCCGCCGATGTGTAGACAATGGGATAGCCCGTGCGCAGATGCTCCTCGCCAAGCTGCCTCAGAATCTCCGTTCCGGATGCCGGGTAGTGCCCCAGGGTTTTGGTGCCAATCGCCGCCTCATAAGCTGCGATTAGGTCATTTGGGAAGCCGTTGGGGTAGATCGGAAACGCGGGATTGGTAATCACGCCCATCATCTCCCAGTGGCCCGTGACCGTGTCCTTGCCCTTGCTGATTTCTGCCAGTCGCCCCCAGTGGCTTGGCGCATCGGGAATCGCCGCAACCCCGGCCAGCTCGGCAAGATTCCCTAGACCGAGCCGCTCCAGAGTAGGCAAGCGCACGCCACCCACGGCCTTTGCGGTATTGGCAAGCGTGTGGGAGCCCAGATCGCCCGCCCCATAGTCAAGCGCATCAGGGAGCTCGCCACAGCCACAGCCATCGAGAACGATCAAGAAAAAACGACGCATACGTTAGGGTACCACCCCGGTTGGAACGGGGTGGCTGGAGAGCGCGGCGCTACAAAGGCCGTTCCGGCCATGAGAAAATTCGGTATGGCCGGAACGGCCTTTGTAGCCGAGGGACGAGGCTCGTTAGTCCCGCCCCTCCAACGGGCGGGACTCTCCAACGGGGGACTACACCTGCGGTTTTTCTTGCCCCTGTTGCCACCAGACAAACAGCGCGATGGCGGCGATAACAAAGAGCACCGCTCCGGCGATCTTCCAGATGCTGTACGGGCGCTCGCCTTGGACTTCGCCGGTGCGGGCGTTGATGAGCACTTGAAAGACCTTGCCCTCAAAGCGGTAGGCCGCAATCCAGACAGGCAGTAAAATATGCTTGAACGTCTCGTCGGAGTAGGCGGTTTGGATGCTGTGGACGCGCTGTTCATCGCCGCCGATATCGGAGCAGACGTCGGAGTGGATCACGCCGGACATGATCTCCTTGGCACTCTCAAAGCCCGTTCCGAGATCCACTTGGTAGCGCTGCGCTTTAAAGCCAGAGAGGTAGGCAGGCTCATAAGAAACCAACGCGTTGAGATCCCAGGGTTCCAAGCCTCGCAGGCGGGTCTCGCTCACCGAGCCTGTGGCGGCCACGAGAATATCATCGAAGAAGCGAGCAACGGTTCCTGAGGCAGGGTACCAGCGCGTTTTCTGAACCTGGCGCTCCTTCCAGACAATGCGCCCATTCTGATCGGTCTCGCTATAGCGCTCGGTCTCCCAGTAGTGCTCACCGCGCTGGCCTCGGTAGCGGCTCTGGGTCTGGGAGTCATAGGTCCAGTGCGGGAGATAGACCCCGGCAATGCCGTCTTGGCGGGCCATGTTCTTTAGCGCACTCGGGGCAAACCAGCGCGACCCTAGCCATTTTTTGACGGCGACTTGGGCATCTTTCTTGGGAACCGCAAAAGGCAAGACAGCCTCTGGCGCAATCAGGGGATCGGCGGCAATGGGCTGCGCGACGATCTTCGCAGCGCAGAACGGGCAGAATCCCGCCACTTCCGGCGGCGTGAACTCCGTGACCGCGCCGCAGCTCTCACACGCCACCTCGACCGCGTTCTCGGCCAGGCGTGCTAGGCGTGCGGCATCGGGTGTGAGATAGGCATGCAGGTCATTCTCACGAATCACCCGCGCCGTATTCTCCGTCGGCACCGAGACTTCCGTCCCACAGTACGGGCACTTGAGCTGCCCCGCCTTCGGATCGAACTCTAAGTCGGCGGAGCAACCGGGGCACGGGTATCTCATTTCGGCAGGGGCGGGGGGACATTGGCAAAGACACTTGCCAGCTCGGTGACACCTCCCGCCGCTTCCCAGCCCGCCATGCCCTGCTTCCACACGAGAGTCTCTCGCCCGATGCCTTTCTGCGCCAGCGCCGTGAGATCAAACGGGCCTTCCTGCTTGCCGTCCACGCCGATAAACCACGCGGCTTGTGGCAGAGGGGGCGGAGAGGAGGGTGGTTGCATGCTGTTATTAAGCTGGTTGCCCATGGCGATTCCCATTGCCAGATCGAGTGCGGGATTGCCCCCACCGGGGTTGTTGGCGCTGGCTTCAATGGCGTTAGCGGCCTGGAACTGGGTGTAGCGGTTCATGTCGCCTAAGATCCCCATCTGGGTGCGCTTATCAATCGCGGCCTCGACCTCGGGCGGCAGGCTCACGCTCTCGATGAGAATGTGCATCACCTCCAGGCCATACTGCGCAAAGTCTGGCTGGAGCGCGACCCGCATCGCATCCCCGATCTGGGTGTAGTGCGCGGCTAAGTCATAGACCCCGATCTCGCCCTTGCCGATCCACTGGGCAAAGTGCGTGGTCATGAACGCCCGGAGCTGGTCGGCGGCATCGTCGGTCTCGAAGCTTGGGTTGGTGGAGATCAGCTGGCGCAGGAGCGTGGCGGCGTGGCCGATGCGCATCGAGTAGGTGCCAAAAGCGCGCAGGCGCACGGGGCCAAGCTCCGGATCACGGAGCGTGATCGGGTGGGGCGTGCCCCACTTGAGGCCGGTGAACTGGCGCGTGTTGAAGAAATATACCTCGGCCTTAAACGGAGAGTTGAAGCCGTGTGGCCAAGATTTCAGGGTCGTGAGGATCGGCAGGTTCTGGGTCGAGAGCGTGTAGGTTCCCTCACCAAACTCGTCGGCAACCTGGCCCTCGTTGACAAAGACGGCGGTCTGTCCCGGGCGGACGATTAATTTCGCGCCGTTCTTAATCTCGTTGCCCTGCCGCTCAAAGCGAAAGGCGAGCGTATCCTGCGTGTCATCAAGCCACTCAACGACATCGACAAACTGGCCGCGAATCGCATCAAAAAGTCCCATATTGTTCTCCTGAGAGTGTGTTCACTAACTCAGACAGTCTTTCCTTTTATCTGGTTGCAGCCGTAATCATTAAGCGGAGCGTGTGGCTCACAGATGCGGACGGTTTAGGGTTTTTCAGACGTCTGGTGGTGTGTTTTCGGGGAGGGCGGTGCGGATGCGGAAACCCACGCGCCCGCGGCTTTCGGTGCCGTGATTTTCCGGTGTGTGGATCGCCTTGAGGGTGAGTGTTGCTGTGCTGCTAGTGAGAATGGTGCGGGTCTTGCGGCCCTCTTCGTCACGGCCATCGAAGTAGACAAAGTCCGGGAGCGCGGAGCCAAAGCCGTCTACATCTAGAATCTCGCCCGTGGGAGTCGTGACGAGCGCCTGCGTGGACTCGTCCTCGGCTAGCTCTTTCTCAAAGGCATCTAAGAGTGTCGCCAGTCCCATCACCACCAGCTCTGCGGCGGTCGGCGGGACTTGTTCTTGCTGCTCGTCGGTTAGCTCGGGCTCCCCGATGTGCCCTACCTCTGCGGAGTCATCCATATAGCGAGTATACTCACTCCGGAGGACGATTTTAACGATGGCAGCTTTTGAGAGGCTCAACGATGGCTCAAGCCACGCTCCGCGCTTGCGGGTGCAGCAGACACTCTGGGGGATGACAAAGCTCCCGATGAACGCGGCGACGGAGTGGACGCTTGACGAAAAATTCGCGCACTGCAAGGCGGCAGGGCTCGAGGGAGTCGAGTGCTGGCTCAGTGACGAAAACGAGAAAGAGGTCACCGAGGCACTCAAACGTCACGGGCTGCGGCTCGCGCTGGGGCACCGGCCCTATAAAATCGAAGACACGCAGAAGCTGATTGCGCGGGCCGTTCGGGTCGGGGCGGACTATATCATGGCGCAGCCCGCCGATGCCTACACGCCTGTAGATACCGTCGCCAAGCTGGTCACCGAAGGCCGGAAAGTCGCCAATGAGGCCGGGCTCTGCTACTTTGTGGAGACGCACCGAGGGAACTTCACGGAGACGATCCCCCAAACACTTGCTCTGATCGAGCGCGTCCCCGAGATTCGTATCACGGCGGATCTATCGCACTTCGTGGTGGTTGGTGAGTTCTACGGCTGGGAGGAGGAAAGAGCCCACGAGCGGATGCTGCCGATTCTGGAGCGCGTCGCGCATGTCCATGGGCGTATCAGCAATGGTGAGCAGGTACAAGTGGACTGCGGCGATGGTACCACGCCCTGGGCACGCTTTTTCGTGAAGCTCTGGACCCTGGCAATGACGAGCTGGAAAGCGGGCGCAGGCCCGGGGGATATCTTGCCATTCTCATCGGAGCTTGGCCCCCCGCGCTACGCCATCACCACCCCCGATGGTAAAGAGATCTCCGACCGCTGGGAGCAGGGCCTCCTGATGACCCGTCTCGCCCAAGAAGCGTGGGACGCGGCGTAGGCAATGCGGTACCATAATAGCCATGCCAAAACGTGCTGAGCCTATCACTGACCCGGCGGATCTGTTGCATCTGCTGGGACGCTTCTTTCTTTGCCTCGTGGTCAATATCATGGTGGTCTTTAGCCTGGTGCAAAAAAGCTGGACTTCTGTGGTGGTACTCTCGCTGGGCTCGCTCTGGCTCCACCGGACGACCATCGTGCTCTGGAAAAAGCTGAGTGCGGAGCGTGTCGAGAAGCTCGCCCAGCAGCGAGAGGCACAGCGACAATGATGCGCCCACAGCGAGCACGGCCAAAGCCCACCAAGGCCGGAGATCAGATGATCCTGATGGCATTTTCTCTGCGCTTCCTGGTGGGATTGGGGGCTTTTGGCTGGATCACGTTTGCCGCTTTTCAGGCCGAGCCGCACTTTGCTTGGATGGTGCTACTTATTGCCGTGGCCTACGCCGCTGTGACGGGAACGATCCTGGTGAAGAACTTGATCCGCTACCGGCAGCGCTATGGAGGGGAGAAGAAGTGACGATTTCCTGTGCGGTTTTTGTGGACGGCGTGCGGCAGGGGGAGAATGGGATTGACCTCTGCGGACTCTCGGAGGGCTTTGGGTTTCCGGGCCTGCCGGTCACGCTGGAGAAGATGCCACTCTTTCTCAACTTAGAGCTTGACGAGGCCGACCGGGGGCAAGCGTGCCGCCTGGAGTTCCACCTGCTCTCGCCCAACGGCCTCGCACTCGACTCACCGAACTGGCTGGACTTCACGCTTCCTACCGATGACGAAGCCGTGACGGCGAAGCTCTTGCCGACACTAGATCTCACTTTCCATAGTTTTGGAATCCATACTCTCGAAATCCGCCACAATGAAACCACGCTCCAGCGCCTCCGATTAACGATCACCCAGCAGGGACTACGACGATGATAAAAAAACTCGCTTTTTCGCTTTTGGCGACCGTTGCGGTCGCTTCGGTTTCCCATGCCTGGGGCGGAGTCGGCCATACCTATGTTGCCAAGCTCGCGGTGGACACGCTGCCTGCCTCCCCACTCAAGACCTTGATGCTCCTCAATAAAGACTGGTTTGCCGCCTCCTCGTCGCACCCAGATCGCTGGCGCAACCGGCCCGATCATGCCGAGGCAGGACGGCATTTTTTAGACGGCGAGCGCTTTGGCTTTGGCTCCGATCTCAGTAAAATCCCCCAAGACTTTGCCGCCGTCCAAAAGATCAGCGACTACATGAAGCTGCGCAGCGATGGCATGAACCCGTGGACGGTGCGGCGGGTCTACGGCCTGCTGGTCATGGCGATGCGTGAGAAGCGCTGGGACGATGCCATGGTGCAGGCAGCCTATCTCTCGCACTATGTCGGCGATGCCCATGTACCGTTTCATGCCACCGAAAACTACGACGGCCAGCTCTCAGAGCCCTCGCAGAAAGGCATCCACGCCCGCTTTGAGTCCGTGATGCTGGAGAAAAGCGTGGCGTATTCCGAGCTGAAGCCAGGCAGAATCTCGCTGACGAAAGACAAAGACTCCGTCGCGACCATGTTTTCGATCTTGCAAGCCAGCATCAACGAAGTTCCCACTATCCTGGCTATTGACAAGAAAGCCAGTGCGGCGGCGGCGGGGGATACGTTTAGCGATGCCTACTGGAGTGCTTTTACGCCCGCAGCCAAGCCGATTGCCATCAGGCGGCTCGAAATGGGTGGGGTGGCGCTGGCAAGCCTGCTCGAAAGCGCGTGGCAAGAGGCGGGGCGCCCGGTGCCACCCGCAGGCTTCCAAGCGAAAAACAGCAGCCTGCCCTACGCTCCCGAGTTCACCCCTCGCGGCCAGACCCCACCGCCGTTCATGCCCGTGGTCACCGATGAGCAAAAAGCGGTGGCGCGAAAAACGGCGATCACACTCCATATCGAGTCGGAGGCGCTGGGCAAGTTTGTCCCGTGCACCGTGCTTCTGCCCAAAGGATACTGGGAGTCGGGCAATACCAAGCGCTACCCGGTGCTGTACTTACTGCATGGCGCGTTTGGGAAGCACACGGACTGGCTCAAGAACGCCGGAACCGCCGCGTATCTGGCCGACCTGCCGCTGATCGTGGTGCTCCCTGACTCCCAGGGCGACTCGTTCTACCAGAACTCACCCGGCTTTGGAAGCTGGCAGACCTATTTTGAGAAAGAGCTGATGCCCGAAGTGGAGGGCACGTTTCGGACGATCAACAAGCGCGAGGGCCGCGCCATAGCCGGTCTCTCGATGGGAGGCTACGGCTCCTGGCACCTGGCAATAGACAACCCGACCAAGTTCTGCGCAGCAGCATCGCTCTCGGGTGTGGTCGAGTGGGGAGAGGGCAAGCCGATCATGAACTTTGTCCAGAAGATGTTCCCCACCAACACCGACACACTGTACACCACCGGTGCGATCTGGCCGAAAATTGCCAAGCTCACGGGAAGCAAGGGCGAGTGGCGTGGCCCGGCGCTCTACTTCGACTGTGGTAAGGACGATTTTTTGATCCAGATGAACCGCGACATGGAGCGCCGTCTTCTGGAAAAGGGCCTCCCGTTTGAGTTTTCCGAGTTCGATGGTGCCCACACCTGGCCGTACTGGGACGAGCACCTGCGCGATGTTCTCAACTTCACGATGCGCCACGTGGCGGCTCCCACGGAGAAGTAGTGATATCCGCTGAGGAGTATCCCGATGCAGATCCCTCCTGAGGTTTTGCAGCGCTACTCGGAGCCGCACCGGTGCTACCACACCGTGCGGCACCTGCGAGCCGTTTTGGGGGCACTGACTCGGTGGTGTGGCCCAACACTCCCGCCTTCGCTACTTCTGGCGGCACTCTGGCACGATGCGGTCTACGACCCAAAGGCCCACGACAATGAGGAGCAGAGCGCCGCACTAGTCTCCGACCCGCGGGCGCAGCAGCTTATTCTTGCCACCAAAAAGCACGAGCCTTTAGACGACGGTGAGGACATGCGCCTGCTTTTAGACGCCGACCTCTGGATTCTCGGAGCGCCACCCCGAACCTACCGGTGCTATGCCCGTCTCATTCGCCAAGAGTACTGCCATGTGCCTGACGATGCCTACCGAGCAGGGCGTGCCGCCGTGCTGGAGCGATTTTTACAGCGACCTCGGCTCTACTTCGGCACGTTTCCCGAGCGGGAAGCGCGAGCACGCACGAGCCTTCAGGCAGAACGAGTGGGGCTTATGTCGGAGGCTCCCATTTTCGCACGCCACGCACCATGAGCCCCTGCTGGTTTTGCTTCTTGACCTCAGCGGCGTGCTTCTCCGCTTCCTCACGGGCAGATGCCGTTGCGGCGCTGATCGTGACATAGTCATCGGGGCGGCGGTAGCGGTGGATAAAGACAGGCCTTGGCTTCTCCGAGTGGTTCTCTTTGCTTCCATGAATGCAGCGGTAGTGAAAGAAGATCGCATCGCCTGCCTTGCCACAGATGGGGAGAGATTTTTCCCACGGCCACTCGTCTGGGTCGAGGCCCAAGTGCGAGAATGTGTCAATGTGCGTGAGCTGCCCGAGCTTGTGGGAGCCGGGCACCACATGGAGCGCCCCGTTGACCAAGTCCGTATCCACAACATAGTTCAGGCTCGCCATCGGGCCCTCAAAGCGGTGCTCGAAGTAGGCGCTGTCTTGATGGAGGTTCTTCGTGTGCCCGCCGACGGGCTCTTTGTAGAGGCACTGGCCGTCCAAAAAGAGCTCGATATTGGGACCAAGTACGGCCTCGACAAGATCCACGGTGGTTTTATCCATAGCAGACTGTAAAAAAGCGCCGCTGGTGGTGTAGCGCAGCGCAAGTACCATGATCTGTTTATCACGGTTGTAGCTGCCGGGGGCTTTTATCCAGAGCGTCCCGTCCGGCGTTGTCCACCCAATTCCCGGCACTTCTTTTGCCTGCTCATAGAGCGAGCGTGCCGTGTCGGCTACTTGCTCGACTTCGCGGGCAATCGCCTCGATATAGGGCTTCATCAACCCGCGCACGACTAAGCAGCCGTGCTCGGCGTAGATCGCTGCCGCTTTCGCAATATCCAGCGACTCTGCGAAGACTTCAATGTCTGATGGTTGTACTTGCATGATTACAACTTCCTTTGCGGAAAAGTATACCTTGCTTAAAGAAAAAGGGACTGGTATGATCTCTGATTAAGG
Source organism: Armatimonadota bacterium (assembly GCA_026392155.1). Taxonomy (GTDB): domain Bacteria; phylum Armatimonadota; class Armatimonadia; order Armatimonadales; family Armatimonadaceae; genus Armatimonas. The sequence goes on along the minus strand of JAPLCP010000132.1, from coordinate 616 downwards.
GAAATAGTAAACGTTTGCAATGAAGACACGGCTACGCGATATTGCGGAAGATCTTGGGGTTTCGGTGGCGACCGTCTCGCGGGCTTTGCATCGCGAAGATAGTTTGCTCGTCTCCCCGGCGACTCGGCTTCAAGTACAGTCTGCAGCAGAGAGGCTAGGCTACCGTCCTAATCTTTTGGGACGCTCGCTGGTTAAGGGAGCCTCGTTTTGTGTGGCGTTCTGGTGTGCAGACTCACTCTTGCCCTACTATACGGGGCTTGCGCGTCAGCTCAGTGATGAGGCGATGCGGCATGGCTACCACTTACTGCTCAGCACCCAGACAATCCCGCGAGATGACGCGGACCTCCACAGTGCGTTTCCCTGGACGTTTGATGCCGTGATCTCCTGTGACATGTTCTACAGCGATACGATCCCCGCACGGCTCGGTGTCCCCATGGTGGCAATCGGTGCCTACCATCCTGGCGCTCAAGTGGACTATGTGGGCATTGACCTAAAGCCCTCCCTGGAGACCGCACTCCGGCGATTGATTGCGCAAGGAGCAAAGCGCATCGCATTTCTGACGGACATGGACGTCGCGCTGCCCGACCCGCGCATGGAAGCCTATCTTGCGGTCTTG
>JAPLCP010000127.1 GCA_026392155.1 Armatimonadota bacterium | reverse complement strand
AACAAATTTTCTTACATACTATAATGATAATGAAATACTTAAATTGGCGGAAAATACAAAAAATAAACTGGAAAATTTACGAAATTCAATATCTTCTGTACTTGAAGGAGATAATCATATATCTGGTGTGAAAAACTGGGAAAAATTATCTGAACAAGATAAAATTCGAAATATATCTATGATGTCGAAGATAGGTGGGGCAGATTCTGAGATTTTTCGACAAATTACTCAAAATCCACAGATGTTGCAAGGGGCGACAATTAAATATTCACTCAGCCTAGATATTTCCGTCGGGACGGGGTTGCCTGGTGATGGAGGAAGTAAAACCGCCTACCGTATCTACTGATTGGCTGTGTACACATCTCCCTAATTTACGTCGCCTGGAGCAGGAGGCGCGGGACATCGGCGGCGGGGAGGGGCTTTCCGAAGAGATAGCCCTGGATAATATCGCAGCCCATCTGGGTGAGCTTCTCAAACTGCTCCTGCGTCTCGACCCCCTCGGCCACCACTTTCATCCCTAGAGTCCGCGAGATGTCCACCATCGCACGCACCACGGCTTCGTCGGCGGCGCTCTCACAGATATGGGTCACGAAGCTCTTGTCTATCTTGATGCGGTCCACCGGGAGCTTGGCCAGCCGCCCAAAGTTGGTGTAGCCCATCCCAAAGTCGTCCACGGAGAGCTGGAGGCCCATGTCTTTAATTTTGAAGAGCACGTCTTTGACTTTGGCTTCGTCTTGCTGCAACAGATCGCTCTCCGTGATCTCTAGGTCCACGTGCTCGCGATGCACGCCCGACATTGCCAGAAGCTCCTCGATATGCTCGGTGAGGTGGTTCTGGGAGAGCTGTCGCCCCGAGAGGTTCACCGAGACTCCCAAGCCCGAGAGTGCCTGTTGCCAGAAGGCTGCTTGGCCAAACGCCTCTTTCATCACCCACTCGCCCAGCGGGACAATCAGGCCCGTGTCCTCGGCCATGGGAATAAACGTGTCGGGCGGGATCATCCCTAGTTGCTGGTGGTTCCAGCGCGCCAGTGCTTCAAAGCCCAGTAGGTGTCCCGTACCCGCCGCCACTTGTGGCTGGTAGTGTAGGAGCATCTCACCCCGATCCACGGCCTGGGAGAGGCGCGACTCCAGGGCAAGCCGCTCAATCCCCGTGAGAGACATCCCCTCGCGCCAGAGCGTGACATGGCCACGGGACGCTTTCTTGGCCTGGTACATCGCTGTGTCGGCACGCTCTAAGAGCGTTCGGGGGTCGGTGCCGTGAAACGGAGCCAGCGCGAGGCCAATACAGGCCGTCAGGCGGATATCAATGCCACGGAGTGCAAAGGAGCTCTGCACTGCTTCCAGAACTTTTTGTGCCACCGAGTGCGCATCACCCTCACTGGCAACACCCGGCAAGAGCGCCACAAACGTGTCGCCCTCCAGCCGCCCAATCACGTCTTCTGCCCGAAGTGCGGCCCCGAGCCGCCGCGCGATAATCATCAGCGCCTGATCGCCGCCGTCTTGACCAAGCGCCTCATTGACCCACTTGAAGCGATCCAGTGCGAGTACCATGACCCCAAATGCCCCATGAGAGCCTGAGGTTAGGAGCTTTAAGATAGACTCCTCGATAGACTTTCGGTTCGGCAGGTCAGTGAGGGAGTCACGGTGGGTCTGGCGGCGTATCTCTAGTTCAACCGCACGGCTCTGGGTAATATCACGAGCGGCAGCGTAGGCGGGAAGGTTGTCTTTGCCGGGCGCAATGCTCCACTGAAGGTAGTGAAACTCGCCTGAGGCCGCTAAGAAGCGGCAGCTAAAGCGCGCCGTGCTTCCCTGTGCGGCTTGCCCCAGTGCCACAGTCACTTCCAGATTGTCTTCATCGGGGATGAGCTCAAAGAGCTTGCGGTCATTGAGGCTCTGAGGCGAGTAGCCCAGTGCAGCATGCCACGCGGGATTGACACGCACCAGGGTCGCGGTGCCCAGCTCAAGCAGACAGAGCATCTCCGAAGACTGCTGAAAAAACTCATCGGCATTTCCCGGAGAGAACACCACTTTGGGCTGAATTGCCACGGCGATTCCTGCTCCCTCGGGCGTGATCTCGATCTTCTGATGACCCTCACCAAGGAGTTCGGTCTCAAAGGAGAGTGGAGTGCGTGTTGCCAGCACCTGCATGAGTCCGTCTTGGAGGGCCTCCCAGACAGGCGTGCTACAGACAGAGCGTAAAGATTCTCCCAGCCGCACCCCTAGCACTTCCCCTTCGATCTGGGAAAACCGGAGCTGTGGGTCCAGCTGAAAATTTTTAGGCAACATGGTCATGAAGGAAAGTTATCGAATTGTACCAGAAACTAGTAATTCCCGTAGTGTTATATTGTCGGTGGATAGGGGATAACTAATTAGTCCATGGAAGAAAGACTTATCTATCTCGAAAGTCAAGCCGAGCAGCTTCGGAGTGAGGTCGCTTTGTTGCGTACCCAGTTTACCGAGCACCAGCAACTTGACAGCCTCAAGGCGGAGAATCAGCTCTTGCGCCAGGCGGTGCTGCGCTACGCCTTGGCCTGCGGCGATGTGGACCTCAAGATGGCGATGGCACGCTCACGCCACGAGAGTAGCCCCGAGAGCCTTGCAAGCCTCCAGCAAGCCACCAATGAAGAAAAAGAGGCATCACGTACCCTGCGCGAGCTTGCTCAGAGCCTCAAGCTGGCTGAGCAAGAACGCAATCACCCTCCGACCAGCTCGGGTGGGTAGGCCGATCCGCTACGCAGGGGCAGTAGTGTAGCGGTTGATCCCGGCGGCAGCATCGTTGCGGGCCTGCTCCTCCAGAAAATGCTCCAACTCAACGCGAGCATCCTTCGGATCCTCGACCTGGCTGTCTTCGTGGATCAGGCCATCGCGGAAGCGAATGATCCGCGTGGCGTGCTGCGCGATATCGTTCTCATGGGTCACCATCACGATCGTCTTGCCCTCACGGTTGAGCTCCTGAAAAATTCCCATGATCTCAAAGCTCGTCCGGGTATCGAGCGCGCCGGTGGGCTCGTCGGCCATGATCACTCTGGGGTCGTTGACCAGCGAGCGGGCAATGGCGACACGCTGTTGTTGTCCTCCGGAGAGCTCGTTGGGCTTGTGGTGTGCCCGATCTGTCAGGCCGACGCGCTCCAGAGCCCACTTTGCCCGCTTTTCTTTGTTGGGCTTGCCGGCGTAGAGCATCGGTAGCTCCACCTGGCGCTGCGCCGTGGTGCGGGGCAGTAGATTAAAGCTCTGGAAAACAAACCCAAACTTCTGGTTGCGGATATCGGCAAGCCGGTTGTCTGAGAGGCGGGAGACGTCTTCACCATCCAGTAGATACTCCCCGCCCGTGGGACGATCCAGACAGCCTAGGATATTCATGTACGTAGACTTACCCGAGCCCGATGGCCCCATAATCGCGACAAACTCTCCTTCGTGGATCGTCAGCGTAATGCCAAGGAGCACCTTGACATCCATCACACCTGTCTTGTAGGTCTTGATTAAATCTCGCGTTTCAATAACAATCGCCATCAGTTTTCACACTTTCGTATAGGATTCATTAAAGAGCAGTAACTTGCGCGGCTTCGGCTGCGGTTGCCCAGGGGGTGGAGTCGTGTGGAGCATGTAGTAGAGGTTGATCTGTCGAATGCGCTTATTGGGCTGCTGAGGATGCGCCTGTAGCCACTCCAGCATTTTGTACTGCACAAAGTACGCCCGCTGCTGCGTGTACTGTTGGTCATAGAGGTTCATCAGAAACTTGCGTTCCCGCTCATTGACATAGGTTGCAGCCACGGGGTCGGGCTTGTCCCAGCGCACCAGCTGACCTCCCCGCATCAGATCCACCTCGGAGCCCTCTTCCAGGATCGCATGAAGCACCAGCCAGCCATCGTTCTTGAAGGGGAATGGCGCAAACATTCCCCAGTACTGGTCCAGGCGTACCAGACTTGCAACCCAAGTCAGGTTCTCGATGAAGTGCCCGTAGCGCTTCTTGTCCAGCACGCGCAAGTTCCACAGGAGTATATAGACAAGACAAAGTGCCGCCACAACTTGTGCGATCTTAGTCGAGCGAAGCTCGGGGAGCGGCTCGCCGCGCTTTACGCGCTGGACAATCCGCTCGTTGCGCCAGTGGATCAGGCCTGTGCGCTTTGCCTCCAGCCAAGTCTTGAAAGAAGAGACAGGGAGGCGTCCCCAGAGAGCGCTGAGTTTGTCCCAGAAAAGCCCCGGTAGAAAACAGATCCATAGGAAGACACTAGTCTCACAGATGGGGCCAACATCCATGAGCAAGCCGATTCCCCCGAGGTGAAAGAGCACAAAGAGAAGGATCAGCCAAAGACGAATTCGCTCGGTGGCCACCGGGATAAACGCCAGTAGCGGCCCGACTACCTCCAGCCCCATGGTTAGCCAGGTACTGAGCTTGAGAAACCCAATCGGCATCGCCAGCATCAGGCGCCCCAGTGTGGTCTGGTAGTGCTCAATCGAGAGAGCGTAGTAGAGGGCAGTCCCCTCGGCATGCCACTCGGGTGCAGACTTCAGAGCCGCTGTGAACTCGTAGAGAAAAAGAGTCTGGAGTAAGATCCCCGCGGAGCCGATCGAGAGCGTGCGGGTTGGTGCACTCTGCTGGTAGGCCTTACACACCGCTGCAAGCCCATCCACGGAGAAACGTGCTCCCAGTGGCAAGAACATCGCCCAGAAGATCGTGTGACGGATCATCTGATCGGCTCCCGTCAAGACGATTGGGTTTCGGTTCTGGAGGGAGATCATCAAGATCCAGCTCAGACAGGCAAACAAGCGCGAGCGGTAGCCCACCATGAGAAAAAAGGCACAGACAGCGGCCAGCAAAAAGAGAAAGACCTGCCAGGCAGCATCCCCGGAAGCCATGTGGAAAGAGGCGAAAGCCCAGGCACGCTCCCAGTAGTCGCCCCCCATCCACATACTCACGTTGGCTTCCCGTGGAAACGCTCCCCAGTCCGTGTAGTCCCGAGTGAGTCCCCTTGCCCGATCCGCCAGATCCCAGAGCAGATACCCTCCTACTATAATCCGTAGCAAGGCCACACTCCGCAGGTCTATTCCAAAGAGTCTATCCAGCATTTACTTCGCGTTGGCTTATTTACTTGTGTTGGCTTGCCCAATTCGATCCGCTTGCCCCAGCGCTCGTGCAAGCCGTGAGTCAGCCGTATAAAAGCTATAGAGCGCCTGGACATAGTTTATCTCCGCTTGCACCAGAGAGGTCTGGGCCGTGATCACATCCACCGTGCTCCCGGCTCCCAGACGTAGTGCTTCCGAGGCGGCTTCAAAGTTCTTACGGGCGGCGGCTAGAGCAGCATCCGTCGCTGGGATGCTTGCACGTGCCTGTCCTAGATTTCGCCAGGACTGCTCAACTTCCAGCGCAACCTGCTGCTTCTGGTTCTGAAGCTGCGCCACCGTGGAGCGCTGGCTGGCCTCAGCTGCGTGGATATTGGCCCGCGATGCCCCACCATCGTAGAGCGGGTAGTTCAGGTTGGCCAAGATGGCTCGGTTATTACCAATCTGACGGGTCGGATCGTTGGCAGCATCAAGCTGGTAGGCCGCCGCAAGATCCACATTGAGCACGGGGCGATTTCCAAGCTGGGCGAGTTTCACACTCGTCTCACCGATCGCTGTATTCACCTCGCTTTGCTGGAGATCGGGACGGTTGGTATTGGCAACGGCAAGAAGCTTTGTGATCGCATCGCTATCTTGTGAGTCTGGAGTCACGCCTGTTACCTGAGCCGTTAAGGGGGTACTCAGCGTGGGAGGAGTCACATCCACAAGAGGTAGTTTGCCTAAGCCCCTCAGCCCCATCGCATTTCGAAGCTGTGTATGAGCAATCTCCGCATTGTTCTTTGCTTGAAGAAGATTAACCTCAGCATTCAAATAATCTGCCTGCGCTTGCAAAATATCTTTCTTCGGCGTAGTGCCTACCACATTGGCCTGAAAGGTGATCTGATCGAAAGTCGTCTTGGCACGCTCAACCTGTGATTGGGAGACTCGCACAAGAGCATCGTTGCGCAAAGCGGTATAGTAGGCATCGGCGACACTACTAATCACGGTTTGGCGCGTATTTTCTTCAGCAAGTTCAGAGACACGTAGGTTCTGACGCGATTGGCGCGCATTCAGATCACGTCGCCCCGAGTCAAAGATACGATAGGCGAGAGAAATCTGCTCTTGCCGGGTGGTGACAGTTCTCCCCGAAGGAAGATCCGCAACCACACCACCTCCTTGAAAGACCTGCACTTTCCCAAATGTGTACTGATTTTGAAAGTTGTAGCTCGGAGTAACAGTAGGCAAGTAGCTTGCCTGAGTCTGCTTGAGCCGCTGCGCGGAGGCCTCTTTGTTAGCCGCCGCGGTCGCTAGCTGTGGCTGTTGTCCAAGAGCCGTTGTAATGGCCGAGGCTAGAGTAAGCGTCCCGGCTTCCGATGCAGGGGCAGCTGGCTTTGGCACCACCTGAGCGAAGGCAGGTACCAAAGGCACAGCGGTTAAAAGGGGCATCACAGCAACCCGGAGCGACAGAGCTAAACAATTCCTCATTACAAATCTTTCCTTATTCTCCCGGGCAAAGAATGCCCCATAAAAACTACCCTTTAGATACAACCACAGGGTCTTTGTTACCTCTAGGAGATTAAAGTACCATGAAAGCTTTTTGATTTTACCTCGCTGGGCATACTTCCAGCGGGAGGAAAAAATAATATCTATCAAAGATATTGAGTGAGTTGGCCTTAGCGAGTACGACAAAACGGAGGGAGGGGTCACAAAGGTCGAGCCTATAAACAGCAATGGCCCTTCTCGGTTTTCCTAAGCTTTCACCTAGCAAGACCAAGAAAGGCCACTAACATAAATTCTGGCGTCGCGCTATTTTCCCAAGGGCTTTTGCCCCAAGTATCTTCGCCGCAATAGGGCTTAACTACCGTGTTCGGAATGGGAACGGGTGGATCCCCTACGCTAGAAACACCAGAAACTAGATCCCCAAAATGGGGAAACCAGAACTCCACAGCGTCACGAAAACGTAAAGCCGTAGAGACATTTTTTAAAATCGAATAGTGAAACAACTAGGGACACTCAGCTAGACTAGCTAAAGTATCTTATTACAAACGTAGCGTAGATCGCGAAAGGTTTCTACAAAACCCATAGGTTTCTACAAACACAATCACTTAGAGAATGGAGTTCACTAACTACAAAGAGCTAGAGAACATACAAGTTAGAAGATCCAGAGCAAGCAGCGCGTAGCTTCAAAACCATAAGTTCATACACACTATACGACACTTGCAACTACTACTAGGGTTACTAGCTTAACTAGCTTTGACCTGGTAGTAAGGAAGTTCTCCCTTCCACAAAGGGAAGGATTCTTGTCAAGCCCTCGGCCGATAGCAACGGGTTTGCTGAATGCATTACTGCAATTACACATCCCGCGCCACAACGAGGTGGTCTTCCTCAGGCCTTACTGGACTACTCCATGAGAAGTCTTATCTTTGGGTGTACTTCGCGCTTAGATGCTTTCAGCGCTTATCACGACCAGACATAGCTACCCAGCGGATGCACCTGGCGGTACAACTGGCACACCAGAGGTCTGTCCATCCCGGTCCTCTCGTACTAGGGACAGCTCCCATCAAACTTCTTACGCCCGCTGCGGATAGGGACCGAACTGTCTCACGACGTTCTGAACCCAGCTCGCGTACCGCTTTAATAGGCGAACAGCCTAACCCTTGGGACCGAATCCAGCCCCAGGATGCGACGAGCCGACATCGAGGTGCCAAACCTTGCCGTCGCTGTGAGCGCTTGGGCAAGATAAGCCTGTTATCCCCGGGGTAGCTTATATCCGATGATCTTTGGCGCACCCATACACAACCAAAGGGTCACTAAGCCCTGCTTTCGCAACTGCTCGACTTGTAGGTCTCGCAGTAAACCGCCCTTATGCCTTTGTACTCAAAAGTTGGTTTCCAACCAACCTGAGGGCAGCTTTGGACGCCTCCGTTACATTTTGGGAGGCGACCGCCCCAGTCAAACTACCCGCCTGACACGGTCTCTTTGCCGGATAACGGCGCAGGTTAGCTAATCAACATATCCAGGGTGGTGTTCCATTGGCGAAATAAATCTCTCCCACCTACGCTCTACAGAATATGCCGACTAGCAATGTCAGGGTGTAGTAAAGCTCCACGGGGTCTTTCCGTCCTGCAGCGGGTAATGCGCATCTTCACGCATGTTACAATTTCACCGAGTCTCTCGTTGAGACAGCGCTCAAGTCGTTACGCCATTCGTGCGGGTCGGAACTTACCCGACAAGGAATTTCGCTACCTTAGGACCGTTATAGTTACGGCCGCCATTCACCAGTGCTTCGATTCAATGCTTCACTTGCGTTGACATCTCCTGTTAACATTCTGGCATTGGGCAGGCGTCAGCCCGTATACGTCAGCTTTCGCTTTTGCACAGACCTGTGTTTTTGGTAAACAGTCGCTCGAGCCATTTCACTGCGACCCACTTGCGTGGGCACCCCTTCTCCCGAAGTTACGGGGTTAGATTGCCTAGTTCCTTAACGAGAGTTATCTCGAACACCTTGGTATCCTCTACCTGCCTACCTGTGTCGGTTTGCGGTACGGTCGTACGTATTGTACCGTCATGGCTTTTCTCGGCCCCTCATACCTATCACTTCGCTGCACCCCGAAGGGATTCACTCGTCCTTGCGGAACTGGTACAACCAATCACCAGATGAAATATACGAACGGCGTCCCCAGACGTTTAACCTTTACGCACGGTGACGGAATATAAACCGTCTATCCATCGACTACGGCCTTCGCCCTCGCCTTAGGACCGACTGACCTGCAGAAGACGAGCTTTACTGCAGAAACCTTAGGCTTCCGGTGGACAGGATTCTCACCTGTCTTTTCGCTACTTATGCCTGCATCCTCACTTGTGTGCAGTCCACACGTGCTTACGCTCATGCTTCAACCCACACACAACGCTCCTCTACCAAGCAAGAATTAATTCTCACTTCCCACGCTTCGGTAAATAGCTTGAGCCCCCTTACATTATCGGCGCAGGAGTACATTCGGCCAGTAAGCTATTACGCACTCTTTAAATGGTGGCTGCTTCTAAGCCAACATCCTGGCTGTTTACGTACTCCCACATCCTTTTACACTTAGCCATTACTTAGGGACCTTAGCGGTGGGTCTGGGCTGTTTCCCTTTCGACAATGAAGCTTATCCCCCACTGTCTCACTGCTATTCTTAGACCGTCGGCATTCGGAGTTTGATTAATCTCAGTAACCTTGGAGGGCCCCTCAACTATTCAGTGCTCTACCTCCGACGGTAAACAAATAACGCTGCACCTAAATGCATTTCGAGGAGAACCAGCTATCTCCGTGTTCGATTGGCATTTCACCCCTACCCACAGTTCATCCGAGCATTCTTCAACATACAACGGTTCGGTCCTCCACGAAGTATTACCTTCGCTTCAACCTGACCATGGGTAGATCACACGGTTTCGGGTCTAATGCTAGCGACTGAGCGCCCTATTCAGACTCGCTTTCGCTGCGCCTCCGTGAATCTATCACTTAAGCTTGCCACTAACATTAACTCGCAGGCTCATTCTGCAAAAGGCACGCCATCACACATTTCAAGCAAGCTTGACATAGTGCTTTGACAGCTTGTAGGCGACGCGGTTTCAGGGACTATTTCACTCCCCTCCCGGGGTGCTTTTCACCTTTCCCTCACGGTACTAGTTCGCTATCGGTCGCAAAGAGTATTTAGCCTTAGGAGATGGTCCTCCCAGATTCCTACAGGGTTCCTCGTGTCCCGCAGTACTTGGGTATCAGATAGGGCTGTCATGCATTTCGTCTACAGGGCTTTCACCTTCTATGGACTCACTTTCCAGAGAGTTCGACTATACATTTCAGATCCCACAGCTCTGACCCCGCAACCCCATAAACCGTGGTCTATGGTTTAGGCTACTCCGCTTTCGCTCGCCGCTACTTACGGAATCGTTATTACTTTATTTTCGTCCGGTTACTTAGATGTTTCAGTTCACCGGCTGCCTTCTACCCACCCTATGTATTCAGGTGGGAGTGACGAGATTATTCATCACGTCGGGTTACCCCATTCGGAGATCTTCGGATCAAAGCTCGATTGCAGCTCCCCGAAGCGTTTCGCCGCTTACCGCGTCCTTCATCAGCTCTTTGCGCCAAGGCATCCACCGCGCGCCCTTCGTAGCTTGAACAAACAGCAAGGATATTTCACCTTGCTTAAGAACTTCCTACTACTCAGTCATGTAGAAACCGGAGACTAGAGTAAACTCCAGCAACCGTTTCCTACAAATCGTGGGTATGTAGAAACTCTTCTAACTCTCTCACATCCATCTATTAAGACGAATGTATTTGTTAGTAATTTTGCTTTTATCACTTGGTCTTCCCCTTGGACTAACCACCAAGCGCCATAAAGTTCTATCCTGCGCGGCCTTCTGAACCGCAGAACTCTATGGTGCATTACCCAGAAGTTTCACTATTCGATTATAAATGTACAAAACGAGGAAGTTTAGAACTACTCTTCCAGCGACCGCTGGAGACGAACCGCAAGGGATTCGCTCTCGCTTAACCATTAGGCTAGAGTAAACGCAAGCGTTTAAACCAGACTAGTGGAAATTGTTTACACCTGCCGAGGCTTCCCTAAGTGGAGGATAGCGGGCTCGAACCGCTGACCTACTGAATGCAAATCAGTCGCTCTCCCAGCTGAGCTAATCCCCCAATGTTAGGAAACAAAAGATGGGCCTGACTGGACTCGAACCAGTGACCTTTCGGTTATCAGCCGAATGCTCTAACCAGCTGAGCTACAAGCCCAGACCACATTAGAAACCCTCTCCAGTAGAGAGGGAATCCAACCCGACAGTGTATTTGTATAGTGTTAAGAAAGCTTTGCCTATCCATTTAGGTAACAGAACGTCACCAGGATAGCGCGATGCTCTTTGAGCAACAGCCAAAGCGAAAGTAAATAACTTCTCGACTCCCCAACTTAATGAGGTGGCTTCAAGAATCGACCTCGTCGGCAACAGACCGGAGTCTGGCCAACTCATCCTTAGAAAGGAGGTGATCCAGCCGCACCTTCCGATACGGCTACCTTGTTACGACTTAGTCCCCCTTACTCCCCACACCTTAGACGGCTCCATCTCTTACGAGTTAGGCCACCGGCTTCGGGTGCAGACAATTCAGGTGACTTGACGGGCGGTGTGTACAAGGCCCGGGAACGTATTCACCGCAGTATAGCTGACCTGCGGTTACTAGCGATTCCGGCTTCATGTAGGCGAGTTGCAGCCTACAATCCGAACTGAGGATGGATTTTTGGGATTTGCTTGACCTCACGATTTAGCAGCCCTTTGTTACCACCCATTGTAGCATGTGTGAAGCCCCAGGCGTAAGGGCCATGCCGACTTGACGTCATCCCCACCTTCCTCCCGCTTGCACGGGCAGTTCCGTAAGAGTTGCCGACTTTACGCTGCCAACATACGGTGAGGGTTGCGCTCGTTGCGGGACTTAACCCAACATCTCACGACACGAGCTGACGACAGCCATGCAACACCTGTCTCTAGGCTCTCTTGCGAGCACTCCCAGCTTTCACCAGGATTCCTAGGATGTCAAACCTGGGTAAGGTTCTTCGGTTAGTGACGAATTAATCCACATGCTCCACCGCTTGTGCGGGCCCCCGTCAATTCCTTTGAGTTTCAACCTTGCGGCCGTACTCCCCAGGCGGAGTGCTTAATGCGTTAGCGACGACACAAGAGGGGTCGATACCTCTTACATCTAGCACTCATCGTTTAGGGCGTGGACTACCGGGGTATCTAATCCCGTTTGCTCCCCACGCTTTCGCACCTCAGCGTCAGTTATAGGCCAGGTAGCTGCCTTCGCCATTGGTATTCCTCCTGATATCTACGCATTTCACCGCTACACCAGGAATTCTACTACCCTCTCCCTAACTCAAGTCTCCCAGTATCCAAGGCACTGTTCACGTTGAGCGTTGAACCTTTCACCCCAGACTTAAGAAACCGCCTACGCGCGCTTTACGCCCAGTAACTTCGGACAACGCTCGCCCCCTACGTATTACCGCGGCTGCTGGCACGTAGTTAGCCGGGGCTTATTCAAGAGGTACCGTCAAATTTCTTCCCTCTTAAAAGAAGTTTACGATCCGAGAACCTTCATCCTTCACGCGGCGTCGCTGCATCAGGGTTTCCCCCATTGTGCAAGATTCCTAATTGCTGCCCCCCGTAGGAGTCTGGGCCGTATCTCAGTCCCAATCCGGCTGATCGTCCTCTCAGACCAGCTACCCGTCGTCGCCTTGGTAGGCAGTTACCCCACCAACTAGCTGATAGGCCGCAAGACCATCTTGAAGTGATAAATCTTTAGACACTTAAGGATGCCCCTAAGTGGCCACATGCGGTATTAGCAGTCCTTTCGGACTGTTGTCCCCCGCTTCAAGGCAGGTTTCTTACGTGTTACGCGACCGTTCGCCACTAACAGTAACCGAAGCCACTGTCCGTTCGACTTGCATTTCTTAGGCACGCCGCAAGCGTTCGTCCTGAGCCAGGATCAAACTCTCCATAGAAAGTTTGGCGAACATAACTTACATCCAAAGAAGATCGTTAGACCTTCTTACAAGAGTAAGCCTGCTCTAATTTTGAGAAGTGTCTCCACTCCACGTTTTGCGCCAGTCACCGATTCTCCCGAGGGAGTCTCGCCGAAGTTATTGTACTTACCGCTCTGGTTGTTGCTCAAAGAACACAACAAACAAAGCTATCTGTAACACTATTTAATTGTAAAAGTCCGTCAGTAACTGTCATTTCTTCGAGTCACTGCGCTTGGCTCAGGCCGAGGCGCAGGGAGAATATTATCGCACCATTAACTCTACGTCAAGGAAAACCACGAAAATAGTGATCTTTTTATTCTGGTAAAATAATCGCATGCCTGACCCTCGACTTTCTCAGCTCGCTCACACACTTGTTTCGCACTCGCTTCGCCTTCGCGCGGGTGAGCGCGTTCTTATAGAAGCCTTCGATACTCCCGATGATTTCCTCCAAGTGCTCCTCAAAACCGTCGCCGATGCGGGAGGTGTTCCGTTTATCGAGACACGATCCAACCGCGTGCTGCGTGCGCTCTACCAAAACGCTTCCGAGGCACAAATGACCGCTATCGGCGAGCACGAGCTGCGGCGTATGGAGACAATGGATGCCTATATTGGGATTCGAGGTGCCGAAAATAGCCTAGAGCTTAGCGATGTTCCAGCGGAGAAGCTGGCGCTCTATCAAAATCTCTGGTGGCGTCCCGTGGCAGATCGCCGTGTTAATCAGACAAAGTGGGTAGTGCTCCGCTACCCCACTCCCGCGTTCGCACAGTCCGCAGGGATGAGTACTGAGGCGTTCACGGACTTCTACTTTGATGTCTGCACCCTAGACTATGGGAAGATGCAGAAGGCAATGGAGCCACTCCAGGAGCGCATGCGCAAGGCAGACCAGGTGCACCTGACGGGAGAGAGACTCGATCTACGGTTCTCCATTAAAGATATAGGGGCGATCATGTGCTATGGGGAGCGCAATATCCCCGATGGTGAGTGCTTCTCCTGCCCGATCCGTGACTCGGTCAATGGCCATATTCAGTTCAATACCACCTCTCTCTATCAGGGGAGCCTCTTTGAAGGGATTCGCTTTGTGCTAGAGAATGGAAAGATCATCGAGGCCAGCGCCGCAAGCCCGGCCCAGACAGAGCGCCTCAATCAAATACTAGACTCGGACGAAGGGGCACGCTATATTGGCGAGTTCTCACTAGGTTTCAATCCCTATGTCCTTCAGCCGATGCGCGACACGCTCTTCGACGAGAAGATCGCGGGCAGCTTTCACTTCACTCCAGGGCAAGCCTATGCAATCGCGGACAACGGAAACCGCTCCCAAGTTCACTGGGATCTTGTCTACATCCAGCGCCCAGAGTATGGGGGCGGCGAGATACGCTTCGACGGTGAGCTGATCCGAAAAGATGGCCTCTTTGTGCCTGAAGACCTTCAGGGACTCAATCCGGAGCGGCTCAAGTGAGAAACAACGGGCCACGCGACCGGCAAATCGTGCAGGAGATGTGGCTTCTGGCAAACAACGAGCCACTCGCTCTTGCCGCTCTCCAGCCACATGGTTTGGTGGATCGTGACCACTACCGGCGCTATGTGGATGGGCTGATTCTAGAGCTGACTTTGGAAACAGACCCTAAGACCAAGCTCTGGAGTTATGAGTTTGCGGTGATTCATCCCGAGGGAGAGAGGCTGGAGGATGAGATAGTCCAGTACTGGCTCACTTTGTTCTTTGGACAAGAGGCACGCCATGCAGCCAAGCGTGGATTCATGCTTACCACAGATGCCAGATTTACGTTTCCCTATAATCGTCACTGATATAATTGCCAAGATAAAAGAAGTCCGGTAAACTTACCCCCGGAAACTTTTCCAAAAAAAGATGAAACCCTGATACTAATGTTGGGGTCTTAGAGGTTTGAAACGGCGGCATAGATTTAAGCCAGCGAAACACCGATGGGGAGAAGGCAACATGGTAACTACCTCAACCTCGATGTGGATCTTGCAGAAACGGATGCTGACGATCAATCTCGGAGGGAATTCTAGAACATGAAGAAAGCGCTTTTCGCAACCGTCGCCTTGGCTCTGACCACCGCACCGGTTCTTGCGCAGGACGGTCCTTTCAAGGACGTCCCGAACGACCACTGGGCCTACCAGGCCATTGACAAGCTCGCGCAGCTCAAAATTATCCTTGGCGATCCAGACGGACTCTACCATGGTAAGCGCACCCTAACCCGCTACGAGATGGCAGTGATGCTAGCTCGCATGCTGGATATTCTTGATCAGCGCTATGCCCTGAAGGCTCATGAGCATGGTGGTAACACCCCTGACATGAGCAACTTTGCCACCAAGGCTGACCTCAATGCCGTTAAGGGCATGATCGGTAAGGGCGGTGACACCCCTGACATGAGCAACTTTGCCACCAAGGGTGATCTTGCAAACCTTGTCAAGAAGTCTGATCTCGACCTGATTCGCAAGATGGTGGCCGAGTTCCAGACCGAGCTGACGACGCTTGGTGTGGATGTGGACGCAATCAAGAAGCGTCTTAAGAACGTCGAAGACCGCGTTAGCAAGCTGGAAGACCAGTGGAACAAGCGTCTGAAGATCAACGGTGGCTTTAACACCTATGTCCGTGGCAACTTCCGTGAGGATGGCACTTCGGCATTCCGTGACCGTGACGGTTTCTTCGTCACCGGTGGCCCTGGTACGAGCGGCAGCGTTCTTGCGGATACTCGTGCTCTGCACGATCTTGACCTGAACCTGAAAGCGACCCCCAACGACAACACGACGTTTGAAGCGAACCTGACCGTCGGCAACTACCTCCCTTACCTGGGTGGTGGCTTTGGCGCTCGTTCTGACCGTGGTGGAGCTCGGGTGAACCAGGATCAGGCGACGACTCTCTGGTCTGCTCACATGAGCACCGGTGTCAGCCTGCCGATCCTTGGCAGTACCGGTGTCACCGTTGGACGTATCCCCACACAGTTTGGTGCATACACCTTCAAGACCCCGGATCAGGACTCCTACTTCACCAACCAGAAGACCGATAACGGATCCATCCCCACCGACGGTTTTCGTGGTAACTTCCGCATTCAGGGCATCAACTTCACCACACAAGCAGGTAAAGTGAACCCCGTAAACTACGGATTTGGCTCTGCCAACCTGGCTCCCATGGTGATGGCGGGTGCTTTCCGTGGTGGATATGTCGGTGGTTTAACCCGTGCCAATACGGTTGGTGTCTTCGGCCAGTCCGGTCGTGTTGGTGGTATGAATGTCAACCAGTTCGCTGGTGGTACGGCTAACTTCAATGTTAACGTCCTGACAAAGTTCAACATCAACGCCAGCTACCTCACTTTTGGTGGAGCCGCTCAGTCCGCAACCGCGGGCGCTCCGGCGAACTTTGACACCGTCAATGTTATGGCCGCCGATGTCTCTACCCGCCTGCTTGGTATCACCCTAGTAGGTAAGTATGCGAAGTCGGATACCCTGATTGGTAGCAAGAACGTGACTACCAAGAACAATGAGGCACTTGATGTCAACGGTCAGTTTGGCCGTGGAAACTTCATCCTCTCGGGTGGCTACCGCAACGTTGGACCGTACTTCGGTGCACCGGGTGCATGGGCTCGTGTTGGTTCCTTCCAGAACCCCACGGACATCAAGGGTGCTTACGGTAAAGCTTCCTGGAACCCCACTAACCGCATCGAGCTGATGGGATCCGTCCAGGACTACCAGGGTACGGGTAAAGCAACGGGTCTTGGTGGTCTTACGACAAACGACAAGATCGCGAATATTGGCTTTGGTGCCAAGTGGCAGGTTACCGGACCGTCCTCGCTTGAGGTCTCGACAGAGTCCACAACCTACACCCGTGCAGGTAGCGGTCTGAAGCCTCGTGAGTTGTTCACCAACATTGGCTACCGGTTTGACTTCAACTCGGCCAGCACCTTCCGTCTCCTCTACCAGGTTGCGGACTACAATGGCAAGGGCAACTCCGCGTTCAACGGATCTTCTGCAGGTACCGACAACATCCAGAAGGGTGGAGTCGTCGCAGGTCAGTTCTCCGTTAAGTTCTAAGCAGGAGTAATCCCGCTTACGGCCCTCAGCTTCGGCTGAGGGCCTTTTTCATGCTATAATACGTTCTAGTTTTCAAAGGAGTATTTTCGATTGGATACCAGCGATTTCCGCAACGGTCTTTCTCTTATCTTCGACAACGATATCTATACGATTGTTGATTTCCAGCATGTCAAACCAGGCAAAGGGGGAGCTTTTGTCCGCTCTACCCTCAAGAACCTGCGCACGGGACGTACCTTGGATAAAACCTGGCGTGCCGGTGAGAAGATGGAGGCAGCCTATCTGGAGCGCAAACCGATGCAGTACCTCTACGAGCAAGATGGAGAGTACTTCCTCATGGACATGGACACATTTGAGCAAACCGGCGTCTCGGCGGCGATGATTGGCGAGCAGAAAAAATACATGAAAGAGAACATGGAAGTTCAGGCCATTCTCCATAAAGAGCAGATTATCCAGGTTCACGTGCCTGACTTTATGGAGCTCCTCGTGATCGAGACCGACCCTGGCGTACGTGGGGATACGGCTTCGGGTGGCTCCAAACCCGCCACGGTTGAAGGTGGGGTTGTTGTCTCCGTTCCTTTCTTTATCAATGTCGGTGACAAGCTTAAGATTGACACTCGTAATGATAGCTATCTAGAGCGAGTCAAGTCCTAGCGTAGCGTTATAACAACATCAGGAGACATTCCATGAGCAGAGAAGAATCAGATGAAGGTGGAATTTATGTTCCCCCTATCGTCTATACGCTAGCGAACTTGGTGATGACAGTCGCCTTTATCGTCGCTGGTCTGAGTCTGGCCTACCTTCTCTATGGAGTTTTTATTGGTCTGGGTGGATTCTCTAGCTGGGATGCCCCCAAACAAAAGATCATGATGGGCAATATCGCCCTTGCGACAAAGGCACTAACCTATGGCTTGGGGGCGGCCTCGCTTGGACTAGCTGTCTCTCTCTGGTTTGAGGAGATCGCAGGCTATGCCCTTCTGATTGGGGCGGCACTTCTCGGGTTGGGGCTCCCCATGCTAGGCGATGCTAGCTCCCTTGGAGTTGCCAAGGCTTTAGCCGCCTTCCCACAGGCCGCCTTAGTGCCAGGTGGAGTTGGCCTCGTCCTTGTCATTCGGGATATTATTACCAAGTTTGGCCGGGCAATCCAGAGACGTGGTACAGAAATGGACTCCTCGGAGGCGACATTTGGTACAGGGGCAAAGCGTGAAGCAAAGCCCATCCGAACGTCCCTGATTGGTAAGTGTTGGGAGGGAAGCTACTGCCGCGACTGGGTTCGTCCCCACTGCCCTATCTACCAGAAACGCGATGCTTGCTGGCGAATCCGTCGGGGTTGCTACTGCGAGCAAGATATTGTCAGTAATGCCTCCAACAAAACTCAGGGAGGGGTTCAGCTGGAGATGGCTCCCGCCTCGCAGCTCAACTACGCCAATCCCTCGTCACCGGGAAATGCAGCCCCTGCCAAAATCTTTCTCACGGATGCCCAAAAAGCGGAGCGCTGCCGAAACTGCGTGATCTATAACGATCATCAGTCGGATAAGTACAAGCTCATCATGCCTATTACGATCATAGCCACGATAGCTCTCTGCGTACTGATCTCTCCCTGGATGCGCACGGCAATACAGTCCAGCATGACCGGCATTGAGTCTATTGCGGCAAAGCTTTCCTTTGCGAGCAGCCAAGAAAGTGGCGTGAAGCTGACGCGCCCTAGTGATGGTGTTCTCTGGGCTCTTGTCGGAGCATTCTCTCTGATGATTGTCTCTAAGGCCCTCCAGATCGTGGAGTGGTGTATCTTTGTTAAGAAAATCTAAATGAATCACGAGCAGATTGAGGGCTTTGCCGCTCTCTTTACCGAGGCTCCGCGCCTCACCGAGATAGAGATCCGACATGAGGGGGGGACCCTGCGGATGCGCCGCGCGACGACAAGCCCTTTGCCCGCTCTACAGCCGAGTCTTCCTACACCTCCCACTACTTCCTCGCTTCCTATACCCACACCGACGAACGCTTGTCTGGTGACGGCGGAGCATGTGGGTGTCATCCACTCCGTTGCAGAGGTAGGAGCCTTGGTGAATATTGGGCAGGTGCTCGGTCAGATCGACACGATGCGCTTACTCTCGGACTGTAAAGCACCGCTGAGTGGGAAGCTTATTGAGGTTCTTATCGGTGAAGGGCAGCCGGTCGAGTACGGCCAGCCTCTCTTTACGATCGTGCCGGAGGAAAGCTAGATGCAGCGACGGATTTTTACTCTGATTGAGATCTTAGTGGTGGTAGTCATCCTCGGTATTCTAGCTGCCATTGTTATCCCACGCTTGACAGGTGGTGGAAAGGATGCCGCCGGCAAGCGTGTTCTCGCGCCCAAGGAGAAGGCCCAGCAAGTCGGCACCATTAGCTATGTCTCCCAGATCCAGCAGGCGATCACCATGTACAAGATGGACAACGACGAGCGCTTGCCTGCGAGTCTTCAGGAGCTGAAGCGCTACGGGGTCACGGATGAGATGCTCGTTGATGGTGTCAGTAAGCAGCCCCTTCAGTACAATCCCCAGACCGGTGAAGTCACCAGTCCAACCGCTCTTCCTGGCAGTGTGGGTCGAGCACTTAATCTTCAAAATCAAGGACAGTAATGTTCAGTAAAATCCTTATTGCCAACCGCGGCGAGATCGCGGTTCGGATCATTCGTGCTTGCCAAGAGCTTGGCATCAAGACCGTCCAGATCCACTCTGACGCCGACCGAGACTCTCTGCCCGTACGCCTCGCCGATGAGACAGTCTGTGTGGGCCCTGGCCCTTCCAAAGACTCGTATCTCAACATTCCGCACATTATCGCTGCCGCCCTGAATACGGGCGCACAGGCGATTCACCCCGGCTATGGCTTTCTCTCGGAAGTGGCTAGCTTCGCCGAGATCTGCGAGCAGTGCGGAATTAAGTTTATCGGCCCCCCCATCACTGCCATTGAAAAAATGGGCGATAAAGCCACGGCGCGCGCCACGGCAAAAGCTGCGGGTGTCCCCACCGTTCCCGGCTCTGAGGGCATCTTGGAGACCGACACCGATGCTCTCAAGCTCGCAACTCAGATTGGCTACCCCGTGATGATGAAGGCCACCGCAGGCGGCGGCGGGCGTGGCATTCGCATTGTCGAGGACGAAGACGACATGCAGCGGCAGTTCAAAGTCGCACAGGTCGAGGCGGAGGCGGCGTTTGGCAACGGCGGGCTCTACCTCGAAAAGTACATCCGTGAGATGCGCCATATCGAGGTGCAGGTGCTCTTTGACGAGTACGGTCATGGGATTCACCTCGGGGAGCGCGAGTGCTCGGTGCAGACCGTACGCCACCAGAAAGTCGTCGAGGAAGCCCCCTCTCCGACTCTCACGATGGAGCAGCGCATGGCAATCGGTGCGGCGGCGGTGAAAGCGGGCAAGGCGGCGGGCTATGCCAATGCGGGCACCGTGGAGTTTATCTACACCCCCAGCGGCGAGTTCTACTTTATGGAGATGAACACGCGCATCCAAGTAGAGCACCCCGTCACGGAGTTTGTCACGGGCGTTGATCTCATCCAGTGGCAGATCCGCATCGCCGCTGGTGAGCCACTCTCTCTAAAACAAGAAGATATCGAGTGGAAAGGTCACTCCATCGAGTGCCGCGTCACGGCGCAAGACCCCGCCAAGAACTTTCAGCCATCGGCGGGCAAGATGGGCGAGGTGCTCCTCCCCGGCGGCCTCGGTGTTAGAGTGGACACCCAGATCTACTCCGGCTACTCCGTCCCACCCTACTACGACAGCAACCTCGCCAAAGTGATCGTCTGGGGCGTAGACCGCGACGAGGCCATCCGCCGCATGGAGCGCTGCCTGAGCGAGACGCGCATCGAGGGCCTGCCGACCAATATCAGCTTCCTCAAGCAGATTCTGGCCGATGAGCGCTACCGCACCAACGATGTCTCCACAAAGTTCCTCCCCACACTCATGGAGGAGCTCGGGCTGTGACACGGCGTTCCCGTATGGCCATCGCATGACGTATAAGATCAACCATGTGGCTGTGGGAATTCTCCGGCAGGGCGATCAGTTTGTTCTCGTGCAGCAGCAGTATCTCAAAGACCGCCCCCCGTTCTGGGTGCTGCCGGGTGGGATGGTGGAGCCGGGTGAGCTGATCTCCGAGGCGCTGGTTCGTGAGCTTGCGGAAGAGACGGGGGCCAGAGTTGAGGCTATCGGACGGCTGGCGTACTGCATGCAGATAGACCACCCGGCGCGTCGTGAGGAGACAATCGCCTACTGTTTTGAGATTGACGGCTGGTCGGGGACGCTCCAGAGTGCCGACCCCGACAACGAGATATTAAACGTCGCGCTGGTGCCTCTACGTGATGCGCCCCAGCGGCTCAGCTCCATCCCTTGGCTCGCCGTTCGTGAGCCGCTACTCGCCTATCTCAACGATGAGTGCCCTGCCGGAACGCTCTGGTTCTATCGGGAGCTTGAGGGCATCCAGGTTCTCGTCAGCAGGATCGAGGGGACTCTATGAACTGGAAGTGCCTTTCCTTCGAGATTCTTTCTCTTACTGATCTCTACGACCTCATGCGGCTTCGCCAAGAGGTCTTTGTAGTTGAGCAAAACTGTGTCTATCTGGATGCAGACGGCTACGACCAGAGGGCGTGGCACTTGCTGGGGCGCGACGGCAAGGGGGAGCTTGTAGCTTGCCTGCGGCTCTTTGCGCCTGGCGTGAAGTATCCAGCGTTCCCCAATGAGGCGAGCATTGGGCGGGTCTGTACAGCGGCTTCGGCGCGGGGGACGGGCCTCGGTCAGGAGCTGATGCGGCGCGGGATTGCGGAGACGGAGCGGCTCTGGCCAGAGAGTGGAATTCGCATCTCGGCCCAGGCGTATCTACTGAGTTTTTATGGCAAGCTCGATTTTGCAGCAGTCTCAGAGCCCTATGATGAGGACGGGATTCCGCACGTGGAGATGGTGCGTCCCGCGAAAACGCCTCGTACGGTACAATAGGCACTGTGTCTGTCACTCTGTCTTTTCGTTCGCCTGCCTACTGGGAGCTTATTCTTGGACTGATCGGGCGGGACGTCAAGACACGCTACAAACAATCCGTCCTAGGCTATGCTTGGGCAGTGCTGTATCCTCTAGCCACCGCGCTTATCTTTAGCATTGTCGGGCAGATCATTCTGCGCCAGCAAACGGGCGGGCTTCCCTACCCTGTCTATGCCTACTTTGGCCTGCTCTACTGGAACCTATTCTCGTCGGGCTTAACGGCAGCGACGGAGAGCTTGGTGAGCCACCTGAACCTGATTACCAAGGTGTACTTTCCCCGTGAGGTCTTTCCGGTCGCTGCCGTTCTCTCCAAGCTCGTAGACTTCGGATTTGGTTTGGTGGGACTCGTGCCGCTTCTAATCGTCTACCGGGTCAAGCCGGGGCCTCTCTTCCTGATGAGTCTTGCCATGGCGGGGATTGTCGTTTTATTGACGCTTGGTTGGGGAATGCTACTAGCCTGTGCCAATCTTTACTTTCGGGATGTGCGTCATCTTGTTGGGATTGTGCTTAGTCTCTGGGGCTTTCTGGTGCCCAATATCTACCCCTTGCATCAAGTACCGAAGATCTGGCAGGGGCTCTACTTGCTCAACCCTATCGCCGCGCTGCTGGAGGCAGGGAGACGTCTGGCGTTTCCACAGACCGGCTGGATGCGGGCTATAGACCCTGCGCAAGGGAATCTCGGATCACTATGGCCCTATGTGGGCAGTGCATTGATCACGGCGCTACTTTTTCTGGTGGTGGGCTTCGTTGTCTTCAAGCGCAACGAGCCTCGCTTTGCTGAGTATATTTAGTTTAAGGAGTAAAGAGTTTTGAGTAAACGTGCGTTAATTACGGGAATTACGGGTCAGGACGGATCCTATCTGACAGAGCTGCTACTGAGTAAGGGCTATGAAGTCTTTGGTGTTGTCCGACGCTCCAGTACGGAGAGCTATGAGCGCATCGAGCATTTGCGAGATCGTATTACGCTTATTCAGGCGGACTTGCTGGATCAGTACTCACTGATCGAGGCACTGAAAGTGGCGCAACCCGATGAGGTCTACAACCTTGCAGCGCAGAGCTTTGTGCCCACGTCTTGGTCACAGGCTGTGCTAACCGGCGAGTTTACTGCGCTTGGCGTCACCAAGGTGCTGGAAGCCGTGCGCGCCGTTAACCCAAAAATTCGCTTCTACCAGGCCAGCTCGTCGGAGATGTACGGGAAGGTTCTCGAAGTGCCCCAGAGAGAAGAGACGCCGTTCTACCCGCGTAGCCCCTACGGGGTTGCCAAGGTCTATGGTCACTTCATCACGGTCAACTACCGCGAGAGCTATGATTTATTTGCCGTGAGTGGGATTCTCTTCAATCATGAGTCTCCTCGACGTGGGTTAGAGTTCGTCACACGCAAAGTCACCGATGGAGTTGCACGCATCAAGCTTGGTTTACTGAACGAGCTGCGCATGGGGAATTTAGATGCGAAGCGTGACTGGGGCTTCGCGGGGGACTACGTCGAGGCGATGTGGCTAATGCTCCAGCAAGACACCCCCGATGACTATGTCGTCGCAACGGGTGAGACACACACCGTTGAGGAGCTGGTCGAGGTAGCCTTTGAGCGGGCAGGGCTGGACTGGAAGAAGTATGTTGTCCAAGATCCGCGCTTTATTCGACCAGCGGAAGTAGATCTGCTCATCGGTGATCCTGCCAAGGCTAAAGCGAAGCTAGGCTGGACTCCTAAAACGAGCTTCAAGGATCTCGTCCACATGATGGTGGACTCAGATCTGGCCCGCTGGGAAGCGAAGAAGTAGGTTGCTCCCCTCTCCCTGCCCTGCCTCTGCAGGGTTGGGAGGAGGGGCCAGGGGAGAAGAGCAAATGCGGATTCTGATTACGGGGGCAACGGGCTTTGTGGGGGGCTATCTGGCGGCAGAGCTGTCGGAGCACTATCCTAAGGCACAGCTCTTTGGTACCAGCTACGGGCACACATCAGGGGGGGGCCTGCCGGAAGGAACCACCGTCCTTGATGCAGATCTGCGTGACCCCGCCGTCATTGCTCGTGTGCTAGAGGCAAGCGCTCCGGATATTATCTTTCATCTGGCGGGCTTTGCCTCAGGTGCGGGAACCGATGCAGCCATGATCCGCGCCGCCAACGTGGACGCGACGCGCATGCTGGTGGAGGCGGTGGCCAGTACCCATAAACCTTGCCGTCTACACCTGGCAAGCACCGGCTATGTCTATGGCACCACCGAGCCCGGCCAGCCTGCCTCCGAAGGCGACACACTTCGTCCCGAAGGCGCTTATGCCCAGTCGAAGGCCGAGATGGAGATGGTTATCCAGCCGCTGGCAACCGAGAACCTCTCGATTACGGTCACGCGGGCGTTTAACCACACCGGGCCACGCCAGACACCGGTCTTTGTCGCGCCGGGATTTGCCCGCCAGCTTGCCCGGATCGAGCAGGGACTAGACGAGCCCACGGTGCGGGTGGGTAACTTGGAGGCCAAGCGCGACTTTCTAGATGTCCGAGATGTCGTGCGGGCCTATCGTCTCCTCCTTTGTGAGCAAGCCCCCGCTCCCTGGCGCGTCGTCAATGTTGCCAGTGGAGAGGCAGTCTCGATCCAGAGCATTTTAGACACACTACTGGGCATGGCGCAGACAAAAGTGAGCGTGGAGATAGATCCCACACGCCTTCGCCCATCGGATATGCCTGAGTGCATAGGAGCTTCGGCCCTTCTCTCAGAGCTCACGGGCTGGAGAAAGACCCACTCCCTAACCGATACTCTAGCGGAGACACTTTCCTGGTGGCGCTCCACAGGAGTTCATATCTGGTGACCGAGACAAAACCGCTGATTCTAGTTCGTCCCCCACAAGGGCTGGCCGCGCTTAATCTGCAGGAGCTGACGCAGTACTGGGAGCTGGTGCGAACTTTTGCCCAGCGCGAGATCATGCTGCGCTACCGCCAGACCGCTCTGGGTGTGATCTGGGTGGTGCTTCAGCCGCTCCTGACGGCAGGAATCGCGAGTTTTGTCTTTGGAAAAGTGGCCGGATTCTCTCAAGGTGACCCCGCGTTTTTCTTACGCGCTTTCTCGGGACAGATCGCCTGGACTATCTTTGGCCTCTCGATATTTAAGATCAGCACCTGCCTTGTGGGCAATAGTGCGATGCTCTCCAAGGTCTTTTTTCCGCGCCTGACACTCCCCATTGCCTCCACTTTGGCAGCGCAGATAGACACACTGGTCGCTTTTGCCGCTTTTGTGCTCCTGATGCCCTTCTTTGGTGTGGCCCCGACATTAGCCACTCTGACACTCCCTCTCTGGTTTGCGGCACTGGCGACCATGGCCCTGGGGATCGGGATGATGATGGCGGCGCTCATGGTCTCGTACCGAGATGTTCAGTTTATCTTGCCCGTCTGGCTCAACTCCCTGATGGTCTTCTCGCCCGTGCAGTGGCCACTTGCTAAGATGGCAGGCAAGCTGGGGGCACTGGGAACACTTTACTTTCTGGTGAACCCGGCGGCGATCTTAATCGAGGGGTTTCGCTGGTCGCTGATGGGCGGCGGGCTGGGAATTGCCCCGTGGCAGGTGGCCTATGCTACCGTCATGAGTGTGGTGATCCTACTGCTGGGCCTCTTGATCTTCCGCATGCAGGAGCGGAGGTTCGCCGATGTCATCTAGTACGAGTAGCACAAAGATGGTCGGGGTCAGCAAGCTCGGCAAGCGCTACAAGATCGCACCGCGGGGGACACGTCCGGGAACACTCACCGAAAATATTCTGGCGACCCTGCGTGGTAAGCAGCCCCCCAAAGAGGACTTCTGGGCCGTGCGCGAGGTCAGCTTCGACGTTCACCAGGGCGAGGTTGTCGGGCTGATCGGGCACAACGGTGCGGGGAAATCTACTCTACTGAAGCTCCTCTCGCGCATTACCGAGCCGACCGAGGGCCAGATCGCGCTCTACGGGCGTGTGGGCAGCCTGCTGGAGGTGGGAACGGGCTTTCACCCCGAGCTGACAGGCCGTGAGAATGTCTTCATGAACGGCGCGATTCTGGGGATGACACGAAAAGAGATCCAGACGCGCTTTGACGAGATCATTGACTTTGCGGGGCCTCGGGTGGCGCTGCACCTTGATACGCCCGTCAAGCGCTACTCATCGGGGATGACCATGCGCCTAGGCTTTGCGGTCGCGGCGAACCTCAAGCCGGAGATTCTGATCGTGGACGAAGTGCTGGCCGTGGGCGATGCGGAGTTCCAGAAGAAGTGCCTGGGCAAGATGCAGGAAGTGGCCGGCAGTGGGCGCACGGTGTTTTTCGTGAGCCATAACCTTGCGGCGGTTACCGCACTCTGCAACCGTGCTTTATTGCTACACGGCGGCCAGCTCCACGAAGATGGGCCCGTCGCGCGGGTCGCGGCAGCCTACCAGCTCATGGCCCGCTCGTCGGGCACGGCGTTGGGGGGTGATCTCACCCACGCGCAGCGCACGGGCACCGGAGCGGGGCAGTTTCTCTCCCTCAACCTCCAGCCCTTTGCCACCGATGGGACGCCTCAGCCCCTGGTCTACAACGGCAGCACGCTCCAGATGGAGTTAACGGTCAAGGCGGAGCAAGTCATCACCGATGCGTCCGTCACTCTCTGGATCGCCGACTCCAATACCTACCGCCTGATTGACTGCTCCTCCGCGCTCCACGGCAAGCTGGTGCGTCTGGAGCCCGGAGAGACCACCCGTGTCCGCTTCACGCTCGGCGAGCTGCTCCTCAAGCCCGGCCTCTACACCCTCGGTGTTTCTCTAGGTAGTCCTGAGATCGAGGATATAGACACGATTGACTTTGCCGGAACCCTCGAAGTCGCCGTAGACCCCGAGGCCGCACAAGCCACGCTCATTCTGCCCGGAGCCTACACCTGCCGCTACAAAACCGAGATCATCCCCGGTAGCGAGCTCCCCGAAGAACTTCCCGTCAACACCAACCGTCAAGCAGCCTGAGGGAGGCTCCAGATGTTGCGGTGGATCAGCTCGTGGCGGAACTGTGACCAGGCTTCAGCGGACTCGAAGATGCGGCGGGGGATGATGATGACGCCGCGCGGGGCGAAGGTAAGAAACAGATGGGTCTCGGTTTCTTCGACAGGATGGCAGGCTTCCCAAAAAATCAGGCGACGGTAGCGGGGCGAGTGGATACGCAAGCCCTCACGCTCCAGTGACATACTGCGCACGCCCAGCACTTCCGCGGGGACTTTCTCACCGGTTTGGAGCGCCAGAACGAGTGCGCCGACGGCCACCCAGAAAAAGAACGCGGGGGTGTGCCAGATACCGATAGCCGCACCTAAAACGGCGGCAGCCATGATCCACCAGAGATTTAGCTTGGGCTGCAAGGACGAGTGCTCCTGCCAGGCGGCGATATCGGCTTCGTTGAGGCTATAGGTGATAGTCATCTTGCTCAAGACTCCTTGCAAGAGTCGCGCCATTGCCGGGGAGAGACCCCAAGATTTTCTTTAAAGACCCGCGCAAAGTACGCTGGATCGGAGAAGCCACAGAGAAGCCCAATCTGTGACAGGGAGAGAGTCCCCTCACAGAGCAGGGTACGGGCTTGCTCTAGGCGCAGGTGCTTGAGGTAGTCCCGAGGCGTGCGCCCCATCGCGGCGGTAAAGACTTCGGTGAAGCGATCCGGCGAGAGAAAGACCTGGGCGGCAAGCTGCTCGATGCGAACGGGCTCTGCGAAGTGCTCGTCGAGATAGCGAATGGCGGAGGCGAGAGTCTCTTCGTGACGCCCATGAGAGAGCCCTTCCCCGCCTGCTCCCAAGCGCTTGAGGCGCACCAGGAGCCGCCCAAAGAGTGCGGGAACCAGCCAGGCTCCCTCCGTCTGTGCCGCCTCCTCGCGTAGCTCGCTCCAGCACTGCGAAATCTGTCCATGCGCTGCTGGGGTGAGATGGAGCCAGCGCCCCGAGCGCGGCTGCCCGAGGAGCTCCCAGGTCTCCGGGGGAAATACCGCCGGCTCCACATGGATGGTATCGAGCACGAGGCGCTCGCAGCGGTCGAACCAGTGCGCCTGCCCTGCCGCCATGGCGTAGACATCGCCCCGTGCGACCTCAAAGGGCTGCCCCTCGATCACGTGTGTCGCTTTTCCCCGGCGCACTAAATAGAGGGAGAGGAAGTCCGCATGCCGCCATCCGATACGCTCCCAGAGCGCTCCTGGAACGTCGGTGAGGACAATCAGGCGATGCGGACTCCCAAACTGAGCGAAGTGCGCTTCTTCAATTTTTCTGGACATTACCGGAAACCTACAAGTTTACACCGTAGAGGTTCTGGATAGGAAAACCAAATTCCTGCATACTAACGTCTATGCTCACTGAAGAACAGGTCGCGTCTTTCCGCGAAAACGGCTACTTGAACTACGGCCCCGTGCTCACTCCCGAAGAAACGGCAGGTCTACGCGAGGCACTGGCCCGCTGCAAGTCCGGGACGTCCCCGCAGGCAGCCGAGTCCAACCGTAATATCTCCTGGGGCCAAGACAAAGGCTTCGTGGTCACCCAGATCGTCAATATGTTCCAGGCCGAGGAGGCGTTTCGGCAACATCTCTACAACGAGAAGATCGTCAAGATTATCTCGGAGCTGATGGGGACGGATACGGTTCGGGTCTGGCACGACCAGATGCAAGAGAAGCCCGCAAAAGTGGGTGGCCCGACCACGTGGCACCAGGACCACCCCTACTGGCCCATTATCCAGCCTGCCGATCTGATCAGTGCCTGGGTCGCGCTGGAAGACGCTGACGAGGCCAATGGCTGTATGAGCATGGTGAAGGGCAGCTACAAGTGGGGCCCAAAAAACGGCGGCACGATCGGCACGATCACCGATGAGAGCGTCTGGGGCCCGGACTACAAGCCGGAGTGGATTCCGGAGGGCGAGACGGTCGAGGTGGTTCCCCAGCCCGTCAAGGCAGGCGGCGTGGTCTTCCACCACTGCCTCACCTGGCACGGAGCGCCCGTCAACCGCACGGAGCGCCCACGCCCCGCCATCGCCGTCCACTACATGCCCGGCTGGACGCGCTACGAGAAAGAGCCCGGCAAGGAGCACCTGGTCGAGCACCATATCACCGTCCAGCCCGGCGAAGAGCTAAAAGGCGACTTCTTCCCCACGGTGATGGAAAACGGGGTGGTTCTCAAGCCGTAGCCCTCCTCTACCCTCCTCCCCCTGCCCCTCCTCCCAATCCTGGGAGGAAGGGGAAAGGAGGGGAGAGGAATTAGCGGTCTGGTGCGTCGGCGAAGAGCCACTCGCCAGATCGCCGAAAACGATGGCTGTCGGCGTCATAGTAGGAGTCGCCACGCTCTAGCTCCGCTACCCAGCGCTCCAGCCACGCCGCAAACGTTCCTTCTGCACTGTCAATAGGGTCGCAGATGTCGTCGTGTACGAAGCCTACTACCTGGCCGAAAACAGGCGAGTTCTCATCCAGGTCTAGGTAGCTACAGTCCCCACCTCCATTGACAGCGATCGGAAGCCAGTGAGGATTCCAGCCTTCATAATACTCAAGGTGAGAGTCTCGCTCCTCAATAGCTTCCTGCAAACCGCAAAAACAGCCATAGGAAAGCACCTCGCCAGAACCATCGTGCCGCCGCCAAACCGCATCTGGGGGGAGCGGGAAACCGAGCGCACGCTCGGCCTCCCCAAGCTCTGCCTCTGTGGCCGGAGGAGCCAGCGTCCGAAATAGCTCTGGCGCATTTTGCTCGAGCCATCCCTCAAACCGTAGTCAAATCTCCTCCATCACAGCTCACTACTCCCAGGCCCATTCATGGGTCTTGCCGCAACAGCGGGCTCGTTTACGTGCCCGAACACAAACGCCGCCCGAATACAAACGCCGCCCGAATACAAACGCCGCCCGTTATTCCGGAGTCACATATGCCGCCGTGATGCCACCGTCCACCAGGAAGGTCGCGCCGGTGGTAAACGACGCCTCGTCGGAGGCGAGGAAGAGGGCGGCGTTGGCGATCTCGACGGCCTCACCGAAGCGACCCATGGGGATGTGCACGAGGCGGCGCTGACGCTTTTCTTCCGTGTTGAGGTACTTCATCAAGAGCTCGGTGCGGAGTGGGCCGGGGCAGAGGGCATTGACCCGGATTCCCTCACGGGCGTGGATGGTTGCCAGCTCACGGGTCATCGAGAGCACCGCGCCCTTGCTGGCCGTGTAGGCAAGCTGCGGCGTCGCGGCCCCGAGGACGGCCACAAACGATGCGGTATTGATGATCGAGCCGCCACCCGCGCGGCGAATCGCGGGGATGCCGTACTTGCAGCCAAAGAAGACGCCCTTGACATTCACATCAAACGTCAGGTCCCAGACACCCTCCTCGGTCGTCTCCGCATTGTCGTCGTCTGCGTGGGAGATACCCGCGTTGTTGAAGAGAACATGCAGTGCCCCGTAGGTCTCCTCGGCAAGGGCCACCATCGCGGCGGAGTCGGCGGCCTTGGAGACATCGGCGCGGGTGGCGATGGCCTCCCCTCCCTGCTCCTTCACCAGCCCGACGGTCTCCTCGGCGGCGGTCAAGTTCAGGTCCACCACCACAATCTTCGCGCCCTCCTGGGCAAAACGCAGGGCGGCCTGCCGCCCAATTCCTGAACCTGCGCCGGTAATCAGCGCTACTTTTCCTGCTAAACGCATATCCTAAATCCTCTCAAAAAACCGTTTCTTTTCCCAATCGGTGACCACTTCATCGAACTTGCGCTGCTCGGTGCGCCAGAAGTGGGAGTAGTGGGTGACTATCTCCGGCCCAAAGGCGCGGGCGGGGAAGTCGCTCTTCTCGAACTCATGAATCGCCTCACGCAGATAGGCTGGCACGCGGGGCAAGTTATTGGCTTCGTAGACATCACCCTCAAAAAGCGGTGGTGGAGCGATTTGGTTATCCACCCCATCAAGGCCTGCGGCGATCAGCGCAGTGTAGACCAGATACGGGTTGGCATCGGCGCCGGGGATACGGCACTCGATGCGCAGGGACTTGCCTGAGCCGACTACGCGGAAGCCAGCCGTGCGGTTGTCGCGGCACCAGGCGATACTGGTCGGAGCAAATGAGCCTGCCTGGTAGCGCTTATAGCTGGCGACATTGGGCGCAAAGAACGCCGTAATCGCCCGCGCATGGTGCATCATGCCGCCCAGGAAGTTCAGAAAGAAGCTCTCGTCGCCAAAGGCATTGGTGCCGTCTTGGTTCCAAAGGGAGAGATGCACGTGCATGCTAGAGCCTGCCAGAGTCTCGTCCCACTTGGCCATGAACGTCACGGCCTTGCCCTGCTGCCAGGCGATCTCCTTGGCTGCGTGTTTGTAGAGTGCGTTGCGGTCGGCCTGCTCCAGCGCCTCGCAGAACAATAAATTGATCTCTTGCTGACCCGGCCCCCACTCGCCCTTGCTGGACTCAATGGGCACCTCACTGGCATCGAGCGCCCGCCGGATCGCGCCGACCAGTGCCTCTTCTTTCGTCCCCTGGAAGATATGGTAGTCCTCGATATAGCGCCCCGCAGTCTTAGGGGCGGCGTAGTGCTTCTCACGCAAAGCATCGTAGCTCTCGTCGAAGACATACAGCTCGATCTCCGTGCCGCCCATCGCCTTTAGGCCGCGGGCTTTGAGCTTGGTAAGCTGGGTCTGGAGCATGGTGCGCGGGGCGATACTGGCGTGGGCATCGCAGAGCACGATGGCAGTTTTCTCCAGCCAGGCGGCGCGCCGCAGGGTGCTCAGATCGGGGTGGACATGCAGGTCGCCGTAGCCACGCTCCCAGTTGGTAAAGGCATAGCCGGGGACTGGATCCATCTCCATGTCGCACGCCAGCAAGTAGTCACAGA
Source organism: Armatimonadota bacterium (assembly GCA_026392155.1). Classification (GTDB taxonomy): domain Bacteria; phylum Armatimonadota; class Armatimonadia; order Armatimonadales; family Armatimonadaceae; genus Armatimonas. The sequence goes on along the minus strand of JAPLCP010000127.1, from coordinate 23,397 downwards.
CATGCATGCCGTCATCAATCACGTGCTCCAGAAAATAATGCCCCGTGAGGCGCTTGCCCAGCAGGCGGCCGTAGAGATCGGGCATCACAGCCAGCACCGTGTCGATCTCGTCCGTGGCAACTTTTCGTTCCAGTTCTTCTCGTGTCATCGTTTTACTCCGCCCAATAAACTGATTTGATTTCGCTGTAGGCATCGAGTGCCTGTGGCCCTAGCTCACGCCCGAGACCACTCTGGCCGTAGCCACCGAAGGGCAGCTCTAGGTGGACACTGCTCGACGAGTTCACCGAGAGCGCACCGGTTCGCACGGCGCGGGCGACCCGCATCGCGCGGGCGGCGTCGGTGGTCCAGAGCGAGCCGGAGAGGCCGTAGAGCGTACTATTGGCAAGCGCAATTGCCTCAGCTTCGTCGGAAAATGGGAGGATTGTCACGACCGGACCAAAGACCTCGGCTTGAGCCAGTTCGGCATCGGGTGCGATTCCAGTAAAGACGGTCGGAGCGTAGAAGCAGCCGGGGCCGTCGAGCTTCTCGCCCCCGATCAGCGGCTTGATGCCTGCGCGCTCCACAAAGCCATGGACGCGCTCCCGGTGGGCAGCGGCGACCAGCGGCCCCAGATCGGTGCCTTCAGCGAGCGGATCGCCCACAATGAGTTTCTTGGAGTTCTCGACAAAGCGCTCGACAAAGTCGGCATAGATGGATTTCTCCACTAAGTAGCGGCTCCGGGCGCAGCAGTCCTGGCCCGTGTTATCAAAGACACTCATCACCGAGCCTGCAGCTTTGTCTAAATCCGCATCAGCAAAGACAATGCTGGCCGACTTGCCACCTAGCTCCAACGAAACGCGCTTGACAGTCTGGGCCGCCGAGGCCATGATCGCACGACCGGTAGTGGTCGAGCCGGTGAAGGAGATCTTGCGAACGCCCGGATGCGCCACCAGCGCCGCGCCCGCTTCGGCTCCCGTGCCCGTGATGACGTTCAGCACGCCTTCGGGCAAGATATCTTTGGCGAGCTCCGCTAGTCTCAGCACCGTCAGCGGGGTCCACTCGGCGGGCTTGATCACCGCCGTGTTGCCCATCGCCAGCGCGGGCGCGAGCTTCCAGAGGGTGATGACCAGCGGAAAGTTCCACGGAACAATCAAGCCGCATACCCCAAGCGGCTCGCGCAGGGTCAACCCCAACCCGCCAGACAGCCCAACCGTCTCGCCGCGTGCGGTAGAAGTAAGGCCTGCGTAGTAGTCGAGAACCCGCGCGGCGTAGCCGATCTCGCCACGGGCTGAGCCGATAGGCTTGCCTACATTGGCGCACTCCAGCTGCGCCAGCTCCTCTGCGTTCTCACGCATCGCGGCGGCGAGCTTTTGCAAGGCAGCGGTTCGGTCACGGGGTGCAGAGTGGCCCCACTCGCCATCGAATGCGGCTTGTGCTTTTTGCACGGCATGGTCAATATCTAAGGCGCTTCCGGCGGGAACCGTGGTGATGGCTTGCCCGGTTGCGGGGTTGATGATAGGTAACAAACTCACTTAGCTAACTTTCTGGAGCTTTCCCCCAAGCAGGGCACTCTTGTCGGCGGCCTCAATGAAGGCCATGATCTCACGCTGCTCGGCATAGGGAATCACTGGTTTCTTAGTCTGGAACATCCCGACGATTGCCTTGAGCATCTCGCGGTAGTACGCCGACCCGGTGATCGTGAAGGGCAAGTTGCCTTTCTCGTAGTGCGCGACAAAGCCAAAGCCGTACTGCCCCGCACGGATTCCCCGCAGGGTCGAGAGGTGCCCACTCGGCCAGCGGGCCATGAGAACCTCGCCGGGTTCGGTGCGCCAGGATTGTACCTCAACACAGCCCGGTCCGAGAAGGGTGTAGAGCATCTCGACCCCATGGATGCCGTAGTGGAGCAGGCCGGGGTTGCCGTCGTGGAGGGCGCACGGCCCCCAGACCTCAACCGAGAGAAGCTTGCCCAGCTCGGATTGTTTGCCCAGCGCCGCCGTAATCTGCGGATCGTAGCGCAGCGACGAGCAGCTCATGAGCGGCGTGTTGTGCTTCTGCGCCAGCGCAATCATCGCATCCGCCTCGCGCAGGCTCCCGGCAAAGGGCTTATCCACAAAGGTTGGAATGCCCGCCTCCAGAAACGGCTTGGCGCGCTCCAGGTGGCGCGAGCCCTGCTGCGACTCGATCATCACGGCGTCTATCTTGCCAATCAAGTCCGTTGGTTTCTCGACCAGTTCCACACCGAAGCTTTTTAGCTTCTCAGCATAGCCAGGAATCCGCTCGGGCATGATCTTGGAGTCGCCGGGACAGCCCGCCACGACTCTCGCGCCATCCACCCACTCACTCTCAGCAATCGCGACATGATTGAGGCGCTGGGTAAATGCCTCCACATGCGACGTGTCAAAATCCACCAGCCCAATTCGTATCATGTCGATAGATTCGGGCTTGAGAGCTCACATCCCTCCTGATCCCGCCCCTAGGGAACCCACCGCGATTAGGGTTCGCCCTGCCATTACAGCTCGATAGCCATGAATCGGGCCTCCGAGCGGCTGGAGTCCACTACGCATCTCGACTCTCCTCCTACATTTCGATTCTAGGTTAGAAACAATGCAGAGAGCGAAATTTATTATTTTATGGCATCAGGTTCATAGCCAAGTGTGGGAGAGAGCCAGCGCTCGGCCTCTTCGAGGGTCCAGCCCTTGCGCTTGGCATAGTCGGCCACTTGATCACGATCAATCTTGCCTACGGCGAAGTAATCACTCTCGGGGTTGGCAAAGTACCAGCCCGAGACACTGCTCGCCGGGTACATCGCCATGCTCTCGGTGAGGCTCATGCCAATGCGATCCGGCAGGAGCATCGAGAAGAGCGTGACTTTCTCCGTGTGATCCGGGCAAGCGGGGTAGCCGGGCGCGGGACGAATCCCCTGGTACTCCTCTTTGATGAGCTGCTCACTGGTGAGGCTATCGCCAAAGCCCCACTCGGCACGAGCACGAGAGTGTAGCCACTCGGCAGAGGCCTCAGCGAATCTATCTGCGAGGGCTTCAAGCATAATGGCGCTGTAGTCGTCACCTTCGGCTTTGAACTTCTCCACACGCTCCGCCATCCCGATGCCTGCCGTGACCGCAAACGCGCCGATATGGTCACCCTCGGGTGCCAGAAAGTCGGTCAGACAGCGATTGGGCTCACCCACGCGTTTCTCGCTCTGCTGACGGAGGCTATGCAAAACCGTGCCATCGGCCAAAACAATATCATCACCATCTGGCACGGCAGGGAAGAAACCGTAGACGGCGCGAGCGGTGATCCACTTCTCGGAGACAACCTGATGGAGCATTACCTGGGCATCGTTGAAGAGCTTAAGAGCCTCGCTTCCCACGATCTCATCATCAAAGATCGCGGGAAACTTGCCGTGCAGCTCCCAGGAGATAAAGAACGGGGTCCAGTCAATGTACGTTGTCAGCTCGTCGAGTGGGATCTCATCCAGGACGCGCACGCCAGTGAAGCTCGGGGTGGATGGCGTGTAGGGCTTGGTCGCCGTCCACTTATTCTCTCGCGCTTTTTCCAGCGGCAGAAAGACCGTCTTCTGCTGGCGCTGGGCAAACTGGGCACGCGCCGCTTCCTGCATCGCGGTGTTCTCGGCCAGATAGGCCTCGCTCTCGGCCCCAATAAGATTTTGGAGCACCCCGACGGCTCGGCTGGCATCGAGCACATGAACGGTCTTAGCGTAGTACGGCGCGATTTTTACCGCCGTGTGCAGACGACTCGTCGTCGCGCCCCCGATGAGCAATGGAATGTCAAAGCCCTGACGCGTCATCTCTTTGGCGACATGAATCATCTCGTCCAGAGACGGCGTAATGAGGCCAGAGAGCCCGATCACATCCGCCCCAATCTCACGTGCTTTATCGAGGATCTTGTCGCAGGACACCATCACGCCCATGTCAATCACTTCGTAGTTGTTGCACGAGACGACAACCCCGACGATGTTCTTACCAATGTCGTGGACATCGCCCTTGACCGTCGCGATCAGCATCTTGCCCTGAGTACCCGTCGCATTCTGGGCTTTCTCGGCCTCTAAGTAAGGCGTTAAGACAGCCACGGAGCGCTTCATCACACGTGCGGACTTCACCACCTGCGGCAGGAACATCTTGCCCGCACCAAAGAGATCGCCCACGACATTCATGCCGTCCATGAGCGGCCCCTCAATGACTAAGAGCGGCCGCTTTATCTTCTCTAGCGCCTCCAGCGTGTCGGCCTCGATATAGTCCGTCAGGCCCTTGAGCAGCGCGTGCTGGAGCCGCTCTTCTACCGTGCCACTTCGCCAGGCATCGTCGGCCCCGGCGGCTTTCTTGCCCTTGCCTTTGACCGTCTCTGCGAGCGTGAGCAGGCGCTCGGTGGCATCGGGGCGGCGGTTGAAGATGACGTCCTCGACATGCTCCAGCAAGTCCTTGGGAATGTCTTCATAAACGGGAAGCTGACCCGCATTGACGATGCCCATGTCCATCCCTGCCTGAATGGCGTGGTAGAGAAACGCCGCGTGCATGGCTTCGCGCACCACGTTGTTACCCCGGAAGGAGAACGAGAGGTTACTCACGCCGCCGCTCACTTTTGCGCCCGGAAGATTCGCCTTGATCCACTTAACGGTCGCGATAAAGTCCACGCCATAGTTGGCGTGCTCCTCCATCCCGGTTCCCACTACTAAGATATTTGGGTCGAAGATAATGTCCTCAGGCGGAAATCCAACGTTGTCGACTAACAATTTGTAGGCCAGCTCACAGACCTCGATGCGACGCTGGTAGGTATCGGCCTGGCCTAGCTCATCAAAGGCCATCACAACCACAGCAGCTCCGAAGCTACGCACCTGGCGGGCACGCTTCAGAAACTCCGCCTCGCCTTCTTTCAGGCTGATCGAGTTCGCAATGCTCTTGCCGACGCTGCACTTCAGGCCCGCCTCGACCACTTCCCAGCGCGACGAGTCGATCATCAGCGGGACTTTATTGATGCCCGGCTCGGCCTGAATGAGCTTCAAAAAGTGCGTCATGCAGGCTTCACGATCCAGCATTCCTTGGTCGTCGAAGCAGATATCGAGGACTTGCGCTCCGTTGTCCACTTGCTCTAAGGCCACGCTCAGCGCGTCCTCGAACTTTTCTTCCTGGATCAGCTTGAGGAACTTCGACGAGCCCGCGACATTGCAGCGCTCCCCGACATTGACAAAGTTAGTCTCCGGGCGCACCACAAACGGCATGGTTCCCGAAAGGCGCAGGTAAGTCTCGACGCTGGGAATCTCGCGTGGCGCAATTCCCTTGACGGCCTCGCCGATTGCCTTGATGTGCGCGGGAGAGTTACCACAGCAGCCCCCGACGATATTGATCAGCCCCGACTCAGCCCACTCGCGGAGCATCGGCCCCATGGTCTCAGGCGTCTCCGGAAAGCCCGTCTCCGAGAGGGCGTCGGGGAGGCCCGCGTTGGGGTAGGCGATGATGGGAATATCGGCGATCTCGGCGAGGCGTGCGAGAATCGGGCGCATCTCTTTTGGCCCCAGCGAGCAGTTGAGCCCGACGGCGGTGAGTGGAAAGTGGCGTATGGAGTACCAGAGCGCCTCGATGTCCTGGCCTGAGAGATTTCCCCCGGCGAGGTCCACAAAGCACGATGCCATCACGGGAATATCGCGCTCTAGCTCGGTGAGTAGCGCGCCAATGGCAAAGAGCGCCGCTTTGAGGTTCAGCGTATCAAACGTCGTCTCGCAGAGCAGCACGTCCACGCCGCCCTCGACCAGTGCCCGCGCCTGCCGCCCGTAGGTCTCGACTAGCTCGTCCCAGGTGACGTTGCGATAGGCGGGTCGGTCCGCGTCCACCACCACCGACGCGCTACGGTTCAGTGGCCCAATGCTTCCCGCGACCCAGCGTGGCTTGCCGTCCTTGGCAATCGCGGCATCCACCACTTGCCGACAGATCCGCGCACCTTCGAGGCTCATCTCATCCGCCCAGTCCTGAAGGCCATAGTCCTCCTGGGAGATCGTGGTCGCCGTGAACGTATTGGTCTCGATCAGCTCTGCACCCGCGTCTACATAGGCCTGATGCGTCTCCGCGACAATCTGTGGTTGGGTGATATTTAAGAGATCGGGGTTGTTTTTAACATCCTTAGGGTGATCTTTGAAGCGCTCCCCCCGAAAATCGGCTTCCTCTAAGCCTTTTTTCTGGAGGAGAACCCCGTAGGAACCGTCAATGAGAAGAATACGCTGGGCAAGATGCGCCCTAAAATCGGCAGACATGCCGCTATTCTATCACCGGCGAGCAGTGGTTACCCCACCAGCATTCTTGAGCCACTCGGCCATCTTCACCGGATCTTTGGCGAGATTATAGTCCGCTTTTGCGATGAGATTCCCATCGGCATCAATCACGGCATAGAGAGGATTGACCAAGTTGTCAAAGAGCTTCAGCGCGAGATCCGCGTTGGCCTTACCCTCCGCCTGCGAAGCATACTTGCCCCCGTCGGTGTAGAGTCGCACCCGAACCAGCTTCTCTAGCTCCGTCTTCACCGCCACTTCGGGGAAGACGCGCGTCTCGACATCACGGCAGTTGGTACACGTATGGCCCGTGAAGTCGATCACCAGGCGCTTGCCACTCTCACGGGCAATCGTCTTGGCTTTCTCCAGATCCCGCTCCCAGTCCAGCTCGTTAACGCCCTTGTGGCTCCCAAACCCTGTGTGATCGGCAGGAGGGAGGAAGCCCGAGGTCAGAGGGTGCAGAGGACGACCCGATGTCCCGTAGAGGCTGTAGAGCGCTGCCGCGATAAAGAGCCCCGACCAGATGCGACGCGGCACTGTGGGCTTGTCCTGTGGCGTGTTGAAGCCCACGTAGAGCTTTCCGATCAGCCAGAGGCCACACCCAAAGAATACCACCGTGTAGAGTGCCAGGCAGAAAGGCACCGTAAAGAGATTCCAGTCCCAGACAAGATCGGCGTTGGAGAAGAACTTGACAGCAGCCGCTAATTCTAAGAAGCCCATCACGCCTTTAATCGTCGTGAGCCAGTCGCCCGACTTGGGGAGTTTTTTCAGCAAGCTCGGAAAGAGCGCAAGCAGAAAGAACGGCAACGCAAGCGCCGTGGCAAAGACTCCCATCCCTAGAACCGCACGCCACGCATCTCCCCCCTTTGCGGCGAGCACCATCACGGTTCCTACAAACGGCGCAGCACAGGTGAAGCTGGCGATCACAAAGGTCAGCCCCAGCAAAAACACGCCCAGATAGCCGCCCGTCTTGCGGCCCGCTCCGGTGAGCTGCTGGACTTTACTAGGAAGCTTTAGCTCCACGACTTCGAGCAGTGCCAACCCAAACCCGATAAAGATCAGTCCAAAACCGACATTCACCATCGGATTGGCCGCAAAGCTTGTCGCTCCCGCCGCACCGACCGTAACGGCAGTAATAAAGCCAAAGATCACAAAACTGACGATAATCCCGATGCAGTAGAGACTCGCAAGCTGTAAGATCGTCCGATTCACCGCGGCGGGGCTCTCGCTGCCTTTAGCCGTCGCCACTTTGGTAAAGTAGGCAAACGTCACGGGGATCATCGGAAAGACACAGGGAGTAATGAGCGCCAGTAGCCCCGCTCCAAACGCCGTCAAGATAAACGCCAGCAAACCCGTCGGAGCGCTTTCGCCCCCCGTCGCGGAGCCGGAGGGGGTGGCGAGCCCCAGCGAGCCGGGGGAGGCAAACTCAGCGCGTACGGCTCCGGCTTCAACGGTTAGTGGCTCCAGTTTGATTTCTTCCGTGGTCGGGGGCAGGCACCCGGAATCATCGCATGCCTGGTAGCGCACGGAGACTTTAAGTGGCAGAGTGCCGGGTGTAGCACTCGCATCAACCTGAATGGCTTGCGTAAATGTCGCCTCGTGGCCGTGCACTCCCACGGTTGCTTTATCTGCGGTGCTATAAAACGGCTCTGTCTTGGACTCCGTGGGCTGTCCGGCAGCCGTGATCCCCTTGCCCTCAACGGTCACACTCGTTGGAGTGAAGAGACTCTCATCGGCAGCGAGGCCATAGATGTGTGTCCCACCAATAAGCTTCGCCGAGATCGTCACCGTGGCAAACTCACCGGGTCGCGCGGGAGTCGGTGCGACAGTTGCCGTGAGGGTCGGCTTTTGCGGCGTGGCAAAGGCGCTGGACACTCCGACGAGCGCGACCACAAAGAAGGCAAGGAGGCGTCGCATGGCTACTTGCTCACCATCAGAGGCGCGGTAACCGTCACCGAGTCGGGAGGCAGACAGCCCGTCTCATTACAGCCTTGGGACTTGAGCGTGGTAGCGAGCTTTAAGGCACCAGGCTTGACGGTCTTTGCCAGCGCGATAGGAACCGTCACGGTGATCGTCCCTTCATGAACACGCGTCTTTTCGTGCATTTTAGGGGCAGGCCAGACTGCCTTTCCAAACACCACGCCAGGGATCTTCCCATAGACCAGCTCAGATGCAATCGCGAACTCATCCCCCGGCTTAGGGTCGTAGATATGAAAACCGGGAGCCATCGCGATAGTGAGGGTCAGGGTTGCCTTCCCTCCTGCTTTGACACTTCCCGGAGCCGCGCTCGCCTTCACGGAAGACAGAAAGCCGGGCATTTTAGGAGCCTGAGCGGGAGCCGAAACGGTAAGCGACGAGATCAGTGCAGCCACGGCTGCGGTGCGAATCCACATAATCGTAAAGTCCTCTTGTCCTATAGTACAAAGATCACCGGGCAATTAGTTCCTGTACTCGATCTCCCAGTCTACAATATCTAAGTTCGGCTCGTCCACTAGCGAGAGGACGTGATCGCGCACATCGTTCTCGGTGGGCTCCCGGCGGTCGTCGGTGTTGCGCCTGAGCTGGTTCTGGGCGGTGTCAATCGTAATGAACTGGTTGAGTGAGCCGGTGTTTCGTCCATCGCCGAGGGCATCCCAGACCTTAGGAGCATCTTCTGCCCCCTGAGGAATGTTATTGGTGGCGATAATATTGAGCTGAACGAAGCGCTGCGTGCTGTTGGGCAGCGTGTTGAGATCTATTTGAAACGAGACGACTTTTGTCCCTCGGACAATCGGCGTGGACTGATAGGGAAGGCCCAGTGGCGTGAAGATTCCCTCGACGGGGTTCTTGAGAACGCCGTTACTCAGACACGAGTAAACCCCGTAGCCAGGACCGCGGTAGTTGTAGGCAACAAACCCCACAAAGCCCTGCCCGGCCGTGGCATTGGCGGCAGCGAAGCCATTTCCCCAAGGACGATCTACGACAGGCACAGGGCCACTGTCGGCGGGATCGGCGGTGCGGTTAATCGTGACAAAGTAGTAGTACGGCTGACCCGACTCCGAAGTCTGCACCTCGCCTCGGAGTGCAAAGGTCACTCGGAGCAGTTTTGGTGCGACAAAAGAGCCTGCGGGCGGTACCTTGGCGCAGCTCGTGAGAATGACCAGGGGAAGAGTAAACAAAAAAAACGATATCTTCATGATTGGTTTGGAGTCGTGCAACGCGGTCTACCTTCGATGGGCGCGGGAGCGGGTGCGGCCCATACCACTTATTTTATGGGAGTGCGCATGGCAGATCGCGACGGCGAGGGCATCCGCAGCATCGTCTGGCTTGGGCACTTCGGCTAAGTTTAGCAAACGAACGACCATCGCTTGAACTTGCTGCTTCTCTGCCGCACCGGTTCCCGTCACGGCGGACTTCACTTGCATCGGGGTGTACTCCATCCACGGCAGGTTCCGCTGGGCAAAGGCCAGCAAGATCGCGCCACGTGCCGCGCCTACGGCAATTCCGTTGGTGACATTCTTGTCAAAGAAGAGCTTCTCGGAGGCGACTTGATCGGGCGTGTAGCGATCTAGGAGTGTGTTGATATCATCGTAGATAGACTTCAGGCGGTCGGGAAGGGCCATGTCCGGCGTTGTCAGCAAGACCCCAACGTCCACCGGAATCAGGCGTCCCTCTTCGTAGCGGATCACCCCAAAGCCCGTCGTCGCCGTCCCCGGATCAATTCCCAGTATCGTCACGAGGTCAGGATACCACCTCTGCCACCAGAAACCGACTCAGCGCAGCGCCGTCAACGGCAACGACGACGTAGAGATTGGGGCTCGGTGCATTGACCAGCAGCTCTGTGAGTTTGCCACTCGCGTCCACGGCGACGCGTGCTGGCACGACTCGAAAGAGCCGGAGCCAGGGCATGGGCTCGGGGTGGCGGGCAAGGCAGAACGCGGGAAGCGTCGAGAGCAGAGTCGCCTCTTGCTTCTCCTCATCCCAGTGCCGCCAGAGACAGACATCACCGGGAAGCCAGATCACGCCCTCGCCGGACGTGAGCAGGCGACCAAACGCAGGATCAGGGTCACCCCCAAAGCGCTCCGGGTAGCGCTCTTTCAGGCGTGGGTCAATGGGCAAGAAACCCTCCGCACGTCCGCCCACCAGAAACAGCCGCGCGACTTTTGAGCGAATCAGCGCCTGGTCTGAAGCCAAGAGCGCATCGAGGGCCTCAAACTCCGCCGTGACAATCAGGCTCACGGGCTCGGGGGTAGCACGAAGCGTCTCGGAGAGAGACTCTGGCGTGACACGTGGGGCTTGATCGTAGGGATCGCCCTGACCTAACAGCAGGTTCATGGCCTGAGTGTACCCTCTGCGATAAAATGCACCATGCCATCTCCATTCCCTGGTATGGATCCGTATCTGGAAAATCCCGATCACTGGCGTGGTATCCATACATCGCTGATTTTCTGTTGCTTCGAGGCACTCAATCGCGCCCTTCCGCCAGGCTTCGTCGCACGAATCGAGGAGCGCATCTACTTGACGGCCCCTGAGGATCGCTTCTACCCAGATATTGCCATCGAACGTCTTCCCACACTTGGGGGCCGTCAAGCCGTCTTGGAGGCCCCTCGCGGAATAGACATTCCTCTAAGCGTTGCCCTGGAGGTTAGGGAGGTGCGGCAGCGGTTTATTGAGATTGTGGAGCTAGCGGTTCCCGAGCGGGTGATTACGGCTCTTGAGATTCTCAGCCCGACCAATAAAACGCCTGGAGATGGCTACGCGGAGTACAGACGCAAGCAGGCGGAGTATCTCAAAAGCGCGACACACTTGCTGGAGATCGACCTGCTGCGCGCTGGGACACATACGGTCGCGGCCTCAAAGAGCGAGATCACAGCGCACTTTGGGCACTGGGACTATGTCGTTTGCTTGCACCGCGCGGGTAGCGGCCTGACCGGCGACACGTGGCCACGCACCGTTCGTCAGGTTCTACCCCAAGTACTTATTCCACTCACGGAAACCCACCCCGATATTCGCCTAGACTTACAGAGCATCATCAGCCGTGTCTATGAAGCGGGCGCGATGGAGCGCAGTATTGATTACTCCCTCCCCCCAGTCCCAGCCCTCCACCCCGAGGACGCAGAGTGGGCAGATGCCCTGCTCCAGTCGCACGGCTTCCGCTAGACACCTCGCTTACAGCTGGGCAAAAAAAATTGCGGAGGGCGACTTTAGACAGGTCGTTCACGAGCTGAGAGCCGGGGTTAGGGAACCGATGCATTTCCCAGGCGATCCACGGCGGTAACGACGGCTTGCTCGACCAGTGCGCTGGTGTCGTAGGTGGCGTGGTCGCCGGGGAGGATGACGGTGCTCCAGCGGTCGTCGGTGCGCCACTGGACGGCGTAGACGAAGGCTTTGTCCACGGGTTGCCAGGAGATGACACCGTTGCGGATACGGATGCCTTTGGGCGTGGGTGGTGGCGTGCTGCCCAGCCAAGGGCAGGCGGGGACAAGCGCGGGCTCGGGATAGACAACCGTGGCGAGGCGACCCGCCATCGTACGGATGTCCTCCTCCATGCCTTTTCGTAGAGCAACGGCGGAGAAATGCAAGTGGCCGCTGGGAGTGCCGGAGAGCCCACGTGCCACTTTAATCTGGTACTCGATCTCCAGCGGTGGGTACTTGCTGGTGTAGAGCCCCGGCCACAGGTGGCGCTTGAGCTTGTTCTGCTCCGCCCACCAGAGAAGCAATATCGGAAAGCTCTGCCCCGCCTGATCTATCTTCCAGTAGAGCTGCGGTGCGAAGTAGTCCGCCCAGCCCTCCTGCATCCACTTGCGGCTGTCACCGTAGAGGTTCTCGTAGGAGTCGTAGCCGGTGATCTGGGGCGGATAGCCGGGTCGCCAGATACCAAAGGGGGAGATTCCAAACTTCACGTGCGGCTTCTCGGCCTTGATCTGCTGGTAGAGCGTCTGGAGAAAGTCGTCTATGTTCTTGCGCCGCCAGTCCGAGCGGGAGAGCTTGCCACCCGAGAGGGTGTAGCGCTTCCAGGACGGATCATCCGGGAAGGGCTTGGCAATCTTGTCTTTCTCGTTGATCCAGATCTTGTAAGGGTAGAAGTAGTCGTCCACATGCAGGCCGTCAATGTCGTAGCGACGGACAATATCCATCAGGACATCGAGCGAGTGCTTACTGGCATCGGGCTCACCGGGATCGAGCCACTGAAGATTGCCGTAGGGCTTGACGAGATCGGGGCGCTTGACCGAGATATGGTTGGCTGCCAGTGAGCTCTTCCCCCCCGGCTGCCGCACTCGGTAGGGATTGACCCAGGCGTGTAGCTCGATTCCCCGGTCATGGGCCTCTTTCACGGCTTCCGCGAGGGGGTCCCAGCCAGGGTCTTGGCCTATGGTTCCGGTGAGGTACTCGCTCCAGGGCTCTTTCTCCGAGCGGTAGAGGGCATCACAGGATGTTCGCACTTGCAGCAAGACCGCATTGAGCTTGAGGCGCTTGGCACGCTCCAGAAGCGCGATCAGCTCCGCGCGCTGGCCTTCAGGAGGCAAGCCGGGCTTGCTGGGCCAGTCAATGTTGTTGACCGTGGCCACCCAGAGCCCCCGAAACTCCCGCGCAATCGGGGGGGGAGTTTGTCGAGCCTGGGCTTGTGCTTCCTTTTCGCCCACAACGAGTGCGGCTCCCGCTCCGGCGGAGAGGGTCAAAAAATCACGTCGTTTCACAAGAGGGAGTTTACCCGAAAAGAAAGAGCGCCTCTGGTCAGAGGCGCTCTTTCTTTTCCCTGGTGAGGAGGCTACGGCCCGCTACTGCTCATCGCCTCGGGAGCGTGGATCAGGAAGTAGATACGCCCAATGAGAAGCGCCATACGGGCCATGATCGTGTTTCCAAACATCGCGCCAAAGGCGATCATCATGGCGTAGCGCCCGAACTTGGAGACTTTACTGATGGCTCCGGTACTTTTCTGCTCAAACGAGAAGAAGAAGTAGACCATCACCGCCGTCAGGATCGCCATGAAGAGCCAGTTGTTGAGCACCGTGGCGTAGGAAGCGATGGGGTACTCTTGGTTGATCTTCGTCGAATCTACCCAGAGTGTCTTGGTCGCAGCCGTCTGGATCTTGGGCCAGTAGTCGCCCGCAAAGCCCTGGAACTGCTGTCCGGCGGCGAGACCGATAAACAGACCGAAGATCAGGCGTGCCATCCAGCCGTTCTTCTTCGAGTAGATAAAGTAGAACAGCGACCCGGCGGGGAGTAGTAAGATCAGCCACCACTTGCCGTCGTTGACCATCGGCTCCCACCAGTTGGTCTTGAGCACATCGTTCCAGTTTGCCGCGATGGCATAGCCACCCGCAAGCCCGAGATACAAGTGCTCAAAGAAGCGGAAGACTTTATTTTCTTTATAGAGAACCGAGTAGATTCCCAGCGTTGTCAGCACCCCGAGGAGCACGACAATGGTTTTCAGCATTCCCTCAGACATGGTTAGCGTCCTCCCTCGGCGGCAGCGCGCTGCTTGCGCTCCACAAACATTCCAATATTTCCCAGCACGATCAGCACCACGATCAGCAAGTGCGAGAGCGAGAGCGAGGCCGAGGCCGACGATGCGAAGCCTTCTTTTTGCAGGAGCAGCTCGTACTCGCTTGCTCCCTTGAGACCAATCAGCATTCCCTGAAGCTGCCCAGACTCGACATAGTTCACCGCTTCCGTCGCCATCACCGAGGTCGGGCCATAGAGTGTCGGGATCGGTGCTTTTCCGGCACGCTGGTAGAACTGAATCCAGACAGGAAGAGTGGCTGAGGCAGCGAACTCACAGATCAGGGAAACATCGTTGACACTCTTGATGCCTTGCATGCAGGCAACCTGGCTGATCGCCGTTCCTTTGATGTCTTTGCCCATCGCGCCGGGGAGATCATTAACCGCTGTCTTAAGAAGCGCAACGGCAGCCCCGGCGGGTCGGTAGCCCCAGTTGACATAGTCGCGGCCATACTGGTAGTCGTACTCTTTGGCAAGCTTATCTACCACCTGCTGACCCAGCTCACGGCCCTGCGGGTCACTAAAGCCAAAGATGGCGAACTTGAGCTTGCGCATCATCAGGTGCCGCACCGTGGCCTCGCACTGTGAGAGATTCTCCGCCAGCGTCCCTGCCGCAAAGTTGCAAGAGACAATCACGATCTTGTTCTTGGCAACGGGGTCTGCGGCCACTTTCTCGATCGTGTCGTAGTAGCTCTGGGTAAAGCCCGTGATTGCGGGCTTGGGGAGCGGTTTGGTCACGATGGGAAAGAGCAGCGGGATCGCAATCACAATCGCGAGGAGCAGATAGAGCATCCGCCGGTCGAGGTTGTTGAGGATATTCATGCTTACAGTTCCTCCTCGAAGTAGGAGCCACGCTCCAGCGAGAGCCAGAGTCGCAGCGATGTCGCCAGGGCGCCGACGGCAAGGCCAAAGTCAATGGCCATGGTCGCAGGGTTGCTGGCTTTCTTCAGAATCCACTGCCCGATATTTTCCAGGCGCAGGTTGCCTAGTACATCAGTCTTGCCATTGGGGAGCCAGTTGGTGAGGGCCTGGCCAATCGGGACATTGCCCAGCATCACCAGCGCAGCGGCCACCAGAAGAATCGTCGCCTCAATGGAGCGGACGCGGAACGCACGGTAGGCTGCCGAGACAATATAGAACGCGATAATGGAGAACATGGTCGCATCCAGGTTCTTCATCAGCCCGTTGTAGAGCAGACTGTCCAGAGTCTCTAGCCAGCCTCCCTTACTGCTGTACTCTTTCCCGATATGGGCAAAGGCCATCAGGAAGATCGCTGCAATCAGGGTCGCAGAGTTACCCCAGCCTGCACGCTTCATGGCGATATTGCGCAGGTGCACCGACATGAGCGAGTAGATCCCCAGTCCAATCGCAAAGGCTTGGAGAACCAGCGCCCAGTCCGAGACATCCTTAAACTTTGGGGTCAGGAAGTTCTCTTGGGTGACGAGCTTCTCCGCCGCCTCGGGGCCGAAGGGCTTGTCGGGCGTTGTCGCCTCCAGAGCCGCTTTGAGCGCAAGCTGTGCATCTTCCGGCGAGAGCTCCTGGAGTTTTTTGATCGCTTCGGGGTCAAGCGCCTTGCCCGCTTTCTGGGCCTCGGCGGCGAAATCAGGCGCGGTCTGTGTTGGTGCGCCGTATTTCTTAATCAGGTCTTGCTTATTGGCAACGACGGCGTGCGTGGGGTAGAAAAACTCCACGGCATAGAAGCAGCCCGAGAGAAAGGTAACGAGGACAATCAGGGGTTTGCGGAGCCGATTGGGCACCAGGGTGAGCACAAAGAGGATTACGATCCCGATCAGCAGCCCTACAAAGATCATTCCCATCTACTTGCCCTCCTCTTTCGGCCCTTGCATCAGCTCGCCAATCGGAACGCTCTGGTCGGCGAGTAGGTTCTTAAACAGGTTCGGGTTCACAAACGTGGTGCAGAGTGCCCCCACAACGACCATCGCGAGAATCCCGATCTTGACCCGGTCTTGTGCGACAATCGAGCCCATGAGAGTCGGCTGGCGCGTGAGATAGGCGGTCGCGGCGTAGTACTCATCACCGATAATCACGTAGTCACAGGCGGCGATAAAGAACGGAACTTGCGTGGTACTCGGGGTTCCCGCCACCTGGATCGCTCCGACCATGTTGGCGTTCTCCGCCATGATCAGCGACTCGGCAAAGAACGT
Source organism: Armatimonadota bacterium (assembly GCA_026392155.1). Lineage (GTDB taxonomy): Bacteria > Armatimonadota > Armatimonadia > Armatimonadales > Armatimonadaceae > Armatimonas. Next base: position 7,494 of record JAPLCP010000127.1, on the reverse strand, counting down.
CCCAAAAAGAAACGTCGCAGCAAATTTTTCGCGCTGGATCATCCCAGCCACACCGGCGGCGTAGGCAAACTGCTGGTTGGACAGGTAGCGCACATCATCGGGAGAGTAAGCATCCCCACGCCCCGCTTGGTTGTAGGCATTGGAGATCGTGTCTTCCGCGATGGGGAGCATGGCGGAGTTGTAGACCGGCATCTGCACCCGAGTGCCGTAGCGCGCCGCCGACGATGCCACGTTGGCACAGATGGCTAGCGCTTGGAGCGTGATGATGTCAATGCCATCGGAGAGACCAGTGGAGAGAAGGATCCCGCGCCCCATCTCGACAGCGCGTCCCACGGCTTCGTCAATGGCTGAAAGCCCCGGAATGCGCCGGATGAAGTACTGTTTTCCTTGCTGGGCCGAGACCACGGTCACGACGATGACAATAGACATCGTCAGCAACAGGATCAGGGCAGGCCAGGTTGCGTGGTTCATATAGTTTTATCCTCAATGCGACGGATGAGAGCTTCGACGCCGCCAGGCTCTGCCAGCAAGCGCCCAAATACCTGCATCCGGTTCAGCCCGACCAGCGGGCCGAAGAGTGGTGTGAGTGCGATCAGGCTCTGGGAGAGCATAAAGGCCATGGGGCGGTGCATCTCCAGGGCGATAATGGCGGGAACACTCAGCCCGCGCTTGACCACTTGCGTGGAAATTTTTTCAAGAAGTGCCTCCCGCTCCGCCTCGGGAAGCGGCTCATTCCAGTGCGCGAGGCTCATGCTTTCACCTCATCCTGCGGCAGCAGCGCCTTAACCGACTGGCGAACTTGCTGCTCGTTATCTGCGGAGAAGCGCAGGCGAATCCCCCGGAAGGAGTCGAGGCGCGAGGGGATCTTTAGGGTCGAGAGATAGATGCCCTCTTTTCCCACCATCGCCCGCCGCACATCGCTCCAGGCTATTTCGAGCTTGATCGCCGGGCCACAGGAGCAGAACGCACCGGTTTTGGTGAGCTTGTAGTCCACCGGGAAAAGATACTCCGCCATCGCTCCCGTGAGAGCCACGATGGGAAGAAACAGCCCCAGTGGGTAGGGAAAGGCAAGCCGCCAGAACGCGAACGCCAGCCCGTAGCCCAGTGCGACCAGCCCAATCTTCTGCGGCTCCTCCCGCAGTCGGTGGATGCGCCAGGCCAGGATTACGTCCTCACGAGCGTTGCTTTTCTCTACGAGATCCTTCGTCAAATCGGGTGGAGTATAGCCGCTTAGAGGCACTTTCGTCAATGTTCTCACACGCTCTTCTACGAGCCACTCACTTTCTGGGGGGACTTGCATTACTGACATGCCTGCGATAAACTTATGACCAGAAGACGATTCCAGTCAATATGGGAAGTAAAGAGAACAACTGCAGTGGTGGAGACGAGACGCGGCGGGCTATCTTAGAGGCCGCCCGTAAGCGTTTTTTGTACTATGGTTTCAAAAAAACTACCATCGACGAGATTGCTGCGGATGCGGGGATTGGCAAGGGATCGGTCTATCTGCACTTTGAGACCAAGGAAGCACTCCTCCTCACACTAGCCCGCGATGTCAAGCGCAATGTCACCGATCAGATGCGAGCCATTGCCGCCTCACTTGCCTCGCCCGAAGAGAAGCTGAGGCGGATGCTCTTGGCGGCGATTCTCTCGGTTCACGATGTGGCGCAAGTGACGGTTCATGGCACCGAGCTTGTCAACGAGCTGCTCTCTCCGCGCCTGATGCAGTGTGGTCAGCCCGAGCGTGAGGCACAGCTTTCCCTCCTCACTCAGGTACTCACCGAAGGAGATTTCGAGCTACCAAGCACACCCGCCGAGGCGGCCTCGCACTTCTTACTAGCCATGGTGCCTTTCTTCCCGCCCTATCTCAACCCCTGTCATGCAAGCCCGTCTTGTCGTAAAGGGCTGGAAGCTCAAGCAAATGCGATGCTAGACTTTCTGCTTCACGGGATTCGGAAGCGCTAGAAATTTTTGGAACCCACTGACCAAAAAACGAATTTAGTCAATAAGAGTAAAACAATGAAAAGTGAAACACAAACACAGATTTTCGAAAAGGTGATCCTCCCCCACGAACCCTCTCTCTACGGCCCCGCGATGGCTCTCACCCGGAGCGCCTCAGACGCTGAGGATCTCGTGCAGGAGACACTGCTGCGTGCCTACGACCGGTTCGATACCTACCGCTCGGATGGGAGCCCCCGTGCCTGGCTCCATACCATTATGCGGAATCTTTTCTACAACATGTACCGTAAGAAGTCCCGTGAGCCGCGCCAGATATCCTTGGAAAACGCCGACGGCACTGCTATCGAGCAGCCCACAGCACCCAATGCCTCACCAGAGCGCCAGGTACTCTCCCAGTTGGAGGGGGCCGCACTGCTCCAGGCCGTTCGCACGCTCCCTGAAGAGTACCGGCGCGTTGTGGCGATGGCAGACTTGCAGGGCATGGCCTACCAGGAGATCGCGGAAGACTTAGCCATTCCGGTCGGAACGGTGCGCTCGCGCCTCTCGCGTGGCCGCGAGCGTGTTCGCCGCTCCTTGGTAGCCTGGCACCCGGAGACAGCTCCGAGCCTCACCCGGCGCACAGCCCTGAACTAGGCGCGGGTGGGAGCCGCGAGGGTGACCCTTACGGTTGTCCCTTTACCCTGCTCGCTCTCAAGGAGGAGAGTTCCCCCATGCGCTTCCGCAATCGCGCGCGAGATCGCCAGACCTAGGCCCGTCCCCCCGCCCCGCCTGGCGCGGGCGCTGTCTACTCGGTAGAAGCGCTCCCCGAGGTGTGCAAGATGCTCCGGTGAGACCCCCTCCCCTGTGTCGGTGACGGTAAAGCCACTCGGTTGAGCAACGATACGGACTTTCCCATCGGCGGGGGTATGGCGCAAGGCATTGTCTAGTAGGTTCAGCAGTAAGCGATGCAGCAAGTGCGAATCTCCCCAGACCGACTCCTGCGCAACCTGGACCTCCATAGTGGCCCCCATCGGGTGGAGCTTTTTCGCCTCCGAGACCACTTCTTGGAAAAGCACCGCCAGAGAGACTTCAGACTCTTTTAGCGAGAGCTGTGCATGATCCGTGCGCGCCAGCAAGAGTAAGTCTTGCACGATACGGCTGGTTCGGTCGGCAGCGCGATCAATCTCAACAAGTGTCTCGCGGTAGTCTGGGGTAAGATCCGGATCCGCAAGCGCGAGGCTAGAGTTTGCCTTGATCACCGTCAGCGGTGTCTTTAGCTCGTGCGAGGCATCGGCGACAAAGCGCTTCTGGCGATCAAACGAAGCTTCTAGGCGCCCCAGCATTCCATTGAAAGTCTGCGAGAGGCGTGCGAACTCATCTTTACCACGTACCGGCATCCGCTCCGAGAGATCCTCAACCCCAATTCGCCCCGCCGCCTCCGTGATCTGCCGCACCGGTGCCAGTGCTCGCCCTGTCAAGAACATCCCTGCTGCTCCCGCAATGAGAAGTGCAATCGGAATCATCGTCATCATCGTCCGGTTCAGGCGAGTTAGCTCACTGTTCATGGGAGCTAGTGACTCGGAGCGCTGGCCATAGATATCCGGCCCACTTGATGTCTTCGTCTTGAAGGTCGCAATCCGGCGATTTCCTCGCGTGTTCCAGATGGGCTTTCCTGTTTCGACACACTTTTTGAAGCTCGCCGTATCGAGAAGTGGGGTCGTTCCATCGAGTGCGTTCGTCCCTGTTGCGAGATAAAAAGTCCAGGTGGGCATCTCTGCATCATACGAGCGAGCTTCGGCAAACCTCTCTCGCAGCTCCTCGAGTGTAAAGCCGTTGCTAGACCGTCGTCCTATGCGGTTCGTACGCTCATGATAGAGCTGATAGTCAATGGATTCTATCAGTTTTGCTTGAACCTGGACACGAACCATTGCACCAAAAGAACCTAGGGCCAGCGCAAACACCAACATATTCAGCAAGGTGAGCCGGAGGCGGACACTCATATCTTTCCCTCTTCCCCTTTTTCTTCACCCTCAATCGGGCGGCGCAGGACATAGCCAACTCCATGTACCGTATGAATCAGCTTAACACTTGCATCTGCATCTATCTTGCGCCGGAGCATCGTGATATAGACATCTACGGTGTTCGAGCCCGTCCGGCCTTCGTCATCCCAGACGCGCTCCAGAACCAGCTCGCGTGTCAGGGTGCGGCCTTCGTTTTTCGCAAGAGCCTCCAGAAGGCTATACTCACGCGGCGTGAGAGGCAGCTCCTCGCCGTCACGGAGCACGCGTCGTGCCGTGGTGTCAATCTCTAAGTCGCGGATTTGGATAATGCTGCTCTTATTGACGCCTTCGCGGCGGAGTAGCGCACGCACACGGGCCAGTAGCTCCTCGAAGGCAAAGGGCTTGGGTAAATAATCGTCTGCTCCCGCTTCCAGTCCTTTCACACGCTCCGAGACCGCGTCACGGGCCGTGAGCATCAGAATGGGCGTGCGATCGCGACGTGCCCGGAGGCGACGGCAGATCTCCAGACCATCGAGGCCCGGTAGCATTAAGTCCAGTAGGATAAGCGAGTAGCCGCCCTCTTTGGCCAGCTCCCAACCTGCCAGTCCCTCGTCGGCAACCTCGACTTGGTACCCGGCCCGCTCCAGCCCCCGCTTTACCACGGACGCAATCGGAGCCTCATCTTCCACCATAAGAATTCGCACAGGCTGTTATATCGCTGCACGACGCGCTTCGCATTCATGGATTTTTAACGCAAAAAGCTCGTGTCGCACAGCAACACGAGCTTTCTGGTTTTCAACGCAGCAAACTAGATATGCGCGGTGAGCTTCTCCGCAATTACCTGGCGGGGAGCGAGCCCGACCATCCCATCTACTTGCTTACCATCTTTGAAGATCAGCAGCGCCGGGATGCTCTGAATGCCGTACTGGCCCGCCAGCTCAGGCTCTTCGTCCACGTTGAGCTTCACAATCTTGACCGTCTCGCCAAGCTGCTCCGCGACGGCATCAAGCTCAGGGGCGATACGGCGACACGGGCCACACCAGGGAGCCCAAAAATCAACTAGGACGGGGACAGTGGCCTTCAGAACCGTTGTCTCAAAATCGGCGGATGTAACCGCTGCTGCTGCACTCATTTTAACTTCCTCCAAACAGTCTTTAGAAAATCTTCCACACTCGTTACAATGTAGCCAGGCGATTAGTTCCCAACCACTCTGAGTTCCTTAGACGAGACCGTCAGGCGCTGACACCCCGTACTCGTCACCAGCACATCGTCTTCAATCCGCACGCCGCCCAAGCCCTCGATGTAGACCCCTGGCTCGACCGTCGCCACCATGCCCTCTGCCAGGGTCACCGTGGCTTTTGGGGAGAATGTTGGCAGGGGCAGATCATGCACCACACGCCCCAAGCCATGCCCAAGACCGTGGGGCATCTCACTATAGCCCGCGTTTTTCAGCATCTCTCGTGCAAGCGTGTCCACACTCTTGCCTTCCACACCGGGCTTGATGGCCGCAAGTGCCGCAAGCTGAGCCGCCAGAACAGAGTCGTAGATGTGGCGCATTTTTTCCGTCGGCTCCCCCCCAATCACCACGGTGCGCGTGATGTCGGAGCAGTAGCCGTTGAGCACGCAGCCAAAGTCCATCAGCACAAACTCTGGCCCGCCCGACGAGCCTAGCATGCGCTCCCCTGCCCGCCCATGGATCAGCGCCGCATTGGGGCCGCTGCCCACAATCGGGTCAAAGCTGAGCTTCTGCGCCCCGTGCGTCCGAAAATACGACTCCAGCTCCCATGCCACCTGCGCCTCGGTCATTCCGGGTTTTATGAAGCCGCAGAGGTGCTCAAAGCAGGCATCGGCGAGCTGGCAGGCCGCTTGAATTTTAGCGATCTCGCTCGCATCTTTAATCGCACGAATCGCCTCAACATCGCCGGAGCGGGCGAAAACAGCCTGCTGCGCACGGTTATCTGGGTCGAGAGTCTGCTCCAGCGTGAGATACGCACTGTAGGGAATATGATCGGCTTCAAAGCCAATGTAGTCAATCCCGGTGCCGTGATTGTCACGGAGCCACTCCCCTGCCGCGATCAACAGAATGCTTCCCGCAGGCAAGACAATGCGCTCAAAACCCGGTACCTCTCTGGCGGCCTGGGTTCCGTAGCGTCCGTCGGTATAAAATAGCGCCTTATTTTTCGTCAGCACCACCAGGCCATTGGAGCCTGAAAAACCCGTCAAGTAGCGGACATTTTCCATATGGGAGACAATCAAGGCATCAATGCCCCGAAGTTTCTCCGCCTCTAGATCAAACCGTGCTCGAAGGCCAGCAATACGCTGCGGATAGGCAAACTCTGTCATGGGCGGAATTGTACCTGACTCTGGTAAAATCCTCGCATGTCAACGATTCAGACGATGCGCGGCGTGGCCTTTGCCCCGCGCGAGACCGTGCGGGTGGCGTTGTTGGGCTGTGGCGGGCGCGGACGTGGGATGCTGGGTGAGCTCCTCGCCGTTGCGGGCGTGGAGATCGTCTCCGTTTTTGATGTGAGCGAGGAAGCGGCACAGAAAGCGGCGGCGGCGGTCGTTCAAAAAGAGAAGCCGGAGCCCAAGATTGTTGTGGGGGGCGATGTGCGCCAGGTGCTGAATCCTGATACCACGGATCTGGCCTATATCGCGACTCCTTGGCAACAGCACGTCCCGTATGCCGTCGCCGCGATGGAGGCGGGGCTTCACGCCGCCGTGGAAGTACCTGCCGCTGTCACCATTGACGACTGCTGGGCGATGGTGGAGACAAGTGAGCGGACGCGGAGGCACTGCGTCCAGCTGGAGAACTGCTGCTACGGCGAGCTTGAGCTGATGATGGTCCACTTAGCCCAGCTTGGCAAGCTCGGAACTCTCACGCACGGCGAGGCGGCCTACATCCACGACCTACGTCACTTACTCCTCTCCGACCAGAGTGAGGGACTCTGGCGGCGCGAGCCCCACAAGACCAGCGATGGTAACTTCTACCCCACTCACGGCCTCGGCCCGGTTGCGCAGGCAATGGGAATTCACCGGGGCGACCGGTTCACACGCCTGATCTCGATGAGTAGTAACGAGGCTAGCCTCTCCGAGACGCGCGATGTGATTATCGAGGAGGACAACGCCAAGCGCAGCGAAGTTTACAAAGCGGGCGACATGAACACCAGCCTAATCCAAACCGCCAAAGGCCGCACGATCATGCTCCAGCATGATGTCGTAACGCCACGCCCCTACAGCCGCGGGACACTGCTCCAGGGCTCCAAAGGCGCTATCCGCGACTACCCTGCCGGCGTCTTTCTAGAGCTTGACCCAAAGAAGCCACACCATGGCGCTTGGGCAGATCTAGAGACGATTAAAGAAGAGTTTGGCTCCCCTCTGTGGAAAGAGCTGGGTGCAAAAGCGCTAGAGACCGGCGGCCACGGCGGGATGGACTTCATGATGAACTACCGCCTCGTCCAGTGCCTGCGCGAAGGCCTCATCCCCGATATGGATGTCTACGATGCCGCCGCGTGGAGCGCCCCCGGCCCCCTCTCAGAAGACTCGGTGCGCCTTGGCA